>NZ_JBEYXZ010000005.1:0-2288 GCF_040645305.1 Streptomyces sp. NPDC046831 | reverse complement strand
ACGTCGCGGGCTCCGGGGACGCCGCCGGCTCGGGCGGAGACGGAAACGGGGAGGCCGGGGAGGCAGGAGGAGAGGCCGCCTCGGAGTCGGGCGAGGCCCCGGCCTTGTCCGAGGCCGAGGCGGAGCTCGCGGCCCAGCGGGCCGAGCGCGAGCGCATCGAGCGGCGGAAGGCCGAGAAGAAGGAGCCGATCCGGAGCGGCGCCAAGCTCAGCGGCGCGGCGGCCGACCTGCTCGCGGCCGTACGGGCCGTGGAGAGCGGTGAGAAGCCGGTGGCGGCAGCCTTCGGCGAGGCGGAGCCCACGCCCCGCCGGACGGCTCCGGAGCCACGGCGCCCGAGGCCGGTGCCGGCCGAGACGGCCGCCGCTCCCGCCGGACCGGCGCCGCGGACCGTCGAGGCGGTGGGCCGGGTGCTGGCCGAGGGCGGCGCGCCGGGCGCGCTCGCCGTGCCGGCCGCGACCGTCCTCGGCGAGGGCGCGGACGAGCGCCTTCGTGCCGACCCCTGGCAGTTGCTGCGGGTCACCGGGGTGCGGCCCGAGCAGGCCGACGGCTTCGCGCGGGCCCTGCTCGGGCCGGAGTGCGGCCCGGACGACGAGCGGCGCGGCCGGGCGGTCACGGTCTGGCTCCTGGAGCAGGCCGCGGTCGCCGGTCACACCGCGCTGGAGGCGTCCGCGCTCACGGCCGCCCTGGCCCAGCGGGGCGTGCCGGACCCGGAGGCCGCCCTGCAGAGCACGCTCGCCGAGGGCGACGCCCTGGCCTTCCAGGACGCCCTGGAGGAGCCGGGGGCACCGGCCCGGCAGCCGGAGGAGACGGACGAGGACGGCGAGGACGGCGAGGACCGCCGCCCGGTGCGCGTCCTCGTCGGCCTGGAGCGGTACGCCCTCGCCGAGGAGAGCCTCGCCGACTCACTGGCCCGGCTGGTGAACTCGGTGCCCAAGCAGGACGGTCCCGCCGAGGGCTGGGAGCGTGCCGCCGCGTCCGCCCGGGGCTCCGCCGCGGAGCTGATCCGCGCGGTCGCCGGCCACGGCCTGGTGCTGCACACCGGCGGCGAGGCCTCCCGCGTCGAGCCGGCCCAGCTGGTGTCCGCGGCCCGCGGCCTCGGGCTGCGCGCCTGGGCCGCCGCCCACAGCCCGCTCGGCCGGGACGGCTTCGCCGCGCTGTCGGCGCAGTTCACCGGGCCGGACGCCGGGGCGGAGGAGGCCGGGGCCGCCGTCACCACGGTGGCCGGGCTGCTGTCCGGCGCCGAGGGGCCGGGCCGGGACGCCGACGGCGCGCTCGACCTGGACCTGCTGGTGGTGCTGGACGCCCCCCAGCTCGACGTCGAGACCGCGGCCCTGCTCGTCGAGTCGCTGCCGGACGGGGCGCGCCTGGTGCTGGCCGGCGATCCGGCCGTGCTCTGGTCGGTCGGGCCGGGACGGGTCTTCGCGGATCTGCTGGCGGCTCGGGTGGGCCCGCAGGTCGCCTCGCGGGTGCCGGATCCCGGTCCGCTCGGCGAGCTGGTGTCCGGTGTGGGCGTCGGTGAGCTGACGCAGGTGGAGGCGCCGGGCCGGGAGGTCGTGATCGTCCCGGTGCGGGACGCGGGCGAGGCCGTGCACCGGACCGTGCAACTCGTCGCGGACTCGGTGCCCCGCGCGATCGGCGTCCCCGCCGAGCAGACGGTGGTGATCACCCCGGGCCACGGCGGCGCGGCGGGCACCCGCGCGCTGAACGCGGCCCTGAAGGAGCGGCTCAACCCGGGCCCCGGCCGGTTCGGCGGCTTCGACCCGGGCGACCGGATCGCCTACTCCCCCGCTCCCGGCCGCACACTGCCGGGCCGGGTGGTGAAGGCCGACGCGGACGGACTGCATCTGTCGTGCGCCGGCTCCCCGGTGACCGTGCCCCGCGAGCAGGTCGAGCGGTGCGTACGGCACGGGTGGGCGCTCACGGCGCACCAGGCGGTGGGCGGCCGGTGGCCCGCGGTGGTCGTGGTGCTGCCCGGTGACGCGGCGCAGGCGCTCAGCCGCCCGTGGGTCTACACGGCCTTCAGCCGGGCGGGCCGCCACCTCTCCGTCGTCCACGGCGTGGACCAGGCCCTGCCGCGGGCGGTGGCCGAGGTGCGGGCCAGGCCCCGCACGACACGGCTGCCCGTGCTGCTCCGCACCCAGGTGCCGGCGGCGGGCTGAGTCCTCCGACGCGCGAGGGCGGCGGGGGGGGGGGGCGGGCCCCCCGGCCCCCCCCCCCCCCCCCGGGGGGGGGGGGGGGGGGCCCCCCGGGGGGGGGGGGGGCCGGCCCCCGCCCCCCCCGCGAGGCCC
>NZ_JBEYXZ010000004.1:139709-329224 GCF_040645305.1 Streptomyces sp. NPDC046831 | reverse complement strand
TTACCTCACCAACAAGCTGATAGGCCGCGGGCTCATCCTGCACCGCCGGAGCTTTCCAGCCTCACGGATGCCCGTGAGGCTCGTATCCGGTATTAGACCCCGTTTCCAGGGCTTGTCCCAGAGTGCAGGGCAGATTGCCCACGTGTTACTCACCCGTTCGCCACTAATCCCCACCGAAGTGGTTCATCGTTCGACTTGCATGTGTTAAGCACGCCGCCAGCGTTCGTCCTGAGCCAGGATCAAACTCTCCGTGAATGCTTTCCCCGTACTCGGGGTGACACATCACGAGAGCGGAACAGCCGGGCGGAATGAGCCCAGCCGTTCACAGCGTCCTCGCTGTGTTTTTTCAAAGGAACCTCGCCCCAGCAGATGCTGGAGACGGGGTATCAACATATCTGGCGTTGACTTTTGGCACGCTGTTGAGTTCTCAAGGAACGGACGCTTCCTTCGTACTCACCCTCTCGGGCTTTCCTCCGGGCGCTTCCCTTCGGTGTTTCCGACTCTATCAGATCTTGTCTGACCCGATTCCCGGCCGGCGGGATGTGCCGCTGGCTTTCCGGCTTTCACCGGCGCCCTTTCGGCATTCACTACGTTAGCCGATTCCCCGGCCCGATTCATAATCGAGTTCCGCGAGTTCGAATTCGGACGTGCAGGCACGTCCGAAGCGACCCCGCCGAGGGGTGATCGTGAGTAGTGGGTTTGCCGCTCCGGCTGCAGGCGATCGCCGTACCCGGTTCAGCGGCTCGGGCTACGTTACGCACCCGGTCCGCACAAGTCAACCTCGACGCCGCCGCGGCACGTGGGGACGGTACGGGCTCACCGTCGGGTCGTCGGCGACCCAGTAGCGCCAGGGGTGCACGCCTCCGTCTCCCGCCACCCCCGTGCGCGGGCCGTTGCGCACCTGGCCGGACGGGACCGGAGTGCCGGTAAGGATGCGAAGGGGCGTCTCGCCGGCGGCGCAGGCGTCGGTGCCGTCGAGGGCCCGGTCCACGTCGAGGGCGGTGGCCAGACGGGCCGGGCCCTTGGCCAGTTCCTTGTCGTTGCGGGCCGACGGCCGGCGGGTGCGGGCCAGCTCGGCGCCCTCGACGATCTCGCCGGCCCGCAGCAGGACCGCGCTCGCGCGCCCCTCAGGACCGCAGACCAGGTTCATGCAGTGCCACATGCCGTAGGTGAAGTAGACGTACACATGACCGGGCTCCCCGAACATGACGTCGTTGCGCGGGGTGCGTCCCCGGTAGGCGTGGGAGCCGGGATCGTTCGGTCCGTCGTACGCCTCGACCTCCGTCAGGCGCAGTGCGATCGGGCCGTCGGGGGTGGCGCGGACGAGGATGCGTCCCAGGAGGTCCGGTGCCACCTCGAGGACGGGCCGGTCGAAGAACTCCCTGGGCAGGGGCATACGGTCGGGGCTCGCGAACATGCCGCCCGAGAGTAGTGCGCGAACATGCCGCCCGAGAGTAGTGCAGGCGTGGCGGTGCGCGCCGGGTGGCCGGGGGCCCGGTGTCCTGCCAGGGTGCGGTACGGAACCGGCCGCGGCCGGAGCGCGTTTGTAGGGATCAGGGACCCACACGTAGAGGGAGAGTCATGGCGTTCAAGAAGCTGCTCGCGAGCCTGGGGGCCGGCGGGGCTTCCGTCGAGACGGTGCTGCACGAGGACAACGTCGTGCCGGGCGGTGTCGTGCAGGGTGAGGTGCGCATCCAGGGCGGGTCCGTCAACCAGCAGATCGAGGGACTGTCGGTCGGTCTGCAGGCCAAGGTCGAGGTGGAGAGCGGCGACCAGGAGTACAAGCAGGACATCGAGTTCACCAAGATGCGGCTCGGTGGCGCCTTCGAGCTGCAGGCGGGGGCCGTGCACGCCGTGCCGTTCGGCCTGGAGATCCCGTGGGAGACGCCGGTCACCGTGATCGACGGGCAGCCGCTGCGCGGCATGCACATCGGGGTGACCACGGAGCTGGAGATCGCGCGCGCCGTGGACTCCGGTGACCTCGACCCGATCAACGTGCACCCGCTGCCGGCGCAGAAGGCGATCCTGGACGCCTTCATCGGCCTGGGCTTCCGCTTCAAGAACGCGGACATGGAGCGCGGCCACATCCGGGGTACGCGGCAGCGGCTGCCGTTCTACCAGGAGATCGAGTTCTACCCGCCGTCCCAGTACCGGGGCCTCAACCAGGTCGAACTGAGCTTCGTGGCCGACGAGCACGCGATGGACGTCGTGCTGGAGATGGACAAGAAGCCGGGCCTGTTCAGCGAGAGCAGCGACACGTTCCGCTCGTTCCAGGTGGGTCTGCAGGACTACCAGGGGACCGACTGGGCGGCGTATCTGCACCAGTGGATCTCCGAGGTCGGCAGCAGGCGCAACTGGTTCTAGGCTCTGGAACCGGTGACTTGGTTGATCATGAGTCATCCCAGAACCGATCAGGAGGTGCCGAGGTGACCGAGCTCAAGAGGCGGCCGCTCCCCCACGACTTCCATCCGCCCGTGCCGTCCTTCACGGTGACGAGCGACGACGTCCAGGAAGGGGCGACACTCAAGGACGCTCAGGTCCACGCGGCGGGGAACACCTCGCCGCACCTGCGCTGGGAGGGCTTCCCGGCCGAGACCAAGAGCTTCGCCGTGACCTGCTACGACCCGGACGCCCCGACGGGGAGCGGGTTCTGGCACTGGGTCGTGTTCGACATCCCGGCCTCGGTGACCGAGCTGCCGGCCGGTGCGGGCAGCGGGAAGTTCGAAGGTCTGCCCGAGGGTGCCGTGCAGGCGCGGAACGACTACGGGACGAGGGACTTCGGGGGCGCCGCGCCGCCGCCCGGGGACGGGCCGCACCGTTACGTGTTCACGGTGTACGCCGTGGACCAGGAGAAGCTCGGTCCGGACGCGGACGCCTCCCCCGCGGTGGTGGGCTTCAACCTGCGGTTCCACGCCGTCGCGCGGGCCCAGCTGATCGGCGAGTACGAGAACCCCGCGCAGGGCTGACAGCCGGCCGGGCGTTCACGGGACGTTTGCCCGCCTCCGGTCATGGAAGTGATCGGAGGCGGGCACTTTTGTCGCCGGGGACGCGCGGACCGCCCTTCCGGGGGAAGGGATATTGCGTTGTCCCTCCCGGCGTGCCCGGCCAGAGTTGGTCCCAGCCCGCCAGGGGGTGGGCCGGTGCACACGGGAGGTGGGCTGGTATGCGGGACACGCTGGTACTCAACGCGAGCTTCGAGCCGCTGTCGACGGTGACTGTGAATCGAGCCGTCGTTCTGGTGCTCCAGGACAAGGCCGTCGTCGAGCAGGCCCACCCCGAACTGCGGATGCGGGGAGCCGCGGTCGACATACCCGCGCCCCGGGTGATCCGGCTGTGCAGGTACGTCCGGGTGCCCTTCCGAAGACGAGCACCGTGGTCGCGGCGGGGCGTGCTGGTACGGGACCGGCACCGGTGCGCTTACTGCGGCGGCCGGGCGACGACCGTGGACCACGTGGTGCCGCGGTCGCGGGGCGGGCAGGACACCTGGCTGAACACGGTGGCGTCGTGCGCGCAGGACAACCACCGCAAGGCGAACCGGACGCCGGAGGAGGCGGGGATGCCGCTGCTGCGGCAGCCGTTCGAGCCGAGCCCGGCGGACGCGATGCTGCTGGCGCTGGGGCAGACGGAGTTGGCGGCGCTGCCCGAGTGGCTGGCGCACGGGGCCGCCGCCTGACGGCCCGCCGGTCCGGACGGCCGGGGTGCTCCCTCCGCCGTTCCCGGGGCGGCGGCCGGCCGGGTCCGGGCTCGATCCGGCCCCCGTGCTGCCGGGCGAAGCCCGACACCGTGTCCCCGGCCGGACCGCCGTGCGGCGGCCGAGGCGGTGCCGTACGACGCGGAAGCCCCGCGCCCTCGGGGGGCGCGGGGCTTCCGCGGTAGTGGGGCGGGTCCCTCAGTCGATCGGCGGGCGCTCGCGGCGCTCCGTACCGCCCTTGTCCGCGGCGGCGGAGGAGCCGCTGCCGCCCGAACCGCCGCCCATGGGGCCGAAGTTGCCCATCGCGCCGGACAGGCCCTTGAGGGCGTCACCGATCTCGCTGGGGACGATCCAGAGCTTGTTGGCGTCGCCCTCGGCGATCTTCGGGAGCATCTGGAGGTACTGGTAGGACAGGAGCTTCTGGTCCGGGTCGCCGGCGTGGATGGCCTCGAAGACCGTGCGGACGGCCTGGGCCTCGCCCTCGGCGCGCAGGGCGGCCGCCTTGGCCTCACCCTCGGCGCGCAGGATCTGGGACTGCTTCTCGCCCTCGGCGCGCAGGATCTCGGACTGCCGGACGCCTTCTGCCTGGAGGATGGCGGCGCGCTTGTCCCGGTCGGCGCGCATCTGCTTCTCCATGGAGTCCTGGATGGACGTGGGCGGCTCGATGGCCTTGAGTTCGACGCGGTTGACGCGGATGCCCCACTTGCCGGTGGCCTCGTCGAGGACGCCGCGCAGGGCGGCGTTGATCTCCTCGCGGGAGGTCAGGGTGCGCTCGAGGTCCATGCCGCCGATGATGTTGCGCAGCGTGGTGACGGTGAGCTGCTCGATCGCCTGGATGTAGCTGGCGACCTCGTAGGTGGCGGCCCGCGCGTCGGTCACCTGGTAGTAGATGACGGTGTCGATGTTGACCACCAGGTTGTCCTGGGTGATCACCGGCTGGGGCGGGAACGGCACGACCTGCTCGCGCAGGTCGATGCGGTTGCGGATGGTGTCGATGAACGGGACGACGATGTTGAGTCCCGCGTTCAGCGTCCGGGTGTAACGGCCGAAGCGCTCCACGATGGCGGCGCTGGCCTGTGGAATGACCTGGATGGTCTTGATCAGGGCGATGAAGACCAACACCACCAGAATGATCAAAACGATGATGACCGGTTCCATCGTCCCGCTCCCCGTCTCCTTCTCCGCCTCGGCGCTTTCGGAAGATCCTATGGACTGCTGAAGATCTTGCTGATCGAGTCTGACAGACCGTCGCGTGCCGTGTGGGGTGTTCGGTCCAGTTCCGCCATCCCGGCGTTGTCCGAGGTCACATGACGATGGCGGTGGCTCCCTCGATGTCCACGACGTCGACTTCCTCGCCGGGTTCGTAGCTGCGGCCGGTGTCGAGCGCACGCGCCGACCAGACCTCCCCGGCGAGCTTGACGCGGCCGCCGGAGCCGTCCACACGCTCCAGGACGACGGCCTGCCTGCCCTTCAGCGCGTCGACGCCGGTGGCGAGTTGGGGGCGCTGCCTGCCGTGCCGGGCGGCGATGGGCCGCACGACGGCGATGAGGGCGACGGAGACGACGACGAAGGCGAGCACCTGGACCACGGCGCCGAAGCCGAGTCCCGCGACGACTGCCGCGGCCACGGCGCCCACCGCGAACATGCCGAACTCCGGCATCGCGGTCACCACGAGCGGGATTCCGAGCGCTGCCGCGCCGATGAGCCACCACACCCATGCGTCGATGTCGTTCACATGGTCATGGTAGGTCCGCCGGTCCCACGCGGACAGGGCGCGGCGGGGCGGGATCAGGACAGCGGAAGGCCCTGGGCGGTCCAGCGGTCGCCCATCTGCTCGACGACGAGCGGCAGCCCGAAGCACAGGGAGAGGTTGCGGGAGGTCAGTTCGAGCTCCAGCGGGCCGGCGGCGAGGACCTTGCCCTGGCGGATCATCAGGACGTGGGTGAAGCCGGGGGCGATCTCCTCGACGTGGTGCGTGACCATGATCATCGAGGGGGCGATGGGGTCGCGGGCGAGCCGGCCGAGGCGGCGCACCAGGTCCTCGCGGCCGCCCAGGTCGAGCCCGGCGGCGGGCTCGTCGAGGAGCAGCAGCTCGGGGTCGGTCATCAGGGCGCGGGCGATGAGGGTGCGCTTGCGCTCGCCCTCGGAGAGGGTGCCGAACCTGCGGTCGAGGTACTCGGTCATGCCGAGGCGGTCGAGGAAGGCGCGGGCGCGCTGCTCGTCGACGGCCTCGTACTCCTCCTGCCAGCCGGCGGTCATGCCGTACGCGGCGGTCAGCACGGTCTGCAGGACGGTCTGGCGCTTGGGCAGCTTCTCGGCCATGGCGATGCCGGCGACGCCGATGCGGGGGCGCAGCTCGAAGACGTCGGTGCCGGGGCGGCCGAGGGTCTCGCCGAGGATGGTGGCGGTGCCCTGGGTGGGGTAGAGGTAGCTGGAGGCGACGTTGAGGAGGGTGGTCTTGCCGGCGCCGTTGGGGCCGAGGATGACCCAGCGCTCGCCCTCCTTGACCGACCAGGAGACCTGGTCCACCAGAGCCCGGCCCTCGCGGACCACGGATACGTCCTGAAGCTCCAGAACATCGCTCATGAGCGCGTTGTCTCCCCTTGCAGTGTGCCGGTCTCGGCTGTCGCGTACGCCTGTGGCTCGGTCAGCCGCGCCGGTGGGCGCAGCCCACTGGAAAATCTACGCCACCGGCCGGGGGCGCCGTTCCAGCGGTCCGGTCCTTAGGGTGGAGGGCATGCTCTCGGAACCGCGCTCTGGACGCCTCGCCGCTTGGGGAAACGCACTTCTGGCCGGGATTGTCTCACCGGACGACGCCGTGCTGGCGATCGTCGGGGACGACGCCGTCCACCGGGTCCAGGGGCTGCCCGGCGAGTCGGCGCCGGTCGGGCTGACTCTGGCGCTGGGGCGGCTGCGCGCGCTGGGCGTGACCGGGCTGCGGGTGGCGCTGCCCGCGCCGGGGCATCCGCTGGGGCTGAGCGGGCCGCCGGAGTTCAACGCGCGGGCGCTGGACGCCGGGGAGGCGGTGGTCTGCCACGGCGCCGCGGTCGGCCTGGTGCCGGAGGTGTACGGGGCCGGGCCGGCGGGTGATGTGCACGTCGAGGTGGTCTGGCACGTGCTGCCGGTGCGGGAGGCGCCGCCGGCCGACGTGCCGTCGCTGGGCGAGGCCGAGCGGGAGCTGGCGGAGGCCCTGCGGGAGGCCACCGAGGTGTTGTCGCGGCTGGACGTCGCCGGGTCGGGTCCGGTGGCGGAGGCGGCGATCGACGCGTACCGGGCGCGGGCCGAGGGGGCACGGGGCCGGGAGGTGCTGGCTCCGGGGTATCCGCCGCGGGCGGCGCGCGTGCTGGAGCTGGCGCAGCGGGTGGGACTGCTGGTGTCGCTCGCCGCGGGGAACGGGCACGGCGGTGCGGTGAGCGCGTCGGAGATGGGGGCGCGGGCGGCGGCGCTGCGGCCGGTGGAGCGGACGGCCCGGCGGGCGCGGGTGGCGGCGTACAACTCCGTCGTGGAGGAGCGCGAGAAAGGGGCGCGCTGAGGCGGGAGTAATGAGCGGCACCGCGGCACCGCGGCGCCTCGGGGTGCGGTGGTGCCGCCGGGGCCGTGCGAGCGTGGCCTCCGGTCCCGCGGGCGCGGGTCGCGCCAGGCGCCGGGCCAGGGGGCGCGCCACGACACCCACGGGTGCGACCGTCACCCGGCCGCACCACCCCGCGCGCGCAGCGCCAGGCCTTCGCCAACGACCTGACCCGCCCGCAGCTCATCGCCGTCACCGACAACGTCAACCAGGCCAAGGGCCACCGCGGCATCCGGGCCGCGCCCGGCACCGGTCCGGAGAGCGCGGGCCGCGCCCGGCCTTGGGCGAGCGGGCGCGGGTCGCGCCCGGCACCGGGGCAGGAAGCGCCCGTCACGCCCGGCACCAGGCCAGGGGGCGCGGGTCGCAAGCCTGGAGGCCGCGGGGTCGCGCCGACGGCCGCGCACGGTGTGGCGCGGACGGTGCGCCGAGGTGGCAGAGGGCCGTGGCAGGCGCCGCGGCCGGCGCCGGAGAGCCGCGGCCGGGGCTTCCGGCGGGCGCGCCGTCCGGAGGACATCTCCACGACGGGATGAGTGCCGGCCCTGAGGAGAACCTGTCGTGGACCTCGGGTGAGGGGGTCAGCCGGTCACGCCGTGCCGTACGGCCCACAGCGCGGCCTGTGTGCGGTCCGCCAGGTCGAGCTTCATCAGGATGTTCGACACGTGCGTCTTCACGGTCTTCTCGGAGAGCACCAGCGCACGCGCTATCTCGCGGTTCGAGCGGCCGTCCGCTATCAGGCCGAGCACCTCGCGCTCCCGCTCGGTGAGCGAACCTCCCCTGCCCTGGCCCGGGTTGCCCTCCTCCTGCGACAGCAGGGCGCCCGCGACCTCGGGTTGCAGCACGACGTGTCCGGCGTGCACCGAGCGGATGGCCGCCGCGAGCGCGTCCGGGTCCACGTCCTTGTAGACGTACCCGGCGGCGCCCGCCCGCAGGGCCGGGACCACCGTGCGCTGTTCGGTGAAGCTGGTGACGATCAGGACACGGGCCGGGTTGGCGAGTTCCCGCAGCCGCCGCAGCGCCGCGACGCCGTCCATGATCGGCATGGTGACGTCCATGAGGACGACGTCGGGCCGCAGCTCCCCGGCCCGGGCGACGCCCTCCGCGCCGTCGGCCGCCTCGCCCACGACCTCGATGTCGTCCTGCACCTCGAGGAAGGTGCGCAGGCCCCGGCGGACGACCTGGTGGTCGTCGACGAGCAGGACCCTGACCGGCTCAGCCACCGGGTACCTCCATCTCGATCGTGGTGCCCTTGCCGGGCGCCGATTCCACGGTCAGACTGCCGCCGACCCCGCTCGCCCGGTCGCGCATGGAGACCAGGCCGAGGTGGCGTCCCGCGCGGGAGACCGTGCCGGGGTCGAACCCGGCGCCGTCGTCGGCGACCCGCAGGACGGCGCCGCAGCCGCGGCGGTCCAGGGTCACGTCGACGTGCCGGCCGCCCGAGTGCCGCAGCGCGTTGTGCAGCGCCTCCTGGGCGACGCGGAGCAGGGCCTCCTCCTGTGCGGCGGGGAGCGCCCTGAAGCTCCGGGCGGTGAAGGTGACGCGCGCGGTGTGGGCGCGGTCGAGGACCTGGATCTGGGTGCGCAGGGTGGCGACCAGGCCGTCCTCGTCGAGGGCCGCGGGGCGCAGTTCCACGACGGCGGCACGCAGCTCGTCGGCGGCCTCCGCGGCGAGCGCGGCCACCTGGTGCAGCTCCTCCCTGGCGCGGGCCGGGTCGCGGTCGACGAGCGCGGTGGCGGCCTGGGCGGTCAGACGCAGCGAGAACAGCTTCTGGCTGACCGCGTCGTGCAGCTCGTGCGCGAGGCGGGAGCGTTCCTCGGCGATGGTGAGCTCGCGGCTGCGTTCGTACAGGCGGGCGTTGGTGAGCGCGATCGCGGCGTGCTGGGCGAGGATCGACAGCAGTTCCTCGTCCTCCTCGGTGAAGCCGCAGCTCCCGAGGGGTTTCGGGCAGTTCTTGTTGGCCAGGAACAGCGCTCCGATGACCTCGTCGCCGTCACAGACCGGCATGCCCAGGAAGTCCGAGAGTTCGGGGTGTGCGGCCGGCCAGCCTTCAAAGCGGGGGTCCTCGCGCACGTCGGCGAGGCGCTCGGTCCGCGCCTCGCGCAGCATCGCGGCGAGAACGCCGTGCTGGCGCGGGAGCGGGCCGATCGCCCGCCACTGCTCGTCGCTGACGCCGTCGACCACGAACTGGGCGAAGCCGCCGTGGTCGTCCGGGACGCCGAGGGCGGCGTACTGCGCGTCGAGCAGCTCACGGGCCGAGGCGACGATCGTCTTCAGGACGTCGCGCACCTCCAGGTGCCTGCTCATGGCCAGCAGCGCGGAACTCACCGCGGCGAGGCCGGACCGGGGGCCTTGGCTCATGCCCTCACCGTACCGGCGGGGCGGCACCGGGGACCGGGCTGGTGGGGGGCCGTGCGGAGCCGGCACGACGGGGGGGTGCCGCCGTGGAGTGGGCGGCCGGGGTCCGGGGGACGCGGGAACGGGGAGGGGGCGCGGCCGGGCCGGTGCCGTCCGGGCGGGGCGTCCGGCCGGGTCGTCGCAGCCGCCGGGCGGACCCGGGTGTGAAGGGGCCGTGGGCGGGCAGGCGCCCCGGCGACGACGTCCGTCGGCGGGCGGCTCGTCCGCGCGGAGAAGCCGCTCACCCACTGCGTTGCGGCGGCAACGTGGGGTGAGGTGTGGGCGCCCGCGGTGTGAGGACGGGCATAGGGCGCAGATCACGTACGAAGGCACCTAGGAGACCCGGCAGCCCCGTGAACGGGACAGTCAGCCCCGTGTGTCCCGTTTTGCCGGTTCCCGTCCGACGATCCCGGATAGTACGTCACACCTTTGCCTGGGGTTTTTGCGGCCGCTAAGAATGGCTCACGTCGCTCAGCGCCGCGGGTTCGCCCCGCAGCGTTCCTGCGGGAAGGCTCCTGCCACCGCTGTCCGACGAGCGACCTCCGCGCAACTCGAAGAGGTCTCTTCCGCCATGCCCGAAAACACCGTGCTCCAGCGCAGTCGTGCCCTGGCCAAGTCCCTCACCACGTCCCACAAGGTGGCCGCCGCCGGTGTCGCCACCCTCGGCGCCGCCGCCATCGCCCTCTCCGCGGCCCCGAGCCAGGCCGAGTCGACCGTGGCCGAGGCTCCCGCGTCCGCTCCGGTGCGGTTCAGCTCCGAGCCGATCAAGGACGTCAAGCCGAGCGTCACCGACCAGCTCGCCAGCAGGAGCGTGAAGATCCAGGCCATCGAGGCCAGGAAGCAGGCCGCGGCCCAGGCCGCCGCCCAGCACCAGGCCGCGGAGCGGGCCGCCGCGCAGCGGAAGGCCGAAGCCGCCCGCAAGGCCGCGCAGGCCGCACAGGCCGCCTCCCGGGCCGCCGCACGTCCGCACGTGGCCCCGGTCGCCGCCAAGAGCTACGGCAACAACCTGGACGGCTGGATCCGGCAGGCGCTGGACATCATGGACCGGCACAACATCCCGGGCTCCTACAGCGGCCTGCACCGCAACATCATGCGGGAGTCCTCGGGCAACCCCAACGCCATCAACAACTGGGACATCAACGCCCGCAACGGCATCCCGTCGAAGGGCCTGCTGCAGGTCATCCCGCCGACCTTCGCCGCGTACCACGTCCCCGGCACGTCGCAGAACATCTACGACCCGGTCGCCAACATCACCGCCGCCGCCAACTACGCCGCCGACCGCTACGGCTCGATCGACAACGTCAACAGCGCGTACTGAGGTCGGCGCGGACCTCTGAGACACGCGGAAAGGGCGGCACCCGTGCGGGTGCCGCCCTTCGTCGCATACGGACGGGCGGCACCCCGCGGGGTGCCGCCCGTCGCCGTGCACGGGGCGCCCGCGGCGTCCCTGCCCGCGCACGGCCGCTACTTGCGCATGACCTCCGGCTCGTGCCGGCGCAGGAAGCGCGCCACGAGGAAGCCGCAGAGGACGCCCAGCGCGATCAGGGCCGCCATGTCCATGCCCCAGGCCGAGACCTGGTGGTCCCACAGCGGATCCGTGCTCGTCGGATCGTCACTGTTGGGGGCGATGTTGTTGAAGTCCAGCGTGGTGCCGGCGGCGGCCACCGCCCAGCGCGACGGCATCAGGTACGAGAACTGGTTCACGCCGACGGTGCCGTTCAGGGTGAACAGGCAGCCGGTGAACACGACCTGGATGATCGCGAACATCACCAGCAGCGGCATGGTCTTCTCGGCGGTCTTCACCAGCGAGGAGATGACCAGGCCGAACATCATCGAGGTGAAGCCGAGCGCCATGATCGGCAGGCACAGCTCGAACAGCGTCGCGTTGCCCAGGATCAGGCCCTCTTCGGGGATCTCGCGGCTGGAGAAGCCGATCAGGCCCACCATGAGGCCCTGCAGCACGGTGACGGTGCCGAGAACGACCACCTTGGACATCAGGTACGCCGAGCGGGACAGGCCGGTGGCGCGCTCCCGCTCGTAGATGACCCGTTCCTTGATCAGCTCACGGACGGAGTTCGCGGCGCCCGCGAAGCACGCGCCGACCGAGAGGATCAGCAGCACCGTGGTCGCCGTGCCGTTCGGGATGTGCAGGCCGGTCTTCGGGTTCACCGGGTTGACCAGCAGGCCCTTGTCCGAGTCGATGAGCAGGCTGACCGCGCCGAGAACCGCCGGCAGGACGACCGTCAGCGCGAGGAAGCCCTTGTCGGAGGCGATGACCGACACATACCGCCGGATCAGGGTCAGCAGCTGCGAGCCCCAGCCCTGCGGCTTGGGCGGCCTGACGGCCTGCGGCGGGGGCGTGTGCGCGGACTGCGGGGCGCCGGCGTCGATGTCCGCGGCGTACATCCGGTAGTGCTGCGAGCCCTTCCAGCGGCCGGCCCAGTCGTAGTCGCGGTAGTTCTCGAAGGCGGAGAAGACGTCGGCCCAGCCGTCGTAGCCGAAGAAGTTCAGCGCCTCCTCCGGCGGGCCGAAGTAGGCGACCGAGCCGCCCGGCGCCATCACCAGGAGCTTGTCGCACAGCGCCAGCTCGGCCACGGAGTGGGTGACGACGAGGACCGTGCGGCCGTCGTCCGCGAGGCCGCGCAGCAGCTGCATCACGTCGCGGTCCATGCCCGGGTCGAGGCCGGAGGTCGGCTCGTCCAGGAAGATCAGCGACGGCTTGGTCAGCAGCTCCAGGGCCACCGAGACGCGCTTGCGCTGACCGCCGGACAGGGAGGTGACCTTCTTGTCCTTGTGGATGTCGAGCTTCAGCTCGCGCAGCACCTCGTCGATGCGGGCCTGGCGCTCGGCGGCCGTGGTGTCGGCCGGGAAGCGCAGCTTGGCCGCGTACTTGAGGGCCTTCTTGACGCTCAGCTCCTTGTGCAGGATGTCGTCCTGCGGGACCAGACCGATGCGCTGGCGCAGTTCGGCGAACTGCTTGTAGAGGTTGCGGTTGTCGTAGAGGACCTCGCCCTGGTCTGCGGGGCGGTAGCCCGTGAGCGCCTTCAGCAGGGTCGACTTGCCGGAACCGGACGGGCCGATGACCGCGACGAGCGACTTCTCCGGGACGCCGAAGGAGACGTCCTTGAGGATCTGCTTGCCGCCGTCGACCGTCACCGTCAAGTGGCGTGCGGAGAAGGAGACCTCGCCGGTGTCGACGAACTCCTCGAGCCGGTCGCCGACGATCCGGAACGTCGAGTGGCCGACGCCGATGATGTCGGCCGGGCCCAGGTGCGCCGAGCCGCCCTTGGGAATCGGCTGGCCGTTGACGTACGTGCCGTTGTGCGAGCCGAGGTCGCGGATCTCCATCCGGCCGTCGGGCGTCGAGTGGAACTCGGCGTGGTTGCGGGAGACCTGCAGGTCGGAGACGACCAGGTCGTTCTCCAGGGAGCGGCCGATGCGCATGACGCGGCCGAGGGAGAACTGGTGGAACATGGTCGGGCTGCGGTCGCCGTGGACCGGCGGCGCCCCCGCGCCGCCGCCGGGGCCCTGCTGCTGCGGAATCGACGCCGACTGCGGTACCTGCTGCGGCTGTTGCGGGGCCGCCTGCTGCTGCGGGACCTGCTGCGCCCAGCCGGCGTTCGCACCCTGGGCGGCGTACGGCTGCTGCTGGGGCCGGGCCTGCGGTGTCACGACGGCGGCCGCGGCGCCGGAGAGATCGAGGCGCGGTCCGTCGGTGGCGTTGCCGAGGTGCACGACCGAGCCGGGAGCGATCTCCACCTGCTGGACCCGCTGCCCCGCCACGTACGTGCCGTTGGTGCTGCCGTGGTCCTCGAGGACCCAACCGCGGCCGTTGAAGCTGATCGTGGCGTGCCGCCAGGAGACCCTGGCGTCGTCGAACACGATGTCACCCTGCGGATCGCGTCCCAGGGTGTAGGACGCGGACGCATCGAGCGTCCAGGTCCGTCCGTTTGATTGCAGTACGAGTTCCGGCACTCCATGCCCCACTGAGTTGTCCCCCGAATTACCCCCGTCGCGGGGAGTCTAGGGATGTCGAACATCGGGGGGAACTATGACAGGCTCCGTTCTCCGACCGGAAGTCGGGCCTTGAGGAGCGTGCGCGGGGCGCACTCCGACTGCCGTCGCCGGCGGGGTTGAAACCGGCGCGGTACGTGGTAGTCCACGCGAGGGGGACATGCGCGGCGGACGGGCCGCGCGCGGATCGGGGGTTGGCCATGAGCGCTGCCACGACGGCCGGCAGGGCGCGCGGGGACGCCCGTCTGCCGTGGCGGGACATCCTGCCGGCCGCCATCACCTCGGTGAGCTGGGCGCTGTCCGGGATGGCGGCGACGGCCGCACTCGGTGTGCACCTGCTCGGCGCGGACGCTCCCGGCACGGACTCGGCCGGGTCGCCGGCGCCGATGGCCGCGGCGCTGATGGCCCTGGCGGTGGGCGGCTCCGTCACGTCGTCCGGCGAGCTGTCCGCGTTCGGACGGGAGGGGGTCCAGGCGCACACCGCCGTCGAGGCCACGCCGCTGGGCGTCAGCCTCGTCGGCGCGCTGCTGCTGTCCTCCTTCTTCCTGCGGTCCCTGCGCCGCGCGGGAGCGGTGGTCGCGCCGTCCGAGCTCCTGGCGCGCGCCGCAGCGGTGGTGGTGCTGTTCACGGTGACGCTGGGCGCCCTGGTCCAGGCCGGCCACGGCGTCTTCACGATCCGGGACGGTGTTCTCGGACTCGACGGACGGGGCGGGTCCACGGGCGGTGGCGGGTCCGGGGGCCTGGAGATTCCCGGCCTGGGCGACCTGGGGGATCTCGGGGATCCGGGGGACATCGGTGGCCTGCTGCCCGACGCGATCGGTGATCTCGTCGACGTCCGGGCGGTGGTCACCTTCTCCGTCGACACCGCGCCCACCGTGCTCGCCGCTGCCGGCTGGTCGGCCGGGGTGCTGCTGATCGCACTGCTCGCCTCACGCCGCACTCCCCTGCCGCGCGGCTTCGAGGCCGTCCACCGAGCGGTCCGGCCGGCCGTGTCCGCGCTGGTCGGTGCGCTGCTGGTCGCGGTGGCGGCGGGGCTCGCCGCGGCCGGGTACGCGGCGGCCGGCGACGATCACCCCGGGCGGGTCGTCGGCGGGGCGCTGCTCGGGGCGCCCAACGGGGTGTGGCTCGGCCTCCCGCTCGGTCTGTTCGTGCCTGCGGACGGCACGGCGACGGGTGCTCTCGCCCGGCTGCTGCCCGACCCCCTGGACACGCTGCTGACCACCCGTCCCGGCCGGCCGGTCACGCTGGAAAGTCTGGCCGCCCTGGACGGACGGGTCTGGCTGCTGGCGGTGGGAGCGGCGGCGACGATGCTTCTGGCGGGGGCGCTGACGGCGGTGCGGACCCCTTCGGGGGGTGCGGCTGGGCGGACGTCGGAGGGGGCGGGGGCGGCATGCACACCGTCGCCGGGGGCGGGGGCGGGGGCGGGGACGTCCGGGTCGCCGGTGCCGGGGGGTGGTGTGCGGACGCGGGTGCCGACGGCGGGGGCCGAGTCCGGGGGCGTGCGGGGTCCTGGTCCCGGTACCTCGTCCGTAGGCGGTCCCGGCGACCCGGCGCGGCCGCACCTCGGCTTCGTCGGCCAGTGCGCACTTCGGCTCGGAGTGGTGACCGCGTTGGCACTGCCCCTGCTCGCCTGGTGGACGGGGGTGTCCCTCAGCGCCTCGGTGTCCGTGCTCGGCGTCGACGCGTTCGGCGCGGGGGTCGACCTGCAGGGGCGCGGGGGGACGGCTGTGCTGCTGGGCGCGGTCTGGGGCGCCGGGGCGGGGGCCGCCGGCGCACTGCTGGCGAGGGCGACGGGAGCCGCCGGGCGGCGCGCTGCACCTCTGGCACGGAGTGACGCGCGGGCTCCGGTCCCGGCGGGGGGTGGCGGGCTCGCGGGGGACGGCAGGTTCGCGGGGGACGGGAGGCTCGCGGGGCGGGGCGATGCGGGATGGGGCGATGCGGGATGGGGCGACTCGGGGAGCACGCTGCCAGACCGGCCCTGGGGCCCACCCGGCGCGCTGCCATCGGACCGGGCCTGGGGCCCGCCCGGCGCACCGCCGGATCGGCCCTGGGGCCCGCACGACGCACCGCCGCCGGACCGGCCTGGCAGCCCGCCCGACGCGCCGCCGGATCGGACTTGGGGCCCACCCGGTCCAGCGTCTGCGGACCAGCCCGGGGGCCCGCACGACGCACCGCCGCCGGACCGGCCTGGGAGCCCGCCCGACGCGCCGCCGGATCGGACTTGGGGCCCACCCGGTCCAGCGTCTGCGGACCAGCCCGGGCGGCAACCGGAGGACGCCCCGCCGGCAGCCGGGCGTCGTGGCCCGTACGGTGCCCCGGTCCCGGACGGGCCGAGGTGGAAGCCGTCGCAGGTCACAACCCCGGACGTGCCGGGGCAGGAGCCCCAGGACCATAGGACCTACGACCGGCCCACCCAGCCGCCGCAGGACACCAGGCCGCCCGACCGGCCGACACAGCCGCCGCAGGACACCACACTGCCCCACCCACCGACACAACCGCCCCGGGACACCAAGCCACCCGACCGGCCGACGCAGCCGCCCCGGAACACCACACTGCCGGACCGGCCGACGCAGCCGCCCCGGAACACCACACTGCCGGACCAGCCCACGCAGCCGCCCAGGGGCACCACGCTGCCGGACCAGCCCACGCAGCCGCCCGGGGGCACCACACTGCCGGACCAGCCCACGCAGCCGCCCGAGGGCACCGGGCCGGCGGATCAGCCGACGCGGCAGGCGCGGCCGGATTCCTCGTCCGGGGACCTGTACAGCGCGCCGACGGTGGCCGGCCCGCTCCTTCCGCCGCCGATCCCGCCGCGGCCCCGGACTCCGCCCGGGGAGTGGCCCCCACCACCCCCTCCGGACGAGGCTCCCCCTCCCCCACCGCCACCGCCCGGGGCCCCGGGCAAGTGATCACGACCGGGGCGGGGAGCACGGCCGGACGGGCGCCAGGGGCGGACCCGTGCTGCGGGCGGGCGGGGGCCGGCGTCCGGACGGCCGGGAAGGCCCGGCGCGCAGACCGGGCCGTAACCCGCCGGGCACCTGCTGGACGGCTGGAGTTCCCTGTCCGTCAGACGGACCGGGCGGGCGGCAGGCACCGGGTGCCGGATACGGTGGGGGCACCATGAGCGCTTCGCAGACCTCCGACGTACCCACCCTTCTCGTCAAGATCTTCGGGAAGGACAGGCCGGGCATCACGGCCGGCCTCTTCGACACTCTGGCGGCCTTCTCCGTCGACGTGGTCGACATCGAGCAGGTCGTCACGCGCGGCCGGATCGTGCTGTGCGCGCTCGTGACACATCCGGCGGCCACCGTCGAGGGCGATCTGCGGGCCACCGTGCACAGCTGGGCCGAGTCGATGAAGATGCAGGCGGAGATCATCTCCGGGCACGGCGACAACCGGCCGCGCGGCCTCGGACGCTCCCTGGTCACCGTCCTCGGCCATCCGCTGACCGCGGAGGCGGCCGCTCAGATCGCGGGCCGGATCACCAGGGCCGGCGGCAACATCGACCGCATCTTCCGGCTGGCCAAGTACCCGGTGACGGCCGTCGAGTTCGCGGTGTCCGGTGTGGAGACGGAACCCCTGCGCACCGCCCTGGTGACCGACGCGGCGGCGCTCGGCGTCGACGTCGCGGTCGTCGCGGCGGGCCTGCACCGCAGGGCGCAGCGCCTGGTCGTGATGGACGTGGACTCCACGCTCATCCAGGACGAGGTCATTGAGCTCTTCGCCGCGCACGCCGGCTGCGAGGACGAGGTCGCCGAGGTCACCGCGGCCGCGATGCGCGGGGAGCTGGACTTCGAGCAGTCCCTGCACGCGCGGGTGGCGCTGCTGGCGGGCCTGGACGCGTCGGTCGTGGACAAGGTGCGCAGCGAGGTGCGGCTGACGCCGGGCGCCCGCACCCTCATCCGCACGCTGAAGCGGCTCGGCTACCAGGTCGGTGTCGTCTCGGGCGGGTTCACCCAGGTCACGGACGACCTGCGGGAACGGCTGGGGCTGGACTTCGCCCAGGCCAACACGCTGGAGATCGTCGACGGGAAGCTCACCGGCCGGGTCACCGGCGAGATAGTGGACCGGGCGGGCAAGGCCCGGCTGCTGCGCCGGTTCGCCGCCGAGGCGGGTGTGCCGCTGGCGCAGACCGTCGCGATCGGCGACGGCGCCAATGACCTGGACATGCTGAACGCGGCCGGTCTCGGGGTCGCCTTCAACGCCAAGCCGGTGGTGCGGGAGGCCGCTCACGCGGCGGTGAACGTGCCGTTCCTCGACACGGTCCTGTACCTGCTCGGGGTCACCCGGGAAGAGGTCGAGGCGGCGGACGCGCACGAGGAGGACTGAGCGCGCGGCCCGTACGGCACCGGCCCGTTCGAGATGAGGGACACCGCCAGGAGCGTCCCGGAGGAGCCGGCCCGCCTCTCAAACAACGAGCCGGGCGGCGCAGCGGGGCAGGTCCCCGGGGCCCGGCGGAGCGGGCCCCGGCGCGGTGCTACTCCGTCGGCGCCCAGTAGTCGGCCAGGTTGGCCACGGCCGGCTCCAGACCCTTCCAGGCGCCGTCGAAGGTGAGGGCGGCGAAGGCGGCGGCCGGGAAGCCCCGGCGGCTCATCCGCTCGCGGGCGTCGCTGTTGGCGGAGCCGGACAGGACCTCGGCCAGGCCCTGGATGCCGGGGTTGTGCCCGACCAGGATCACGTTCCGCACGTCGTCCGGCAGCTCGTTGAGCAAGGCGATCAGCTCACCCGGCGAGGCCTCGTAGATCCGCTCCTCGTAGACGGTTTTCGGCCGGTGGGGGAACTCATGGACGGCGATCTTCCAGGTCTCCCGGGTCCGGGTCGAGGTGGAGCAGAGGGCCAGGTCGAAGGGGATGCCGGTGTCGGCCAGCTTCAGCCCCGCGACCGCGGCGTCCTTGCGGCCCCGCTCGGCGAGCGGTCGCTCGTGGTCGTTCACCTGTGGCCAGTCGGCTTTCGCATGCCGGAAGAGGACAATCCTGCGGGGTTCTGCGACGCTCATGGAACCCAGCTTCGCATGAAACAGGCCACGCGGCGCAGGGAGTTGACATGCGGATTCTCGCGGTGGGGCGGCCACGCCGCGGCGGTCGCGGGAGCCGCGCGCGGAGCCCTCGGGGGGCGTCTTCAGCGGGCGAGCAGCTCCTGGACGCGCTGCAGCAGCTGGGTGAGCGCGGGATCGGCAGTCGCCGCCTGGGCGTGGGACGGGTTCAGCAGGAGGACGAACAGCGTGGCGAAGGCGAGCGCCGGCAGGGTCAGGGCCCACCACGGGAGCCTGGTGTCGACGCCGCCCGGGGCCGCCGGGTGGTGCCGGGTGTGCGTACGGGCCGACATGATCGCCTCCGCTGGTCTCCGAGTGGTCCGTGGCCCGCGCCCCGCGGTCACACCTCGAAGCTACGGACCCGGCACCCGCCGGCCCATCCGGTGACCCACCCACTTGACCCTGAACCCGGCCCCCTAGGGGATGGGGGGACAGCCCCACCATCGGCCGGCGGGGGGCGGGGTCACGGAGCGACGAGGGTGGCGACGATCGCGATGACGGCGAAGATGGCGAAGAACGCGCCGAAGACGATCAGCATCTTCTTCTGGCCGTTGCGGGGGTTCGGCTCGAGCACTGGCATACGGCCAGTCTCGCACCCGGCGTCCGGAAACCGGGCCGCGGGGGGCCGTCAGCGCGCCGTGCCCGTCCGGGCCCGCTCGACGGCCGGTCGTCGAGCCCGCTCCACGGCCGGCCGTCGGGCCGGCCCCGCCTGCGGCTTCCCTCAGCGCTTCGCCTCGTCCTCCACGGTGCGGTCGCGCCCCGCCAGGTAGCCCACCACCATCTGCGGCACCATCAGGGCGCTCATCAGGGCGATCGGCAGCCCCCAGCCGCCGCTGCCCTGGTAGAGGACACCCACCAGCAGCGGGCCCGGTATCGAGATCAGGTAGCCGGTGCTCTGCGCGAACGCCGACAGCTGGGCGACGCCCGCGCCGGTCCTGGCCCGCATGCCGACCATGGTCAGCGCCAGCGGGAAGGCGCAGTTGGACACGCCGAGCAGCAGGGCCCAGGCCCAGGCGCCGGCGGCCGGCGCGAGGTACAGGCCCGCGTAGCCGGCGAGGCCGCAGACGCCGAGCACGAGCGCGATCGGGCCCTGGTGCGGCAGCCGGGTGGCCAGCCGCGGGATGACGAAGGCCAGCGGGACGCCCATCACCATGGTGACGGCGAGGAGGACGCCGGCCGTGCCGGCGGGCACCCCGGCGTCACGGAAGATCTGCGCCATCCAGCCCATGGTGATGTAGGCGGCGGTGGCCTGGAGGCCGAAGAAGGCGGCGAGGGCCCAGGCGGTGCGGCTGCGGGTGATGCGCAGCGCGGCCGGCTGCCCCTGAGGCGGTGCGGCCGGCCGGTCCTCCGGACGTGCGGCCGGCTGCGCCTCTGGCGGCGCGTCCGGCTGTCCCTCCCGCGCGGTGTCCCGCCGCGACGGCGACCGCGGGGCCCGGCGGTCCCGCACCAGCGGCAGCCACGGCAGCACGGCCAGCGCCGCCAGCGCCGCCCACACGGCCAGGCCCGGCTGCCAGTTCCCGCCCAGCGCTCCGGTCAGCGGCACGGTCGCGGCGGCGGCGACGGAGGTGCCGAGGGCGAGGGCCATCGAGTACAGGCCGGTCATGGAACCGACCCGGTCGGGGAACCAGCGCTTGACGATCACCGGCATCAGGACGTTGCTCACGGCGATGCCCATGAGGGCGAGGGCGCTGGCCGCCAGGAAGCCGGGCGTGCCGCCCGTGTACGGCCGGACCACCAGGCCGGCGGCGATGGCGGCCATGCCGGCGCACACCACCGCGGCGGGTCCGAAGCGGCGGGCCAGGCGCGGTGCCGTGACGCCGAAGACGGCGAAGCACAGCGAGGGCACGGAGGTCAGCAGTCCGGCCACGCTGCCGCTCATGCCGAGCCCGTCGCGGACCTCCTCGAGGAGCGCACCGAGACTGGTGATGGCAGGCCGGAGGTTCAGCGCGGCCAGCACGATGCCCACCACGACCAGGCGTGTCGCCCACCCGGGCGGGGCGGCCGGGCCGGGCTCCCGGGGGGCGGCGGTCGCGGCCGGGGTTCGTTCGGTCGTCGGCGTCGTCGTCCGGGTTTCCTCGCTTGCCATGGGGTCCATCATAGAATCATGGGATGAATGCCTGTCCACGGTCCGGCCTTCGCCGGCCGGGCCCCGCGTGCGAAGGTGTGTCATGCCCCTGAGCCATCCCCGCCGGTCGGTGCTGTCCGAGCAGGTCATCGCCGCGCTGCGGAACCAGATCACCTCGGGCGAGTGGCCGGTCGGCACCCGCATCCCGACGGAGCCGGAGCTGGTGGAGCAGCTCGGCGTCGCCCGCAACACCGTCCGGGAGGCCGTCCGCGCGCTCGCGCACAACGGCCTGCTGGACATCCGCCAGGGCTCCGGCACGTACGTCGTGGCGACCAGTGAACTGGCGGGCGTGATGCACCGCCGTTTCGCCGGCGCCGATCCGCGGCACATCGCCGAACTGCGCGCCACGCTGGAGTCGGGGGCGGCGAAGCTGGCCGCCGAGCGGCGCACCGAGCGGGACCTCAAGCAGCTCGACGCGCTGCTCGTGCGGCGCGAGGAGGCGTGGGAGTCCGGGGACGCGGAGGCGTTCGTCGCGGCGGACGCCACCTTCCACCTGGCGGTGGTGGCCGCCTCCCACAACGACGCCATGACGGCGATGTACGCGGACCTGGGCGAGGTGCTGCGGGACTGGCTGCGCGCGGACGTCGGCCGGGGGCTGACGCCGGAGACGCGCATGGACCACACGCGGCTGCTCGACGCGATCCGGGCGGGCGACGCCGAGTCGGCCGCCGCGGAGGCCGCGAGCTATCCGCTGTCGTGCCGTCCGGGCCGGTTCAGCCGGCCCGCTCGTGACTGACCCACGCCGAGGCGACCTCCGCCCAGCAGCGGCCGGTCAGCCGCACGGTCTGGGCGGGGTCCGCGTTCACCGGGGACCCGTCGCTGTCGAGGTCCCACCAGCGCGCGCACTCGACGTGCAGGCTGACGCGGTCCGGCTCCGGGTAGGGATTGTGGCAGTAGGCGGTGACGTGCGAGCCGCTGATGCTGGTGCGGCAGGCGGCGCCGAACGGCTCCGGGCTCGCGGCTTCCCGGGGGCGCGCGAGCGGATGCGGCACGGCTCGGTACGGCACGGCGAGCACGAGGGTGACGGCCGCGGTCACTGAGGCCACGCTGCTGCTGAACAGGCGCACAAGGGGACCTCCTCGGCCGGGGAGGAAAGCGCGGGGCGGGCGGACCGCGCACCTCCAGCGTGCCGGGCGCCCCCCGAGCCCGCACGGCCGGATGGGCCGAACGGGTGACGTGCTCCCCCGCGCCCCCGCCGGCCGCCACCCTGCCCCCGCGCCCCGCCGGCCGCCCGCCACCACGCCCCGCCGCGCTCCCGTCGGCGCGGAGGCCCCCACCGAGGCCGAAGGCCCGCTCCCCCGGTCGTCGGGGGCGCGGGCCTTCGGCTACGGGCGTCGCAGCTACGTGCGGGCCTCTCAGGTACGGGCGGGGCGGTGTTCCGCTCAGGCGCCGATGGCGTGCAGACCGCCGTCGACGTGGACGATCTCGCCGGTGGTCTTCGGGAACCAGTCGCTCAGCAGCGCCACGACACCGCGGCCGGCCGGCTCGGGGTCCTTCAGGTCCCACTCCAGCGGGGAGCGGGTGTCCCACACGGAGGCCAGCTCGCTGAAGCCCGGGATGGACTTGGCGGCCATGGAGCCGAGCGGGCCCGCCGAGATGAGGTTGCAGCGGATGTTCTGCTTGCCCAGGTCGCGTGCGATGTAGCGGCTGGTGGCCTCCAGGGCGGCCTTGGCCGGGCCCATCCAGTCGTACTGCGGCCAGGCGAACGAGGCGTCGAAGGTGAGGCCGACGACCGAGCCGCCGTTCTGCATCAGCGGCAGGCAGGCCATGGTCAGGGACTTCAGGGAGAACGCCGAGACGTGCATCGCCGTGGCGACGGACTCGAACGGCGTGTTGAGGAAGTTGCCGCCGAGCGCGTCCTGCGGCGCGAAGCCGATGGAGTGGACGACGCCGTCGAGGCCGCCGAACTCCTCGCCGACGACGTCGGCGAGCCGCCCGAGGTGCTCGTCGTTGGTGACGTCGAGCTCGATGACCTTGGTGGGCTTGGGGAGCTTCTTGGCGATGCGCTCGGTCAGCGTCGGCCGCGGGAAGGCCGTGAGGATGACCTCGGCGCCCTGCTCCTGGGCCAGCCTGGCCGTGTGGAAGGCGATGGAGGCCTCCGTCAGCACACCGGTGATCAGGACGCGCTTGCCCTCGAGAATTCCGCTCATGGTGATCAGTGACCCATTCCCAGTCCGCCGTCAACGGGGATGACGGCTCCAGTGATGTACGAGGCCTCGTCCGAGGCGAGGAACCGCACCGCGGCGGCGATCTCCTCCGGCTGCGCGTACCGGCCGAGCGGCACCTGCGCCACGATGTTCTCGCGCTGCTCGTCGTTGAGCGCGCGGGTCATGTCGGTGTCGACGAAGCCGGGGGCGACGACGTTGAAAGTGATGTTGCGCGAGCCCAGCTCACGGGCGAGGGACCGCGCGAAGCCGACCAGGCCGGCCTTGGAGGCGGCGTAGTTCGCCTGCCCCGCCGAGCCGAGCAGACCGACGACCGAGGAGATCAGGACGACGCGGCCCTTCTTGGCGCGCAGCATGCCGCGGTTGGCGCGCTTGACGACGCGGAAGGTGCCGGTGAGGTTGGTCTCGAGGACCGAGGTGAAGTCCTCCTCGGACATGCGCATCAGGAGCTGGTCCCGGGTGACGCCGGCGTTGGCGACCAGGACCTCGACCGGGCCGTGCCCGGCCTCGATCTCCTTGTAGGCCTGCTCCACCTGCTCGGGGTCGGTGATGTCGCACCTGACCGCGAGGAACCCGGCCGGCGGCTCGCCCGAACGGTACGTGATCGCGACCTTGTCGCCGGCGTCGGCGAACGCACGGGCGATGGCGAGGCCGATGCCCCGGTTGCCTCCGGTGACGAGAACCGAGCGGCTCAACGGATCACCCTTTCGATAGCGGTCTGACAACCCGCCCGGACACCTGGATGAGCAGGCGGCTTCCCCGAAAACCTATCGGTCCGGCCGTGCCGGGGGACAATCGGGCACCAACAGTGGCGCATCCCCGCTCCTGTCGGGTTCCTACAGTCGGCGGGCCCGGCCGGTCCGGCGTGCCGGGCAGCCGCACGGGCGCGCCACCCCGGTGGCCTCCGGCATCCGTTCGCCGTGGGTGACCGGATACGCGGGTACGCCTCCGGTCCGCGCGGGGCCCGGCCGGCAGGGGCGTTGCGGGGTGCCGCCGAAGTGCCGTTGCCGCCCGCGCGGAAGCGTGCGTCATCCACGGGTTCCGCGGCGGTGAGACGTGGTTCACTGCCTGCGACCGTCACCGCAGGAGAGCATTCGAAGGGAAACCCACCCGTGCCCCACGAAGTGGATCAGTCATTCCTGGCACTGCCCCTACGTGCCCTGGCCGACGCGGCGCTCGCCCGCGCGCGGGCGCTCGGGGCCGAGCACGCCGACTTCCGGTTCGAGCGGGTGCGCAACGCCTCCTGGCAGTTCCGGGACGCCCGGCTCGCCGGGTCGTCGGACACCACCGACCTGGGGTACGCGGTCCGGGTGGTGCACGGCGGCACGTGGGGGTTCGCCTCCGGCGTGGACCTGACCATGGACGCGGCCGCCCGGGTCGCCTCGCAGGCCGTGGCGATGGCGAAGCTGTCCGCCCAGGTGATCGCGGCGGCCGGGTCGCAGGAGCACGTCGAGCTCGCCGACGAGCCGGTGCACGCCGACAAGACGTGGGTGTCGTCGTACGAGACCGACCCGTTCGCGGTGCCGGACGAGGAGAAGCAGGCGCTGCTGACCGAGTGGAGCGCGCGGCTGCTGGCCGCGGACGGCGTCGACCACGTCGACGCCTCACTGCTCACCGTGCACGAGAACAAGTTCTACGCCGACACCGCCGGGACCGTGACCACCCAGCAGCGGGTGCGGCTGCATCCGCAGCTGACGGCCGTGTCCGTCGACGACTCCAGCGGCGAGTTCGACTCCCTGCGCACCCTCGCCCCGCCCGCCGGGCGCGGCTGGGAGTACCTGACCGGCACCGGCTGGGACTGGGAGGGCGAGCTGGAGCGGATGCCGGAGCTGCTGGCCGAGAAGATGCGCGCGCCGAGCGTCGAGCCGGGCCAGTACGACCTGGTCGTCGACCCGTCCAACCTGTGGCTGACCATCCACGAGTCCATCGGCCACGCCACCGAGCTGGACCGGGCCCTCGGCTACGAGGCCGCCTACGCCGGCACCTCCTTCGCCACCTTCGACCAGCTCGGCAAGCTCCGGTACGGCTCGGAGCTGATGAACGTCACCGGCGACCGCACCGCCGAGCACGGCCTGGCGACCGTCGGCTACGACGACGAGGGCGTGGAGGCCCAGTCCTGGGACCTGGTCAGGGACGGCACGCTGGTCGGCTACCAGCTGGACCGGCGCATCGCGCGGCTGACCGGGTTCGAGCGGTCCAACGGGTGCGCCTTCGCCGACTCGCCGGCGCACGTGCCGGTGCAGCGCATGGCCAACGTGTCGCTGCTGCCGGACCCGGCGGGACTGTCCACGGAGGACCTGATCGGCGGCGTCGACCGGGGCATCTACGTCGTCGGGGACCGGTCGTGGTCCATCGACATGCAGCGCTACAACTTCCAGTTCACCGGGCAGCGCTTCTTCCGGATCGAGAACGGCCGCATCACCGGGCAGCTGCGGGACGTCGCCTACCAGGCGACGACCACGGACTTCTGGGGCTCCATGGCGGCCGTCGGCGGCCCGGGCACGTACGTCCTCGGCGGCGCCTTCAACTGCGGCAAGGCCCAGCCGGGGCAGACCGCGGCGGTCTCCCACGGCTGCCCGTCGGCCCTCTTCCGGGGCGTCACCATTCTGAACACCACGCAGGAGGCCGGCCGATGAGTTCGCGCACCGACAGGCCGTACGAGATCGTCGAGCGGGCCCTGGAGCTGTCCCGTGCCGACGGGTGCGTCGTGATCGCCGACGAGCAGTCCACGGCCAATCTGCGCTGGGCGGGCAACGCGCTGACGACGAACGGGGTCACGCGCGGGCGCACGCTCACCGTCGTCGCGACCGTCGACGGCCGGGAGGGCACCTCCTCGGGCGTGGTGTCGCGGTCCGCGGTGACCAGCGACGAGCTGGAGCCGCTGGTGCGGGCGGCCGAGGCCGCCGCGCGCGGGGCCGGGCCCGCCGAGGACGCGCAGCCGCTGGTCGCCGGCGTGCCCGCCTCCCCCGACTTCACCGACGCGCCCGCCGAGACGTCGTCGGCGGTGTTCGCGGACTTCGCGCCGGCGCTCGGCGAGGCGTTCGCCCGGGCGCGGGCCGGCGGCCGCGAGCTGTACGGCTTCGCCCACCACGAGATGGTGTCGACCTACCTCGGGACGTCGACGGGGCTGCGGCTGCGCCACGACCAGCCGGGCGGCACGCTGGAGCTGAACGCCAAGTCCCCGGACCGCACCCGGTCGGCGTGGGCCGGCCGCTCCACGCGCGACTTCAGGGACGTCGACCCGGCCGCGCTGGACGCGGAGCTGGCGGTCCGGCTGGGCTGGGCCGAGCGGCGGACCGCGCTGCCCGCGGGCCGCTACGAGACGCTGCTGCCGCCGACCGCGGTCGCGGACCTGCTGATCTACCAGATGTGGTCGTCCTCGGGCCGGGACGCGGCCGAGGGGCGGACGGTGTTCTCGCGGCCCGGCGGCGGCACGCGCGTCGGGGACAAGCTCAGCGAGCTGCCGCTGACCCTGCGCAGCGACCCGCACGAGCCGGGTCTCGAGTGCGCACCGTTCGTCGTCGCGCACTCCTCCGGGGGCGACATGTCCGTGTTCGACAACGGTCTGCCGGTGCCGGCGGTCGAGTGGATCGGCGACGGCGCGCTGCGGCACCTGCTGACCACCCGGCACAGCGCGGGCCTGACCGGGCTGCCGGTGGCCCCGTCCGCCGGGAACCTGATCCTGGACGGCGGCTCGGACCGCGGTCTGGAGGAGATGGTGGCGGGCACCGAGCGAGGACTGCTGCTGACCTGCCTGTGGTACATCCGCGAGGTCGACCCGGCGACGCTGCTGCTGACCGGCCTGACCCGGGACGGCGTCTACCTGGTCGAGAACGGCGAGGTGACCGGGGAGGTGAACAACTTCCGGTTCAACGAGTCGCCGGTGGACCTCCTGGCGCGGGTCACGGAGGCGGGGCGCACCGAGAAGACGCTGCCGCGGGAGTGGAGCGACTGGTTCACCCGGGCCGCGATGCCCGCGCTGCGCGTCCCGGATTTCAACATGAGCTCGGTCAGCCAGGGCGTATAACCTCGTAGGCGGCTGTCACCCGACTGCCGGAAGATCATCGAGGAGACACGAGAACCGTGACGGACATCGTCGACGAGCTGAAGTGGCGCGGGCTGTTCGCCCTGTCCACCGACGAGGACGCCTTGCGCAAGGCGCTCGCGGACGGTCCCGTCACGTTCTATTGCGGCTTCGACCCGACGGCGCCGTCACTGCACGTCGGGCACCTGGTGCAGGTGCTCACCGTGCGCCGGCTCCAGCAGGCCGGGCACCGGCCGCTGGCGCTGGTCGGCGGCGCCACGGGCCTGATCGGCGACCCGCGCCCGACCGCGGAGCGCACGCTGAACGACCCGGAGACGGTCGCCGGCTGGGTGGACCGGCTGCGCGGCCAGATCGAGCCGTTCCTGTCCTTCGAGGGTGAGAACGCGGCGGTCATGGTGAACAACCTGGACTGGACGCGGGACCTGTCGGCGATCGAGTTCCTGCGCGACATCGGCAAGCACTTCCGCGTCAACAAGATGCTGACGAAGGACTCCGTCGCCCGGCGTCTGGAGTCCGACCAGGGCATCAGCTACACCGAGTTCAGCTACCAGATCCTGCAGGGCATGGACTTCCTGCAGCTGTACCGCCGCTACGGCTGCACGCTTCAGCAGGGCGGCAGCGACCAGTGGGGCAACCTCACCGCGGGCCTGGACCTGATCCACCGGCTGGAGCCGCACGCCGAGGTGCACGCGCTGGCGACGCCGCTGATGACGAAGGCGGACGGCACCAAGTTCGGCAAGACCGAGGGCGGCGCCGTCTGGCTGGACCCGGAGATGACGACGCCGTACGCGTTCTACCAGTTCTGGCTGAACGTGGACGACCGCGACATCTCGCGGTACATGCGGATCCTGTCCTTCAGGTCCCGCGAGGAGCTCGAGGAGCTGGAGGAGCAGACGCGGCAGCGTCCGCAGGCCCGTGCCGCGCAGCGCGCGCTGGCCGAGGAGCTGACGACGCTGGTGCACGGCGCCGACCAGACGGCGGCCGTGATCGCCGCGTCCAGGGCCCTGTTCGGCCAGGGCGAGCTGGCGGACCTCGACGAGCGGACGCTCGCCGCGGCCCTGTCCGAGGTCCCGCACGTCCGGGTCGCCGAGCTCGGCCCGGTGGTCGACCTGTTCACCGAGGTCGGTCTGGTGGCCAGCAAGTCGGCCGCGCGCCGCACGGTCAAGGAGGGCGGCGTCTACGTGAACAACGTCAAGATCACCGCCGAGGACGCGGTTCCCGCCCGGGAGGACCTGCTGCACGGCCGCTGGCTGGTGCTGCGCCGGGGCAAGAAGAACCTGGCGGCGGTCGAGGTCACCGGCGCCTGAGCCGGAACGCACGGTGAAGGGGGCGGCTCTCCGGAGCCGCCCCCTTCACCGTGCGGCCCTCCCCGGGCGACCGGCGCCTTCGCCGGACCGCGGCCCCGGCTCGGCAGCCGGGGCCGCCACCCGCCCGGGGTCGCAGCCCGCCTTCGCTCTGATCCGGACGGAAGCCTCCTAAATGGTCTGCCGCTGCTTCCTCCTGTTGTTCCGCAGGGCCATGTAGGCCATGTCGCCGAGGCCGACGATGATGATCGCGGCGACGAGCTGGAAGAGGTGCCGCCACCAGTCGATGCCGGGTGTCGCCCCGACTCCGAGCCCACGGGCGATCGCGTTGCCGATGAGGGCGCCCAGCATGCCGAAGATGGTGGTCAGCCACAGGGGACTGTGCTGCTTGCCGGGGATGATCGCCTTGGCGATCAGGCCCAGCACGAACCCCACGATGATTGCCCACAACCAGCCCATGGCTGCCTCCTCGTACGCCTCGACCGATAGTCACCGCCAGTGTCGGCCGCCCGGGCGTACGGCGCATGTCGGACAGCGCGGGCACGGCGGGAGGCCGGGCGGGTGCGCACGGGCACGGGCCCGCCGCGGGGGGGCGCGGGGCGCCGCGCTCCCCTCCCCGCGGGCGGCCGGCGCGGAAGAGCGCAGGCCGGACGCGCCACGCGGGGAGCCCCCGGTCTCGAAGGCGGCGGGACCGCGGCGTACCGTGGACCTGTTCGGGGACCGCGCTCCCGACCGGATGCGGACGGGGCCACGGCCGGGAGAAGTCCGAAACGGGCGGATGGTGGATTGTGATGCGGATGCTGCGTGGCGGCGGCGCCGAGGTGGTCCGGATCACCGGAGCCCGGGCGGGCCTGCAGGAGGACGTGCGAGGCCGCCAGCGGCGGTATGTGATCTCGATGTCGGTCCGGACGCTGGCGGTGATCCTCGCGGCCACCCTCTGGAACGTCGAGCGGCACGTGGCGATCGTGGCCCTGGTGCTGGGTGCGGTGCTGCCGTACATCGCGGTCGTGGTGGCCAACGCCGGGCGCGAGCGGGCGCCGTCGCTGCCCTCGACCTTCGTGACCGTGCCGACGCGCCCGATGATCGCGCCCCCGCGCACGACCGGCGCGGACACGGACGACGACGGCTCCGAGCGCGCCGACGCGAGCGGCGGGGGCCGCGACTTCGGGGAATCCGCTGCGCGGGACGCCGCCGCCGATCCGCCCGCGGGGATGCCCGGCGAGCGGTCCGAGCGGAGCTGACCTCCACGGGCCGAGGGGACGGGCCACAAACGGAGCGAGAGCTTCGCACCAAGCTCAAGAAAACCTCAGATCAATCGTGTTGTTCCGGTGCCGGGCGACGGGTTACCCGTGACATACTTCGTAGGCGCTCCGCATCCCCCGTCGGAGCGACAGACCGACGCCGGGCAGCTCCCCCCGTGGCTGCTCGGCGTCGCCTTGTTCCGCTGTGGTGAGACGAACCTGTGAGTGACACGATCTGCTCCGCCAAGGGCTGCCGCGCCGACGCCGTGTGGGTGCTGGCCTGGAACAACCCCAAGATCCACACGCCGGAGCGGCGCAAGACATGGCTGGCCTGCGACGAGCACCGCGAGCACCTGTCGCAGTTCCTCGGCGTGCGGGGCTTTCTGAAGGACGTGGTCCCGCTGCGGGAGTGGCAGGCGTCCGAGGGCGCGTAGCACCCGTCCGGCGGCATCGCGCCGGACGGACCGCCACGGTATCGCGCCGGGCCGGGGCTATCCGCCGATCGCCGACATGGGGCGGTCCGGCTGCACGAACGACGGATCGTCCAGCCCCGCGCCCGCCTTCTTGCCCCACATCGCCTGCCGCCAGATGCGGGCGATCTCCTCGTCGGGGGCGCCCGAGCGCAGGGCGGCGCGCAGGTCGGTCTCCTCGGTGGCGAACAGGCAGGTGCGCACCTGGCCGTCGGCCGTGAGGCGGGTGCGGTCGCAGGCCGAGCAGAACGGGCGGGTGACGGAGGCGATGACGCCGACGCGGTGCGGGCCGCCGTCGACGATCCAGCGCTCCGCCGGCGCCGAGCCGCGCTCCCGGGCATCCTCGGCGGTCAGCTCGAAGCGGGTGCGCAGGGCGGCCAGGATGTCGCCCGCGGTGACCATGCCCTCGCGCTTCCAGCCGTGCTGCGCGTCCAGGGGCATCTGCTCGATGAAGCGGAGCTCGTAGTCGTGCTCCACGGCCCAGGCGAGCAGGTCGGGGGCCTCGTCGTCGTTCAGGCCCGGCATCAGGACCGCGTTGACCTTCACCGGCGTCAGACCGGCCTCGCGTGCGGCGTGCAGGCCCTCGAGGACGTCCTTGTGGCGGTCCCGGCGGGTGAGCGCCTTGAAGACGTCCGGGCGCAGGGTGTCCAGGGAGACGTTGACCCGGTCCAGGCCGGCCTCTTTCAGGGCCGTCGCCGTGCGCTTCAGGCCGATGCCGTTGGTCGTCAGGGACATCCGGGGGCGGGGGTCGAGGGCGGCGACGCGCTCCACGATGCCGGGCAGGCCGGGGCGCAGCAGCGGCTCGCCGCCCGTGAACCGGACCTCCTCGATGCCCAGGGAGGTGACCGCGACGTCGATGAGGCGGACGATCTCGTCGTCCGTGAGCAGGTCGGGCTTGGCCAGCCACTGCAGGCCCTCCTCGGGCATGCAGTAGCTGCACCGCAGGTTGCACCGGTCGGTCAGGGAGACCCTCAGGTCGGTGGCCACCCGGCCGTAGGTGTCGATGAGCACGTGGGCCCCCTCCCGCGTCGCGGATCCCGTCTTTCGTCATCTGCGAGCCTACGTGACGGCGCCGACATCGACACCGGCCGGCACCACGGGACGCGCGCACGGCCGCGTCGCGGATCCTCGCCTCGCGGGCAGGAGGTGCACGACGCGGCCGTGGGGCGGGGCTTCGGGGCGCCCTGCGCGCGGAGGGCGCCCGCCGGCTCAGTGGGCCCCGGTGCCGGTCAGCGACCGCACCTCCAGCTCCGCGAACTTGGCGGGGTCCGGCTTCTCCTTCGACAGCAGGGTGCCGACGACGCCGAGCAGGAAGCCCGCCGGGATGGAGATCAGCCCCGGGTTCTCCAGCGGGAACCAGTGGAAGTCGACCTCCGGGAACATCGACGTCGGCTTGCCCGAGACCACCGGCGAGAACAGCACCAGGCCGACCGCGGTGACGAGGCCGCCGTAGATCGACCACAGGGCTCCGGAGGTGGTGAACCGCTTCCAGAACAGGCTGTAGAGGATCGTCGGCAGGTTGGCGGAGGCGGCGACCGCGAAGGCGAGGGCCACCAGACCGGCCACGTTCATGTCGCGGGCGAGGGCGCCCAGCAGGATGGAGACGGCGCCGATGCCGACCGTGGCCCAGCGGGCCGCGCGCATCTCCTCCTTCTCGCCGGCCTGGCCCTTCTTGATGACGTTGGCGTAGATGTCGTGCGCGAAGGAGGACGACGAGGCCAGCGTCAGGCCCGCGACGACCGCGAGGATCGTGGCGAAGGCGACCGCGGAGATGGTGGCGAGCAGGATGGCGCCCCAGCTGGAGTCGACGCCTCCCAGGTGCAGGGCGAGCAGGGGTGCGGCCGTGTTGCCCGCCTTGTTGGAGGCGATGATCTCGTCCGGCTTGATCAGCGCGGCGGCGCCGAAGCCGAGGGCGATGGTCATCAGGTAGAAGGCGCCGATGAGGCCGATCGCCCAGTTCACGGACTTCCGGGCGGCCTTGGCGGTGGGCACCGTGTAGAAGCGGATCAGGATGTGCGGCAGGCCCGCGGTGCCGAGGACCAGCGCGATGCCGAGGGAGACGAAGTCCAGCTTGGTCGTGCCGGTGGCGCCGTACTTCAGGCCGGGCTCCAGGAAGGCGGCGCCCTTGCCGCTGTTGCTCGCGGCCTTGCCGAGCAGGTCGGAGACGTTGAAGCCGAACTTCAGCAGGACGAGGAAGGTCAGCAGCAGGGCGCCCGCCATGAGCAGGACGGCCTTGACCATCTGCACCCAGGTGGTGCCCTTCATGCCGCCGATGGTGACGTAGACGATCATCAGCACGCCGACCAGGCCGACGATGGCGATCTTCCCGCCGTCGCTGGTGATGCCGAGGAGCAGGGAGACGAGGACGCCCGCGCCGGCCATCTGCGCCAGCAGGTAGAAGATCGACACGACGATGGTCGACGTGCCCGCCGCGGTACGGACCGGCCGCTGGCGCATCCGGTAGGCGAGGACGTCGCCCATGGTGTAGCGGCCGGAGTTGCGCAGCGGCTCGGCGACCAGCAGCAGGGCCACCAGCCAGGCCACCAGGAAGCCGATCGAGTACAGGAAGCCGTCGTAGCCGAAGAGGGCGATGGCGCCCGCGATGCCGAGGAAGGACGCGGCGGACATGTAGTCGCCGGAGACGGCGAGGCCGTTCTGGAAGGCGGTGAACTGCCGCCCGCCCGCGTAGAAGTCGGCGGCGCTCTTCGTCTGCCGGCCCGCCCAGACGGTGATGCCGAGCGTCGCGAGGACGAACACCGCGAACAGGGTGATGATCAGCGGCCGGTGCTCGCCGGCCTCGCCGGCGGCCAGGACCAGTGCGTCGCTCATGCGCCGCCCTCCATACGGTTCTTGATGGCCTCGGCCTTCGGGTCGAGCCGGGCGGCCGCGTGCCGGGAGTACCACCACGCGATGAGGAACGTGGTGAGGAACTGGGCGAGTCCGAGCACCAGGGCGACGTTGACGTTGCCGAACAGCCGGGTGCCCATGAAGTCGCCGGCGTAGTTCGACAGCAGGACGTAGACGAGGTACCAGGCGATGAACGCCACGGTCAGCGGGAAGGCGAAGGAGCGGTAGGAGCGGCGCAGTTCGCCGAACTCCGCGCTCTGCTGCACCTGCGCGTACTCCTCGCGGGTGGGGAGCGGTTGCTGTGCTGCCGAGGGTGGCGGTGCGTCGGTGGCCACGGGATCTCCTCGCGGTGCGGGTGCGGTTGCGGCAGGGGGCCCGGCGGTGCCCGCGCCTCCTGAGGAGAGTCCACGGCGCCGCGGGGGGACCGGTTCACGTCAGCGGCGGACTTTTGGAAGTCGTGTCGCGAAGTCATTGCTGGCCAGCAGGACGGGGGGATAGTTTCGCCCTGCAACACCCGTCATGTACCTGCCCGAGAACCACCTGTGTCTCGGGCGGATTTGTGCCCGGATGATGTGGAGACCCCATGGCTCATTCGCGTTCCAGACGCAGGCTCGCTCTCGCCGTGCCCGTCGTGCTGTCGCTGACCGCCTCGCTCGGCTTCCTCCCGGCGGCGGCGTCGGCGGCGCCCCGCGCGGAGTCCGCCACGCGGGCCGAGGACGCGCCCACCTTCGCGTACGTCGTCAACACCAGGACCGACCGCCGCACGATCGCCTCCGTGGAGCGGGCGATACGCGCGGCGGACGGCACGATCGTCGTGACGTACGACAGGATCGGCGTCATCGTCGTCCACTCGGCGAACCCTGACTTCGCGCAGCGGATGCGCACGGTGCGGGGCGTGCAGTCGGCGGGCGCCACGCGGACCTCGCCGCTCAGCGCGTCCGGCACGACGGACGAGGGCGCGGTGCGGTACCTGACGAAGGCGGAGGCGGCGCGGGCCGCACGGGCCGCCGCGGACGGGAGTGAGCCCCTCGAGGCCGACCAGTGGGACCTGCGCGCGATCGGCGCCGACCGCGCCGCGAAGATCGATCCGGGCAGCAGGAACGTGACCGTCGCCGTGATCGACACCGGCGTCGACGACACCCACCCGGACCTGGCCCCGAACTTCTCCCCGTCGCAGTCGGCGAACTGCGTCAGCGGCAAGGCGGACACCACCTACGGCTCGTGGCGGCCGGTGGACGCCGACCACTACCACGGCACCCACGTGGCGGGCGAGATAGCCGCGGCCCGCAACGGCATAGGCGTCGCCGGTGTGGCGCCCGGCGTGAAGGTCGCCGGCATCACCGTCGCCCAGCCGGACGAGAACCAGCTGTTCTTCCCCGAAAGCGTCGTGTGCGCCTTCGTGTTCGCCGCCGACCACGGTGTGGAGATCACCAACAACAGCTACTACGTGGACCCCTGGCAGTACAACTGCCTCGGCGACCCGGACCAGAAGGCCATCGTCGACGCGGTCGACCGGGCCCAGCTGTACGCCCGGAGCAAGGGCACCCTGAACGTCGCCGCGGCCGGCAACGCCAACCACGACCTGGACGCCGACGCGATCCTCGACGACGCCAGCCCCGACGACTCCACCGCCGTGGAGCGGACGGTCGACCCCCACACGTGCCTCGACATCCCGACCCAGCTGCCGGGTGTCGTCACGGTCGGCGCGGTCGGCGTCAAGGGCACCAAGTCGTACTACTCCAGCTACGGCCTGGGCGTCGTCGACGTCGCCGCGCCGGGCGGCGACAAGTACCAGATCCCCGACACGCCGTCGCACAACGGCCGCATCCTGTCCACGCTGCCCGGCAACGAGTACGGCTTCCTGCAGGGCACGTCGATGGCCACCCCGCACGTCGCCGCCGTGGCCGCCCTGCTCAAGTCCGCGCACCCGCACGCCACTCCGGCCCAGCTGCAGGCGCTGCTGAAGGCCCAGGCGGACAACCCGGGATGCCCGGCCGACCCGTACGACGGCGACGGCGACGGCGTCGCGGACGCCACGTGCGCCGGCGGCAAGCACGTCAACGGCTTCTACGGACACGGCGTCGTGAACGCGCTGCGCGCGGTCAAGTAGCCCGCCCCCCACGACCTCCCGCACGGCCGGCTGATCGCGGGCCGACGGTCCGCGAACGAACGAACTGGAGAAACCATCAGATGACAGCGCCTCACCCGCGCTACCGCCGCGCCCTGGTCCTGCCCCTCGGGATGGCCATGGCGTCGGCCCTCGCGTTCCTGCCGAACACGGCGTCCGCGGCCCCGGCCGCGCCCGCCGCCACGACGGCCGGCGCGACCTCGCTCAGCTACGTCGTCAACGTCCACCCCGGACACGGCGTCGCCGCGCACGTGAAGCAGGCCATCGGCAAGGCCGGCGGCACGGTGGTGGCGTCGTACGACGAGATCGGCGTCATCGTCGCCCACTCGTCGGACCCGCGCTTCGCCGAGACCGTGCGCGCGGTCCGCGGGGTGGACTCCGCGGGCGCCACCCGCACCGCGCCGCTGCCCGCCCAGTCGACGGCCGACGTCGGCACGCCCAAGGCGCTGACCGCCGCGGAGCTGGCGCAGGCCCGGACGCAGGCGGCCGGCGGGCAGGACCCGCTGGAGCCGCTGCAGTGGGACCTGCCGGCCATCAAGGCGGACAAGGCGCACGAGAAGTCCCTCGGCAGCCCCGAGGTCACCGTCGCCGTGATCGACACCGGCGTCGACGACACCCACCCCGACATCGCCCCGAACTTCGACCGCGCGGCCTCCGTCAACTGCGTGTCGGGCGCACCGAACACGGCCGACGGGGCCTGGCGCCCGGGCGCGTCGGAGAGCCCGCACGGCACGCACGTCGCCGGTGAGATCGCCGCCGCCCGCAACGGCGTCGGCATGACGGGGGTGGCGCCGGGCGTGAAGGTCTCCGGCATCAAGGTCGCCAACCCGGACGGGTTCTTCTACACGGAGGCCGTGGTCTGCGGCTTCGTGTGGGCGGCCGAGCACGGCGTCGACGTGACCAACAACAGCTACTACACCGACCCGTGGTACTTCAACTGCGCCGACGACCCGGACCAGAAGGCGCTGGTGGAGGCCATCACCCGGGCCACGCGGTACGCGGAGAAGAAGGGCGCGGTCAACGTCGCGGCGGCGGGCAACGAGAACTACGACCTCGCGTCGCACTCGATCACCGATCCGTCCTCCCCGAACGACTCCACGCCGTCGGACCGGGTCGTCGACCCGCACAAGTGCTTCGACATACCGACCCAGCTGCCGGGTGTCGTCACCGTCGCGGCGACCGGGGCGAAGGGCCTGAAGTCGTCGTTCTCCAACCACGGCCTGGGCGTCATCGACATCGCCGCGCCCGGCGGCGACTCGACGGCCTACCAGAAGCCCGACGCGCCGGCGACGAGCGGCCTGATCCTCGGCACGCTGCCCGGCGGCAGGTGGGGCTACATGGCCGGTACGTCGATGGCGAGCCCGCACGTCGCGGCGGTCGCCGCCCTGATCAGGTCGACGCACCCGCACGCCCCCGCCGCCGCGGTCAAGGCGCTGCTGTACGCGGAGGCGGACGCCGTGGCGTGCACGGACCCGTACGACATCGACAGCGACGGCAAGGTCGACGCGGTGTGCGAGGGCCCGAAGAACCACAACGGCTTCTACGGCTGGGGCATGGCGGACGCGCTGGACGCGGTGACCAGGTAGGCGCCACGCAGCGGGACGGCGGACAGCCGTGAGGGCCGGGCGGTGCTTCCGCCCGGCCCTTCCGCACCTGTTGATCGAGTGCGTACTGCATGCTGCGGTCCATGACCGACATCGAGTTCGCATGGACGGCGCTGGGCGGCGATGCCGCCCTGCTCAGCCGGGTGTCCACCGTCGTACGGGACGGGGCGCTCGGCGCCCGGCTGCCCGTGAGGGAGCTGGCTCGGGCGTGCGTGGGGGCGTGCGCACTGGCCGCCGCCGAGCTGGGCGCACGGCGGGCCGGGCTGCCCCGGGTGCCCGCGGTACGGGTGGACGACGGAGCCGTGGCCACGGCGTTCGTGAGCGAGCGTCACCTGCTGGTCGACGGGCGGGCCGGCGCCACGTTCGCGCCGCTGTCGCGCTTCTGGCGCACCGCGGACGGCTGGGTGCGCACGCACGCCAACTATCCCCACCACCGGGCGCGGCTGCTGCACGCGCTGGAACTGCCCGGAGACGCCGGCGCGGACGACGTCGCCGGCCGGCTCGCCGAACGGTCCGCCGGCGAGGTGGAGGACGCGGTGTACGGCGCCGGGGGCCTGGCGGTCGCGCTGCGCACGGCGCGGGAGTGGGCGGCGCACGATCAGGGCGCCGCGGCGGCCGCCGGGCCCCTGGTCGAACGGGAGCGGCTGGACACGGCCCGCGCGCGTGCCCTCCGGCCCGCCGGGACCGGCCCGCTGCTCCCCGCGGGCGGGCTGCGCGTGCTGGACCTGAGCCGGGTCATCGCGGGCCCGGTCGCCACCCGCGCACTCGCGCTGCTGGGCGCGGACGTGCTGCGCGTCGACCCGCCGCACCTGCCCGAACTGCCCGACCAGCACGCGGACACCGGCTTCGGGAAGCGGTCGGCGACCCTGGACCTGGCGGCCGACCGGGCGGCGTTCGAGGAACTGCTCGCTTCGGCGGACGTCGTCGTCACCGGGTACCGGCCGGGTTCCCTGGACCGCTTCGGCCTCTCCCCCGAGGCACTGGCCGAACGCCGGCCCGGGCTGGTCGTCGCCCAGCTGTCGGCGTGGGGCACCCGCGGTCCCTGGGGCGGCCGGCGGGGCTTCGACAGCCTGGTGCAGGCCGCCACCGGCATCGCGGCGGCCGAGGGGTCGGCGCAGCGGCCCGGCGCGCTGCCCGCGCAGGCCCTGGACCACGGCACGGGCTATCTGCTGGCGGCGGCGGTGCTGCGGGCGCTGACGGACCAGGCCGACGAGGGCGGCAGCCGCACCGTCCGTCTCTCCCTGGCCCGCACGGCGGCCTGGCTGACGGGCACGGCGGGTGGGGGCCACGCCTCCGGTGCGGCCGGACACAGCGACGCCGGTGGCACGGCCGGGCGGAGCGACGCCGTGCCGCCGGCGACCGGCGCGGCCGGGGGGCGCGACGCCGAGGGCACGGCCCGCGCACACGGTCCGGCGGACGGCGGGGCGCACGGGCGTGCCGACGGCGGCGGCACTGCGCTCGCCTCCGCGGCCGATGGTGCGACTGCCGCGGCATACGACGGGCCGGCCCCGTGGCTCGGCGAGCGGGACAGCCCGATCGGCCGCCTCCGGTACGCGCTGCCCCCCGTCTCCTTCGCCGACGGCCCGGCCGACTGGGCGCGGCCACCGGGCCCGTGGGGCGCGGACGCGGCACGCTGGGCCTGACGACACCGGCCGGGCGCGGTGCCGGGGGCGGCGGCCGGGATTCCTCCTGCCGGCACGAGGCGTCCGCGCCCGGTGACCGCAACCCGGCCGCCGGGCGGGCAAAGCGCCGCGAAGCCGGGCTGATCCGGCACAACGGCCCGCCTATACCCCCACCGCGCCCAGCAGTGTTCCCGCCGCGTACGTCACGCCCATGGCCAGCGCCCCGCCGGCCAGGTTGCGCGCCACCGCGCGCCCCGGCCCGGCCGCGCCGAGGCGGGCGCTGCTCCACCCGGTGAGGATGAGGGCGCTCAGGACAGACCCGACGGTGACACCCAGTCTCCAGTCCGCCGGCGGCAGGACGATGGCCAGCAGCGGGAGCAGGGCGCCGACCGTGAACGCCAGGAAGCTCGCCCAGGCGGCGTGCCAGGGGTTCGTCAGCTGGTCGGGGTCGATGCCGAGCTCCACCCGCGCGTGCGCCCTCAACGCGTCCCGCTCCGTGAGCTGTTCCGCCGCCTCCCTGGCGACGTCGCGCGACAGGCCCCGGTCGGCCAGCATCCGCGTGAGCTCGTCCAGCTCCGCCTCCGGCGACTCCCGCAACTCCCGTCTCTCCAGGGCCAGGGCCGCCCTCTCGGAGTCGCGCTGCGTGGACACCGACACGTACTCCCCCGCCGCCATCGACATCGACCCCGCCAGCAGGCCGGCCAGTCCGGCGGTCAGGAGGGCGGCGCGGGAGTCCGTCGCGCCCGCGACGCCGACGACGAGGCCCGCCGTGGACACGATCCCGTCGTTCGCCCCGAGAACCGCCGCCCGCAGCCAGTTGAGCCGCGCGCCGAGCCGTTCGCCGTGCGCCTCGCCGTGCGCTGGTTCCGTCACGGAGCCGATGATGGCACCCGGGCCCCGGCTCGGCCCCGGTCCGACGTGGCGCCGCCCGCCCGCGACCGCCCGTTTCCTGACACGGCGTCACCGGGCGGCGGCCGCCGCCGCCCGGTGCACCGGCAAGGGCGGGCGTGGCTCTGTCAGGCGCGGCCCGTATCCTCAGGGACCATGCTCGAAGACCGTATGTCCGCAGTGTCCTCCCCCACATCGTGGCCGGTCGCGTATCCCCAGGGATACGCGGTCGTTGACGTGGAGACCACCGGCCTGGCCCGGGACGACCGCATCATCTCCGCGGCCGTCTACCGGCTGGACGCGCGCGGCGAGGTCGAGGACCACTGGTACACGCTGGTCAACCCCGAGCGGGACCCGGGCCCGGTGTGGATACACGGCCTGACGAGCGAGGTGCTCGAGGGCGCCCCCCTCTTCGCGGACATCGCCGAGGAGTTCGCCGCCCGGCTGCGGGACCGGGTGCTCGTCGCGCACAACGCGGTCTTCGACTGGCAGATGATCGCCCGGGAGTACGCACGCGCCCGGCGCGAGGCGCCGGTGCGGCAGCGCCTGTGCACCATCGCCCTGTCCAAGGAGCTGCGGCTGCCGCTGCCCAACCACAAGCTGGAGTCGCTGGCGGCGCACTTCGGCGTCGTCCAGCAGCGGGCGCACCACGCGCTGGACGACGCGCGCGTCCTGGCGGAGGCGTTCCGGCCGAGCCTGCTGGCCGCGGCGGCGGGCGGGGTACGGCTGCCGCTGCTGGAATGCCGCCCGCTGACGGAGTGGTCGGACCGGCCCGTGCCGCGCCAGCAGACGGGCGGCTACGGCGGGTACCGGCCGAGCAGTTGGCGCCCCTCCCGCAAAAGGTCCGCCTGCCCCTATCCCAACCCCGGTCGGTACGAAGAGGGCAAACGGCTCAAGCAGGGCATGCGGGTCGCCTTTTCGGGGGACACCTCGGTGGACCGGGAACTGCTGGAGGACCGCGCGACCGAGGCCGGCCTGCACGTGGCCACCAGCGTCTCCCGGCTCACGAGCCTCCTCGTCACGAACGACCCCGACGCCGGCACGTCGAAGGTGGCCAGGGCACGGCAGTACGGGACACCGGTGATGGACGAGGCGGCGTTCGGCCAGCTGCTGCGCGACGTCGAGCCCGCGGAGGGGGACGGCGGGGCGCCCGCGTCGGACGGTTGATCGCCGGGCCACTCCGCCGCCGCCCGCTCCCCCGCGCCCGGCCGACGGCCCCACTGCCCGCCCCTCGGCGCGACGGCGGGATGGTGTGAAGTGTGCGGCGCCGACCGCGGCATTCCCGAGGCGCGCGCGGAAAGCGGCGGCCGCGCGGGGATCGGCGGACGCCCATGTCACGGCGGACGCTTAGGAGTGGCGAACGCCCGAGAAGTGACGCACGCCCGAGAGCGCTGTACGCCCGAGGAGTGACGCACGCCCGAGAGCGCTGTAAACCCGGGACCCGGCGCTCACCCGAGGAGCGGGAGCAAGCCCAGGCAGCGGCGCCCGCCTGCCGAGCGGCGCACGCGCCGAGAGCGACGCAGGCGCGAAGGCGACGCGGCGCGGGCAGCGAGCGGGGTGCGTGGGCAGAGAGCGACGCGGCGCGGGCAGGGAGCGGTGCACGTCGTCGGCTCCTCCGCCCGTACGGTCCCCGCGCGGCGCCCGTCTGCGGGCACGGTCGTGTCCGGACCGTCCGGACCGTCCGGACCGTCCGGCAGGGCGGCGGGGTCGACGGCCGTGACCACCGCGCCGTCCACCGCGCCCGCGCGGTCGGGAAGGCGCGCATGGTCCACCCCGCGGGAGCACCCCCGGCCGCGCAGGCCCCGCGGCCCGAGTTGTACCGTCGTGGGGTGTACCGCTTCCTGTTGTCCCGGCAGTGGGTGATCCTCACCCTCGTGGCCCTGGCGCTCATCCCCACGATGATCGAGCTGGGCTTCTGGCAGCTGCACCGGCACGAGCACAGGGTGGCGCTGAACAAGGTGATCGCCGACTCCCTGGCGGCCACGCCGGTGCCCGCCGAGTCGCTGACCGCGCCGGGCGCGCAGGTGAAGCGCGCCGACCTCTACCGCAGGGTCACCGCGAGGGGGCACTTCGACACCGCCCGTGAGGAGGTCGTGCGCCGCCGTACGAACTCCGACGGGAAGGTCGGCTACCACGTGCTGACCCCGTTCGTCCTCGACGACGGCAAGGTCCTCATGGTCAACCGCGGCTGGGTCCCGGCGGACGGCACGCAGACCGCGTTCCCCGGGATTCCCGCGCCCCGGCGGGGCGAGGTGACCCTCACCGGGCGGCTGATGCCCGACGAGACCACCGCGCAGAGCGGCATCAAGGAGGTCAAGGGCCTGCCCGACCGCCAGGTGATGCTCATCGACAGCAAGCAGCAGGCGCGGCGGCTCGGCGAGCGGGTGCTCGGCGGTTACGTGGAGCTGATCTCCCCCGCGCCCAGGGGCGGCGGCCCCGAACCGCTGCCCGATCCCGAGCACGGCGACATCGGCCCGCACCTGGCGTACGCCGTCCAGTGGTGGCTGTTCGCGGCCGGGGTCCCGTTCGGCTGGCTGGTGCTGGCCCGCCGCGAGGCCCGGGACCGGGCCGCGACGGCGGCCGGGGAACCGGCCGAGGAGGCGGAGGCGGCCGCGGTCTGAGGACCGGCCGCTCCCGTTTCGTCCCCCTCGCACACCCCGCCGAGTCCGGGCAGTCCGCTCCGTTCCGTCCCCCTCGCACACCCCGCCGGGTCCGGGCAGTCCGCTCCCGTTCCGTCCCGCTCGTGCACCCACGTCACCGGTGCGCGATCACACGGATTGCCCCCACCCGCCGCCGGGAAAGCGGACCTCCGTGCATCCGCGGATTGAGGACTACGCGCTCATCGGCGACGAGCAGACCGTCGCCCTGGTCGGCAGGGACGGCTCCATCGACTGGCTCTGCCTGCCCCGGTTCGACTCCGGGGCCTGCTTCGCCAGACTGCTCGGCGACGAGGACAACGGCCACTGGCGCATCGCGCCCAAGGACGCCGACGGGCCCTGCACCCGCCGCGCCTACCGGCCCGGCACCCTCGTCCTGGACACCGAGTGGGACACCCCGCAGGGGTCCGTCCGCGTCACCGACCTGATGCCCCAGCGCGACCGCGCCCCCGACGTGGTGCGCGTCGTGGAGGGACTGAGCGGCCGGGTGACCCTCCGCAGCACGCTCCGGCTGCGCTTCGACTACGGCTCGATCGTGCCCTGGGTGCGCAGGGCCGACGGCCACCGGGTCGCCGTCGCCGGACCGGACTCGGTGTGGCTGCGCAGCGAGCCGGAGGTGCGGACGTGGGGCGAGGACTTCGGCACCCACTCGGAGTTCACCGTGGCCGAGGGCGAGAAGGTGGCGTTCGTGCTGACCTGGCACCCCTCCCACGAGCCGCGGCCGCCGCAGGTGGACCCGCACGAGGCGCTGCGGCACAGCGTGGCGGACTGGCGGGCGTGGTCGTCGCGCTGCCAGTACGACGGACCGTACCGGGACGCCGTCGTCCGCTCCCTGATCACCCTCAAGGCGCTCACCTACCGGCCGACCGGCGGCATCGTCGCCGCGCCCACCACGTCCCTGCCCGAGGAGCTGGGCGGTGTGCGCAACTGGGACTACCGCTACTGCTGGCTGCGCGACTCCACCCTCACCCTGGGCGCGCTGCTCGCGGCCGGCTACCAGGAGGAGGCCGAGGCGTGGCGGGACTGGCTGCTGCGCGCGGTCGCGGGCGACCCGGCGGACCTGCAGATCATGTACGGCGTCGCGGGCGAGCGGCGGCTGCCGGAGACGGAGCTGCCGTGGCTCGCGGGCCACGCCGGCTCCGCGCCCGTGCGCATCGGCAACGACGCCGCCGGGCAGCTCCAGCTCGACGTGTACGGCGAGGTCCTGGACTCGCTGTCGCTGGCCCGGCACTCGGGGCTGCCCGTGGGCGAGGACGTGTGGCACCTGCAGTGCGCGCTGCTGGAGTTCCTGCGCACCGCCTGGCGGGAGCCGGACGAGGGGCTGTGGGAGGTGCGCGGCAGGCGGCGGCACTTCGTGCACTCGAAGGTGATGGTGTGGGTGGCCGCCGACCGCGCGGTCCGCACGCTGGAGGAGGATCCGGCGCTCGACGGCGACCTGGAGGGCTGGCGCGCGCTGCGCGACGAGGTGCACCGCGAGGTGTGCGAGCGGGGCTACGACCCGGAACGGAACACCTTCACCCAGTCCTACGGCTCGCGCGCGCTGGACGCGGCCCTGCTGCTCATCCCGCGCGTGGGCTTCCTGCCCCCGGACGATCCGCGGGTCCTCGGCACCATCGAGGCGGTCCGGGCGGAGCTGGGCGAGGGCGGGCTGGTGCGCCGGTACACCGCCGACGCCACCGCCGTGGACGGGGTGCCCGGCGGCGAGGGGACGTTCCTGGTGTGCTCGTTCTGGCTCGCGGACGCCCTGCACATGACGGGCCGGACGAAGGAGGCTCGTGAGCTGTTCGAACGGCTCGTGGGCCTCGCCAACGACGTCGGGCTGCTGTCCGAGGAGTACGACCCGGTGCTCGGCCGGCAGCTCGGCAACTTCCCCCAGGCCTTCAGCCACATCGGCCTGGTCAACACCGCTCTGGCCCTGTACGGGAGCGAGCAGGCAGGATAGGGCCATGGATCTTGGACTGAAGGACCGGGTGTACGTCGTCACCGGGGCCACGCGCGGGCTGGGCAACGCCGCCGCGCGGGAGCTCGTGGCCGACGGGGCGAAGGTGGTCGTCACGGGCCGCGACGAGCAGCGGGTCGCCGAGGCGGCGGCCGGGCTCGGCGCGAACGCCGTGGGCGTGGCCGTGGACAACGCGGACCCGGAGGCGCCCACCCGGCTGGTGGCGGCCGCGCGCGAGCACTTCGGCGGGTTCGACGGCGTCCTCGTCAGCGTGGGCGGTCCGCCGCCCGGTTTCGTCGCGGACAACACCGACGAGCAGTGGCAGACGGCGTTCGAGTCGGTCTTCCTGGGCGCGGTGCGGCTGGCCCGTGCGGCGGCGGCGGAACTGGAGGCCGGCGGCGTCATCGGGTTCGTGCTGTCCGGCTCGGTGCACGAGCCGATCCCGGGGCTGACCATCTCCAACGGGCTGCGGCCCGGTCTGGCCGGGTTCGCCAAGTCCCTGGCGGACGAGCTGGGTCCGCGCGGCATCCGGGTCGTCGGGCTGCTCCCGGCCCGCATCGACACGGACCGCGTGCGCGAGCTGGACGGCCTGTCGGCGGACCCGGAGGCGACCCGGGCGGCCAACGAGGCGCGCATCCCGCTGCGGCGGTACGGGACGCCGGAGGAGTTCGGCCGGACGGCCGCGTTCCTGCTGTCGCCGGCCGCGTCGTACCTGACGGGCATCATGGTGCCGGTCGACGGCGGGATGCGGCACGGGTTCTGAGCGCCTCCCCCACCTCCGGGCCGGGGCCTGCGCTCCCGCTCCGGAGCCCGGGTGGGCTGCCCCTCCCCCTCCAGGCGCCCGTGCGGCTGCGCTGCGGCTTCTCGGGCGTCGCCGTTCCTCCCTTTCGGCCGTTCCGGCACCCCGCCGTGTGCGGGCCGCAGGATCCGGCGCCCGGTATACGGCAGGCTGGAGGGATGACGGCGGACCGGTGGACGAGGACCGTGAGGCGGCAGCTGGCGCTCGGCAGGCTTCTGCCGCTGGGCGGCCCGGGCGATGGCGCGTGGATCGCGGAGAGCGCCGCGGCGGCGGTGCTGCGGCGCGCCGCGGAGGACGTGCCGGGCGTGCGGCTGGGTGAGCTCCGCATCGCCCCGGCCGGCCCGGAGGAGTCTTCCGCCCCGGTCGTTCCGCCGCCGCCGAGCGCGCTGCCCCCCGGTCCGCTGCGCGTGTCGGCGGAGCTGTCGGCGACGGCGGCCGAGCCGCTGCCGGTGGCGGCGGCCCGGCTGCGCGAGGTCCTGGCGTCGGCCGCGACCGGTGCGCTCGGCCTGGCCGTCACCGACGTCGATCTGCGGGTGACGGCTCTGCTGGACTCCCCGGCCGGGGGCGGGGAGCGCGCCCCCGCCCGGGTGTCCCGGCCGCCCGAGGCGGTCCAGGGCGCCGACGCCGAGGCCAACCGGGTGGCCGCTGCCGTGCTCGCGGTGCCGGGGGTGGCCCGCCTGACGGGTGTCCTCGGCGGTCCGGGGCGGGCGGTGCACGTCGAGGTGCGGCGGGAGGGCACCGGGGCCGCCCTGCCGCGGCGTCACGTCCGGGTGGAGGTCGCGCTGCGCGCGGACCACCGGGCGCTGGACGTGGCCCTGGAGGTCCGCGCGGTCGCCGCGGCGGCGCTCCCGGACCGGCCGACGGTGGCGGTCCTGGTCACCGACGTGGGCTGACGGCTCCGCGTCCTACTCGCCGAGGCCGGCCAGGTCCCGCAGCCGCCGGGCCTGTGCCTGGCGCTCGGCGGCCCGCTGCTCCTCGTACGACCGGCCCTGCACGCCGCGCAGCAGGGCCTTGGTCTCGATCACGGCGTCGCGCGGGGCGGCCAGGACCGCCGAGGCCAGGTCCCGGACGGCGCCGTCGAGCTGGTCCAGGGGCACGGCGAGGTTGGCCAGGCCCGTGTTCACCGCTTCCTCGGCGGTCACGAACCGGCCGGTCAGGCAGATCTCCAGGGCCCGGGCATAGCCGACGAGCCCCACCAGCGGGTGCGTGCCGGTGAGGTCCGGCACCAGTCCGAGGCCGGTCTCGCGCATGGCGAACTGGACGTCGTCCGCGACGACGCGCAGGTCGCAGGCGAGCGCGAGCTGGAAGCCCGCGCCGATGGCATGTCCCTGCACGGCGGCGACGGACACGATGTCGCTGCGCCGCCACCAGGTGAACGCCTCCTGGTACTCGGCGATGGTCGCGTCCAGCTCCTCGTCGGTGCCGCGCGCGAGGTCGATGAACGACGGCTCGCCGTCGAAGCCCTCCGGCGTGAACGCCTGCCGGTCCAGTCCGGCGGAGAACGACCTGCCCTCGGCGCGCAGCACCACGACACGGACGGAGCCCGGCAGCAGCCGCCCCGCCTCGCCGAGCGCCCGCCACAGGGCAGGGCTCTGGGCGTTCCGCTTGGCCGGGTTGGTCAGCGTCACCGTCGCGATCGCGTCGTCGACGGTGAGCCGTACGCCGTCCTTGTCGAGGAGCGGGTCGAGGTCGTGCTCGGGCGAAGCCATGGGGCGCCTCCGATGGGTGCGGTCGTCCTGGCATGCCCATCGAGGGCATGCCGAAGTGACTGCACAGTAACCACCCGGCCGATCCAGGTTCACCCCAGCCCCTCCGAAGGCGCTGGGGACGACCGACCGGGTGGCCACCATCGAAGCCGATGGGCCGCCCGCCGTCAGGCCGACGTGGCCTTCTTGCCCCGCGTCGCCCCGCCACGCCCACGGAGCGTGACGCCCGACTCGCTGAGCATCCGGTGCACGAAGCCATACGAGCGGCCGGTTTCCTCGGCCAACGCCCGAATGCTCGCACCGGCGTCGTACTTCTTCTTCAGGTCTGCCGCGAGCTTGTCGCGCGCGGCGCCGGTCACCCGGCTGCCCTTCTTCAGAGTCTCGGCCACCCGTGCCTCCTCATGGGAAGTGCGCTCTGGTCTCCTCATGATCACCCCTCCGGGGCGTGATGGCCACCCATTCGGCAAGGTCCGTGAGACATCGTTGTGACGACAGGAGTGCGTCCCCACATGCGGAATCTGCCCCTCCGTACAGCGGTGTCCGTACCGCTGGACGAACACTTCCGTGAAATGCCAGGTCAGCGGCGCGCCACGGCCGAGCCCCGGTTATAGGGGGCTCGGCCGGAAAATCGGTGTAGGACACACCTCGGTACGAGGGGATCTCACACAGATGAGGGATCACCGGTGGGCCGAATGATCCATCAGCAGTGGATCACGCCCGCCGCCGGCGCTCCGGGGCGCCGCGTCCGCGGCGGCCCGGGGCCGGGCCCGGTGCGAGGCAGGGCCCAGCGGCTGCCGCGGAGGCGGCCTCGTCGCCGGCGGGCGCGCGGCGGGAGCAGCCGGCCGGCGGACGGCCCCGTGCGCGGCAGGGGCAGCCGCCGCGGCAGGTCCTCCTAGGCGAGGGTGACGAGATCCGCGTAGTCGGCGCCCCACAGGTCCTCCACCCCGTCGGGCAGCAGGATGATCCGCTCGGGCTGGAGCGCCTCGACCGCGCCCTCGTCGTGCGTGACGAGGACCACCGCGCCCTTGTACGTGCGCAGCGCGCCGAGGATCTCCTCGCGGCTGGCGGGGTCGAGGTTGTTGGTCGGCTCGTCGAGGAGCAGGACGTTGGCGGAGGAGACGACCAGGGTGGCGAGCGCCAGACGGGTCTTCTCCCCGCCGGAGAGCACCCCGGCCGGCTTGTCGACGTCGTCGCCGGAGAACAGGAACGAGCCGAGCACCTTGCGGACCTCGACGAGGTCCATGTCGGGCGCCGCGGAGCGCATGTTCTCCAGGACCGTGCGGTCCGGGTCGAGGGTCTCGTGCTCCTGGGCGTAGTACCCGAGCTTGAGGCCGTGGCCGGGGACCACGGCGCCGGTGTCGGGCTGCTCGACGCCCGCCAGCAGCCGCAGCAGGGTGGTCTTGCCGGCGCCGTTGAGGCCGAGGATGACGACCCGGGAACCCTTGTCGATGGCGAGGTCGACGTCGGTGAAGATCTCCAGGGAGCCGTACGACTTCGACAGGCCCTCGGCCGTCAGCGGCGTCCTGCCGCAGGGCGCGGGCTCGGGGAAGCGGAGCTTGGCCACCTTGTCGGCCTGGCGGATGTCCTCCAGCCCGGACAGCAGCTTCTCGGCGCGGCGGGCCATGTTCTGCGCGGCGACCGTCTTGGTGGCCTTGGCGCGCATCTTGTCGGCCTGGGCGTTGAGGGCGGCGGCCTTCTTCTCGGCGTTGGCGCGCTCCCGCTTGCGTCGCTTCTCGTCGGCCTCGCGCTGCTGCTGGTAGAGCTTCCAGCCCATGTTGTAGACGTCGATCTGGGCGCGGTTGGCGTCCAGGTAGAACACCTTGTTGACGACCGTGTCGACGAGGTCGACGTCGTGGGAGATGACGATGAAGCCGCCGCGGTAGGTCTTCAGGTAATCGCGCAGCCAGACGATCGAGTCCGCGTCGAGGTGGTTGGTCGGCTCGTCGAGCAGCAGGGTGTCCGCGTCGGAGAACAGGATGCGGGCCAGCTCGATGCGGCGGCGCTGACCGCCGGACAGCGTGTGCAGCGGCTGGCCGAGCACGCGGTCGGGCAGGTTGAGCGCGGCGGCGATCGTGGCGGCCTCGGCCTCGGCGGCGTACCCGCCCCTGGTGAGGAACTCGGTCTCCTGGCGCTCGTACTGCCTCATCGCCTTCTCGCGCGTGGCGCCCTTGCCGTTGGCGATGCGCTGCTCGTTCTCGCGCATCTTGCGGATCAGGACGTCCAGGCCGCGGGCGGAGAGGATGCGGTCCCGGGCGAGCACGTCGAGGTCGCCGGTGCGGGGGTCCTGCGGGAGGTAGCCGACCTCACCGGAACGGGTGACGGTGCCCGCGGCGGGGATGCCCTCGCCGGCCAGGACCTTGGTGAGGGTGGTCTTGCCGGCGCCGTTGCGTCCGACCAGGCCGATGCGGTCGCCCTTGGCGACGCGGAAGGTGGCCTTCTCGATGAGGATGCGGGCACCGGCGCGCAGCTCGATGCCGGAAGCGGAGATCACGGACAGACTCCAGGGCGGGTGGGGCGGGCGGGATGGGCGGCTGAGGACGTTCCCGCCGTCTAATGCGCGAGGAGAATGGCCATGGGGCCAGTCTAACGGGGCCGTGCAAGCGCTTTTTCAGCGTCCGGCCGTCCGGGCCGGTCCGCGGGCGGGTCCGCGGGTGGATCGCGGGGGCCCGGTGCGCCGGGTGCCGCCGGGTTGCTCCAGTGCGGGGGCGTCCGCCGAAGGGGCCGTCCCGGGGCGGCCGTCCCCCGTCCGCTGCGTGGCCGCGGGGCGTTGTCCGTGGCCGGTGCCAGACTGGCGGGCGGGCCGGGCCCCCCGGCCGGCACCGGCTCACGAGGGAGTGATCGGCATGGCGGACACGGACGGGCGCCCCAGCATCTACCCGACGCTGCTCTACGCGGACGCCAAGGCGGCCGTGCGGCAGCTGACGGAGGCGTTCGGCTTCACGGAACTGTCGGTGTACGAGGGCGAGGACGGCCTCGTCCAGCACGCCGAGCTGGTGCTGGGCAACGGCGCGGTGATGATCGGCTCGAAGGGGCGCGGCGGCCGGTTCGACGAGGCGATGCGCGGCGCGGGGCCGGCCGGGGTGTACGTCGTCGTGGACGACGTGGACGCCCACCACCGGCGGGCGGTGGAGCACGGCGCGGAGATCCTGATGCCCCCGACGGACCAGGACTACGGCTCGCGCGACTACATGGCCCGGGACGCCGAGGGCAACGTCTGGAGCTTCGGCACGTACGCCCCGGAGATCGGCTCCTGACCTCCCCGGCGCGGTCGGACGGGCCGCGCGGCCGCGCGGTGCCGGGTCCGGTGGCCGGTCCCGCCGCCCGGACGGACCCGGGGCCGCGCGGGCCTGTTCACGCCCCGTCCCGGGCGGGTCCGCGGTGCCGCGCCGGGCGGTGCGGTGGCGCCGCGCCGCCGTGTCCGGCCCCCGGAGTACGTCCCCGCCACGGTGCTGCCGCGCGACCGGGCGGCCGGCGGCCCCGCGCCCCGGTACGCGGTACGGGCGAGGCGCCCTAGCCAGTGCCGCGGCAGGCGACGTCCGCCCGTCGAGGAGCGGCGTCCGGTGCGCGCTCCCGGCGTGCCGGCCGGACGCCCTCGTACTGGATGTACTCGGGGCCTTCGGCCGGTGCGGCGAAGGGGTCCCCCCGTCCGAGCCGTGCGAAGCCGGTTCGAGGACGGGGGCGCGTGCCGGGCGCCGCGACGGGGCGAACGCTGCCTGTCGCGGCACTACTAGCTGCCCCCGGTGTGCACCTGGAAGGCCGCCCGGCGGACGGCCTTGGCCAGCGCCGGGTCGGGGTGCGCGGCGGCGAGCGCGACGAGCACCTGCACGGTGCGGGGATGGCCCACGGCGCGCACCTCGTCCAGCAGCATGGGGACGGTGGGCTGCACCGCGGACTCCAGGTGCCGGACGAGCATGGCGCTCTCGCCGTGGTCGGTGACGGCCGCGGCGGTGTCCACCCACAGCCAGGTGGCCTCCTCGCGGGTGAGGACCTCGTGGGCGTCCTCGGGGTCGACGCCGTCGTGCTCGGCCAGCCACAGCAGCGCGTACGGTCTCAGCGTCGGCTCGTCCAGCACGGCCCGCACGTCGGGCTCGGCGGGCGGGCCGACGACGCGCAGCGCCTCGAAGGCGAGGCCGCGCAGCAGGGCGTCCTCGCCGCGGGCGGCGGCCAGCAGTTCGGTGACGGCGCTGCCGACGGGGCGGGCGGCGAGCCAGGCGCGGTACTCGGCGCGGGCCCCGTTCGGGCGCAGCTGGGCGCAGCCGCGGAGCATGTCCTCGGCGGACTGCTCGATGTTCCCGGCGGGGCTCTGGGCGGCGACGCAGATCTGCTCCAGCTTGACCCAGACGGCCCAGCTGCCGAGGGGGGTCAGGGTGGCCTGGCCCTCGCCGTAGGTGAGCGCTCCCACGGCGGCGAGGGCGCCCAGCGCCCAGTCGAGGAGTGGGGCGAGCGGCGTCTCGTCGGCGGGCTCGGCGGCCGGGCTCGCGGTGCCCGGCACCACGGGGGCGAGCCGGGCCTGCCCGGGCTGCGGCCCGTAGGGCACCTCGCAGCGTTCGGTGCGCAGTTCGGTGACCCGCTGCTGGAGCAGGTCGAGGAGCTGCTCCACGGGCACGGGGCCGGCGGACAGCTGCAGGAAGGAGAGCACCTGCGGCATGGCCGAGACGACCTCGGCGACGGCGGCGCTCTCGTGGCCCTCGGGTTCCGGGCAGGCGAGCGACCAGGCGTCGAAGAGGGCGACCCAGCCGCGCAGGACCGCGCTGTCGTCGCGGTTCCAGGCGCGCAGCCGCCAGCCGGGGCGGGCGCTGTCGCCGTGCACCTCGATGAGGCCGGCGAGGCGGGCGGTGTCCCAGTCGGCGCGGACCTGGACCACGGTCAGGCCCAGCTCGGCGGCCGCCCGTTCGGCGGTGGCGGCGGAGAGGGTGGCCTTGCCGTCGGCGGTCGCGGCGTCACCGCCGGGGCCGAGGGCGGCGTCGGCCCAGCGGGCGACGCGGGCCGCCCCGGCCAGCAGGGAGCGTGCCATTCCGGCCAGCTCCGCGGGGGCCGGGGTGCCTTCCGGCGGGCGCGGTGCCGGACGGCGCGAGTGCCGCTGGTTCACGGCTCGGGGGGCGGCGGCCAGGGGTCGTGGGCGGACGAGTCGAAGCCTGGAGTCGCGCGGGATACGGGACGTCACGGGTGCAGTCTTGCGGCTGACGGTCCGAAAACCCAAACGGAATGTCACCCGGGGCGACGGGGATGGCCAATGCCCCGGTGCCGGCAGGCCCTCCTGGGAGACGATCAGGCCACATGCGGCCATCAAGCGGAACCGAGGCGGGACGGGTGCGCGGCCCCCTTCGCCGCCCCGGTCGGCGGCCCGCTCCGCAGCGGAACGGCCCCGGATCACATGAGCGGCGTCAGGAAGCGCCGCATGGCCTCCTCGTAGGCCTCCGGGTCGGCGTTCCACATGGCTCCGTGCGGGGCCTGCCGGACCGTGTGCAGGGCGACCAGGTTGGGGTGGCGTTCGGCGAGGCGGCGGGAGAAACGCCAGGGGGCGACCGTGTCGTCGGGGCCGTGGAAGATGAGGGTCGGCACCGTGACGCTCAGGGAGTGCGCCGCGGCCGCGGCGCGTTCCCCGTGCAGTCCGGTCCGCCCCTGCGCGGCGCGCACCGCGAGGGGCAGCAGGGCGCCCGGTGTGTGCCGCGCCGCGGCCAGCGCGCGCACGGTGGTCTGCCAGTCGAGGACCGGTGAGTCCAGCACCAGTCCGGAGACGCGGTCCCGCAGTTCCGAGTGGGTGGCCGCGTGCAGCGCCATGGTGGCTCCGGTGGACCAGCCGTGCAGGACGACCCGCTCGGCGCCGTACCGGACGGCGTAGCGGATGGCCGCGTCCACGTCGCGCCACTCCTTCTGGCCCAGGTGGTTCAGGCCGTCCGGGGAGCGGGGCGCGCCGAGGTCGCCGCGGTAGGCGAGGTCCAGCACGGGGAAGCGCCGGCGGTGCAGGAAGCCCATGACGTTCATGGGGAGTTCGCGGGTGGAGCCCAGTCCGTGCACCGTGATCACCCAGGTGTCGCGGACCCCGGGCACGAACCACGCGGGGAGGGCGCCGAGCTCGCCGGGGACGTCGACGTCGGCGTGGTCCAGGCCGAGGGCCGAGTCCGGGTTGCCGACGTGCACGTTCGGGGTGAGCCAGACCTTGTCGCCGGGGCTCAGGGTGCCGTGGGTGACGCGTTCCAGGCGCCGTACGACGGCGTCGGGGGGATGCGGGACGGTCGGCTGCACCGGGCCGACGACGGCGTGGGAGCCGCTGCCGGCGAGGCCGTAGGTGCCCGGTCGCAGGGAGGCCAGGTCGCGGGTCAGGGTGATGTGGCCCGCGGTGGTGCCGTGCACGGTGAGCCGCGGCTCGGTGGGCAGGGGGCGGCCCGGGGGCGCCTTGAGCGCGGCGTCACTGGCATGCCGGCCGGCGGCGACGCTCGCCGCCCCGGCCGCCAGCACCGCGGTGACGGCCGCGGCCGTCGCTGTGACTGTGCGCACGGGTCCAGTGTCCTGGCGCGCTCGGCGGGCGGCCAGCGGGAAAGGGAGTCGGGGTGACATGTCCTCGCGGTCCTCCGGGAGCAGCGGCCTCGGACCGTGTTCCCCGCCGCCCGCGCGGCATGCGCCGCGGCCACCGACGCGGCCGGCGGCACGGCCACCGCCCCGCCCTGCGGCCGCCCGGCCGCATCGAAACCGGCCCTGCGCACGCCACCGCCCGGACCGGCGCCCCGCTCCCCCGCCGCTGCCCCGGAGCGCCGCCGCCGGGACCGCCGTCTTCGCCCGGACGCCGCGGCCCGGGCCCGCCGCCCGACCGCCCCAGCTCCTCCGCTACGCCCGGCCGCACCGAAACCGGCCCTGCGCACCCCACCGCCCGAACCGACTGGCCACCCCGCCGCCCGGACCGCGCCCCGCGCTCCCACCGCCCGGACCGGCGCCCCGCACCCCCGCCGCTGCCCCGGACCGCCGCCGCCGGGATCGCCGTCTTCGCCCGGACGCCGCGGCCCGGGCCCGCCGCCCGGCCGCCCCAGCTCCTCCGCTACGCCCGGCCGACCGGCTGTTCTCCCTGCCCGTACCCCCGCAGCCGCTCCCCCGCCTGGGCCAGCTGACGCGGTGACAGCAGGTGCGGCGTCAGTCCCGGCACGGACGAAGCCGTCAGCCACACCCGGCACATCCACTCCAGCTGGGCCGTGCGGTCGTAGGCCTGGTCGAGTGAGGCGCCGCAGGTCACCGTGCCGTGGTTCTGCAGGAGGCAGCCGGAGCGGCCGTCGAGGGCGCGGAGCATGTTCGCGGCCAGCTCCTCGGTGCCGTACGTCGCGTAGGGGGCGACGCGGACGGGCCCGCCGAGCGCGGCGGTCATGTAATGGATCGCGGGGAGCTCGGTCACGAGCGTCGAGACGGCCGTGGCGTGCACGGCGTGGGTGTGCACGACCGCCGACGCGTCCGTGCCGCGGTAGAGCGCGAGGTGCAGGGGCAGCTCGCTGGTCGGTCCCAGTGTGCCGAGCACCCGCCGGCCGTCGAGGTCGACTCCCGTGACGTCGTCCGGTGTGAGGCGGTCGTACGGCACGCCCGACGGGGTGACCAGCACGGTGTCCCCGACGCGCACCGAGACGTTGCCGGAGGTGCCGACGACCAGGCCGTCGGCGACCGTGCGGCGGGCCGTCGCGACCAGCGCCTCCCAGGCCCGCGCCTCCTCCTCGCGCACGTCGCGCCCCCGCCCCGCGGCTCCGCCGGCGCCCCGTCCCCGCGGCCGGTCCGGCCGTCCCTGTTCGTCCATGCCGCGATCCTGCCAGTCGCGGGCGCGGCCCGGGGCCGGCCCGGGCGGACCGGGATCGACGCCCGTGGCCGCGCTGCACAGAGCCCTCCGCGTAACATTCGGGCCGATCATGGACACTCGTCGCGGGGGACCCATGTGACCGTAATCTCTTTCCATCCCGGCCGAACACGCACAAAACCCTCCACCACCGGCCGACTGGCCGGAAATCCACGGCCGTTGCGGCGGGACGGAACGCCAGGCCCCTCTTCGGGACACTCCGAAGACCGGCCCAGTTCATCTTCCGTTCACTCACGTTACGTACGTTCGAGCAACCAACGACCTCGAACGATTGCCTGGGTAAATGGAAAGCTTCTCGCTGATCCTCGCGATTGTGGTGGTAACCGCACTCGCGTTCGATTTCACGAACGGTTTCCACGACACCGCCAACGCGATGGCCACGACCATCTCGACCGGCGCGCTCAAGCCCAAGGTCGCGGTGGCCATGTCCGCCGCACTCAACCTTGCCGGCGCCTTCCTCTCGGTGGAGGTCGCCAACACGATCTCCAAGGGTCTCGTCGACGAGACCGGCATCCGTCCCGAGGTCATCTTCGCCGCCCTGGTCGGCGCGATCCTCTGGAACCTGCTGACCTGGCTCGTCGGTCTCCCCTCCAGTTCCTCCCACGCCCTCATGGGCGGCCTGATCGGCGCGACCGTCGCCTCGGCCGGCTTCTCCGCCGTGCACGGCGGCGTGCTCGTCACCAAGGTGCTGCTCCCGGCCGTGGCCGCCCCGGTCGTCGCGGGTCTCGCGGCGATGGTCTCGACACGCCTGTCCTACGCGGTGGGCAGGAAGGCGGACGGCAGGGCCGCCGAGAAGGGCCACCGGGTCGGCCAGATCGCCTCCGCGGGCCTGGTCTCGCTGGCGCACGGCACCAACGACGCCCAGAAGACCATGGGCATCATCACCCTGGCCCTGGTGACCGGCGGGGCGATCGCCCCCGGCTCCAACCCTCCCTCCTGGGTCATCCTCTCCGCGGGTCTCGCCATCGCGCTCGGCACCTACATCGGCGGCTGGCGCATCATCCGCACCATGGGCAGGGGCCTGACCGACCTCGAGCCGCAGCAGGGCTTCGCCGCCCAGACCAGCGCGGCCACCGCCATCCTGGCCTCCTCCCACCTCGGCTTCTCCCTGTCCACCACGCACGTCGTGTCCGGCTCGGTGATGGGCGCGGGCCTCGGCCGCAAGGGCGGCGTGGTGCGCTGGTCGACCGCGACGCGCATGCTCGCCGCCTGGGCGCTGACCCTGCCGGCCGCGGCGCTGGTCGGCGCCGGCGCGGAGGCCGTGACCGGTCTCGGCGACTGGGGCACCGCGCTCGTCGCCGTCTTCCTGGTGGCCGCCAGCGCCGCGATCTGGAAGATCTCCCGCCGCGAGGTCGTCGACCACACCAACGTCAACCACGTCGAGGAGCCGGCCGGCGTCGTGACCACCGCCATGGCCGTCGTCACCCCGCCCCCGACCGAGGCGGCCATCGCCGGGGGACTGGCCGCGTTCCCGGCCCCCGCCGCCGAACCGGCGAAGCCGCCGGCCGCCGTCTGAGCCCGCCCCTCCGCAGAAGGAAGAGAAGCACCATGAAGATCGACTGGGCGGCTCTCGGCTCCGTCTTCGGCGTCAGCCTCGGCGTCACCGTGGGCCTGGTGGTCCTGTACACCCTGGGCATCAGCGCCCTGACCCGGCGGGAGCGGGCCGCCGCGGGCGGCGGTTCCGGCGCCCTCGCGCTGACCGGCGCCTCCGTCTGCTTCGCCGCGTGCGCGGCGGCGGTGGCGTACGGGATCTCCCTGATCGTGGCCTGACGGCCGCACCGGCAGGCAGGCGGGGTTGCGGGACGGTGATCCGTCCCGCAACCCCGCCTTTTCGTGCGCGTTTTCGGCGCCCTTGGCAACCGCCCCTGTGTGGGCCTCGGCACACTGCGCCCTCGCAGGTCAGCGGCAGGTTGACGGGTGTTCGCGGACCGTGGTGGACTTCCCGGGCCAAGTACGGCGGCAGGAGAGGAAGCCCGGTGCGAATCCGGCGCGGTCCCGCCACTGTGACCGGGGAAGAACCCCCGGGAGCCAGGAACTCTCACCGCCGGTCTCGTCGAACCAGGGCGCGGACACCCTGAGTGAGGACATATCGCGATGCGCGGCTGCCGACCGAGGTTCACCACCGACGTGCCGACCGACCCCTCGGCCGGCTGACCCGATGGGTGCCGATCGCGTCTTCGCGTACGGCGCCGCCACCGGCCTCCTCGGCGACCTGCTCCTCGGCGATCCGCGCCGCGGGCACCCGGTCGCCGTGTTCGGGCGGGTCGCCGGCGCCGTCGAACGGACCCTGTGGCGTGACGACCGCGGGCGGGGTGCCCTGCACACCGCCGTGTGCGTCGGCGGCGCCGTGGCGCTGGCGCGGCTCGCCGCGTCCGCCGCGCGTCCCTCCCGCACCGCGTCCGTCGCCCTGACCGCCGCCGCCACCTGGGCGGTCGTCGGGGGGACGACCCTCGCGCGGGAGGCCCGGGTGATCGGGCGCGCGCTCCGGGCCGGCGACGTCGAGGCCGCCCGGGCGCGGCTGCCGCACCTGTGCGGGCGCGACCCGCAGGCCCTGGACGCCGACCAGATCGCCCGCGCCGTCGTCGAGTCCGTCGCCGAGAACACCTCCGACGCGGTCGTGGGCGCGCTGGTGTGGGGGGCCGTGGCCGGTGTGCCGGGCCTGGTGGGTTTCCGCGCCGTCAACACCCTGGACGCGATGGTCGGTCACAAGTCGCCGAGGTACCGGCGGTTCGGCTGGGCCTCGGCGCGGCTGGACGACCTGGCCGGGTGGCCGGGGGCGCGGCTCACCGCCGTCCTCGCGGCCGCGGCGGGAGGAGATCCGCGGGGCGCCGTGCGCGCCTGGCGCGCCGACGCCGCCCGGCACCCCAGTCCGAACGCCGGGCCCGTGGAGGCGTCGTTCGCGGGGGCGCTGGGGGTGCGGCTCGGCGGGCGGCTGTCGTACGGCGGGCGCGTGGAGGACCGGCCCGTGCTCAACGCGCGCGGGCGCGCCGTCCGGGTGGGCGACATCGACCGGGCCGTACGGCTGTCCCGGCGGGTGAGCTGGCTCGCGCTCGGGGTGTGCGCGGCCGGCCGGTTCGTGGCGGAGGGGCGGCTCGGGAACGGGCGGCCCACGGGGAAGGGACGTACGTCGTGAGCGGCGGACTGCTCGTCGCGGGGACCACCTCCGACGCCGGCAAGAGCGTCGTCACCGCCGGGATCTGCCGGTGGCTGGTGCGCCAGGGGGTCAAGGTCGCGCCGTTCAAGGCGCAGAACATGTCGCTCAACTCGTTCGTCACCCGGGAGGGCGCCGAGATCGGGCGGGCGCAGGCCATGCAGGCCCAGGCCTGCCGCGTCGAGCCGACCGCGCTGATGAACCCGGTGCTGCTCAAGCCGGGCGGTGAGCAGAGCAGCCAGGTCGTGCTGCTCGGCAAGCCGGTCGGCGAGCTGAGCGCGCGCGGCTACCACGGCGGCCGTCAGCAGCGGCTGCTGGGCACCGTGCTGGACTGCCTGGCGGAGCTGCGCGGCACGTACGACGCGGTGATCTGCGAGGGGGCCGGCAGTCCCGCCGAGATCAACCTGCGGCGCACCGACATCGTGAACATGGGCATCGCGCGCAGTGCCCGGCTGCCCGTGCTGGTGGTCGGCGACATTGACCGCGGCGGTGTGTTCGCCTCCTTCTTCGGCACCGTCGCGCTGCTGGCGCGCGAGGACCAGGACCTGGTCGCCGGGTTCCTCGTGAACAAGTTCCGCGGCGACGTCTCCCTGCTGCAGCCGGGCCTGGACATGCTGCGCGGGCTCACCGGGCGGCGCACCTACGGCGTCCTGCCGTTCCGGCACGGGCTCGGCATCGACGAGGAGGACGGCATGGGGGTGCCTCCCGCCCCGGGCCGGGGGAAGGGGTCCGCGCGGGGCGCCGCACCCGAGCCGGCCGCCCCCGTCGGCGAGGACGTCCTGCGGGTGGCCGTCTGCGCCGTCCCCCTGATGTCCAACTTCACCGATGTGGACGCGCTGGCCGCCGAACCGGGCGTCGTCGTGCGCTTCGTGGACCGGCCCGAGGAACTGGCCGACGCCGACCTCGTGATCGTCCCCGGCACCCGCGGGACCGTACGGGCCCTTCAGTGGCTGCGCGAGCGGGGGCTGGCCGACGCGATCGTGCGGCGTGCCGCCGAGGGCCGGCCCGTCCTCGGCGTCTGCGGCGGTTTCCAGATCCTCGGCGAGCAGATCGAGGACGAGGTGGAGAGCCGCGCCGGCCGGGTGGACGGTCTCGGCGTCCTGCCCGTGCGGGTGCGGTTCGCCCGCGAGAAGACCCTCACCCGGCCGGCCGGCGAGGCCCTGGGCGAACGCGTCGAGGGCTACGAGATCCACCACGGCGTGGCCGACGTCCACGGGGGCGAGGCCTTCCTGGACGGCTGCCGGGTCGGCCAGACCTGGGGCACCCACTGGCACGGCTCGCTGGAGTCGGACGCCTTCCGGCGGGCCTTCCTGCGCGAGGTGGCGGCCGCCGCGGGCCGCCGCTTCGTCCCGGCCCCCGGCACCTCGTTCGCCGCGCTGCGCGAGCAGCAGCTCGACCGGCTCGGCGACCTGATCGAACAGCACGCGGACACGGACGCGCTGTGGCGGCTCATCGAGTCGGGCGCGCCGCAAGGACTGCCCTTCATCCCACCGGGAGCGCCCGCATGAGCACAGTGTTGTTGTTGTCGACCGCCGACACCGATCTGCTGGCGGCCCGTGCCTCCGGCGCCTCCTACCGGATCGGCAACCCGACCCGGGTCGACGTCGCCGGGGAGCTGCCGGGGCTGATCGCGGGCGCGGACGTCGCCGTCGTCCGCCTGCTCGGCGGCAAGCGGGCCTGGGAGGAGGGCCTCGCCGTCCTGAAGGCCTCGGGCGTCCCGACGGTGCTGCTGGGCGGTGAGAGCGTCCCGGACGCCGAGTTGATGGCCGAGTCGTCCGTGCCGGCCGGAGTGGTCGCCGAGGCGCTGCGCTACCTCGTCGAGGGCGGGCCGGCCAACCTCACCGAACTGGCCCGGTTCCTGTCCGACACGGTGCTGCTGACCGGTGAGGGCTTCGACGAGCCGCGGAAGATGCCGGAGTTCGGCGTGCACGGCGAGCGCCCGTTCACCGAGGGCCGCCCGACCGTCGGCGTGCTCTTCTACCGCGCCCACGAACTCAGCGGCAACACCGCCTTCGTGGACACCCTGTGCGACGCGATCGAGGCCCGCGGCGCCAACGCCCTGCCCGTGTACTGCGGTTCGCTGCGCGGCGCCGACCCGGGCCTGTACGAGCTGCTCGGCCGGGCCGACGCCCTGGTGGCCACCGTCCTCGCCGCCGGCGGCACGCACGCCTCACAGGCCTCGGCGGGCGGCGCCGACGAGTCGTGGGACGTCGGGGCGCTCGCCGAGCTGGACGTCCCCGTGCTGCAGGGGCTGTGCCTGACCTCCTCGCGTGCCGCGTGGGAGGAGTCCGACGCCGCCCTGTCCCCCATGGACGCGGCGATGCAGGTCGCGATCCCGGAGTTCGACGGCCGCCTGATCACCGTCCCGTTCTCCTTCAAGGAGCAGGTGGAGGGGGACGGCGCCGACGTGCCGGTGTACGTCGCCGACCCCGAGCGGGCGGCGCGGGTCGCCGGCATCGCCGTCCGGCACGCCCGGCTGCGGCACAAGCCCAACGCGGACAAGAGGATCGCGCTCGTGTTCACCGCCTACCCGACGAAGCACTCGCGCGTCGGCAACGCGGTCGGGCTGGACACGCCCGCCTCGGCGGTCCGTGTGCTGGACGCGCTGCGCGAGGCCGGATACGCCGTCGAGGGCCACCCCGCCGAGGGCGACGAGCTGATCCACCGCCTGATCGAGGCCGGCGGCCACGACGTCGAGTGGCTCACGGAGGAGCAGCTGGCCGCCGCTCCCGCGCGGGTGCCGCTGGCCGACTACCGGGCCTGGTTCGAGCGGCTCGACCCGGGGCTCAGGGACGCGATGGTCGAGGCGTGGGGCGAGCCGCCGGGTTCGCTGTACGTCGACGGCGACGACATCGTGCTCGCGTCGCTGCGGTTCGGGAACGTCGTGGTGATGATCCAGCCGCCGCGCGGCTTCGGCGAGAACCCGATCGCGATCTACCACGACCCCGACATGCCGCCGTCCCACCACTACCTGGCGGCCTACCGCTGGCTGGAGAACTCGTTCGGCGCCGACGCGGTCGTCCACATGGGCAAGCACGGCACGATGGAGTGGCTGCCCGGCAAGGGCCTCGGCCTGAGCGGCGGCTGCGCACCGGACGCCGTCCTCGGCGACCTCCCCCTCGTCTACCCGTTCATCGTCAACGACCCCGGCGAGGGCACCCAGGCCAAGCGGCGCGGTCACGCCACCGTCGTCGACCACCTCGTCCCGCCGATGGCGCGCGCGGACACCTACGGCGACCTGGCGAAGCTGGAGCAGCTCCTCGACGAGTACGCGCTGGTGTCCGACCTGGACCCGGCGAAGGCGCCGGCCGTGCGCGCCCAGATCTGGACGCTGGTCAAGGCGGCCGAGCTGCACCACGACCTGCACGTGGACGAGCAGCCGGACGACGACGCGTTCGACGAGTTCGTCATGCACATCGACGGCTATCTGTGCGAGATCAAGGACGTCCAGATCCGCGACGGCCTGCACGTCCTCGGCGGCGGGCCGGCCGGCGAGGCCCGTGTGAACCTGCTGCTGGCCGTGCTGCGCGCCTCGCAGGTGTGGGGCGGGCAGGCCAACGCCCTGCCGGGCCTGCGGGCCTCGCTGGCGGAGCACTTCGGGCTGGTGGAGAAGGAGCTGCTGGCCGCGCCGGGCGCGCCGGTGAAGGTGCCGGTGGAGCTGACCGGCCTGGCCGGGGGTCCAGCCCGTACGGCCGCCGACACGATCGATCTGCTGGAGCAGCTGTGCCGGCGGCTCGCGGAGCGCATGGAGGAGCTGGACTGGTCCGCCGGCCACGCCCGGACGGTCGTACGGGACGTCCTCGGTGCCGAACCCCAGTCCGCCGTGGCCGTGCTGGAGTTCGCCTGCACCGAGGTGGTGCCGCGCCTGGCCCGCACGAGTGACGAGATCGCCCACATCCTGCGGGCGCTGGAGGGCGGTTACGTGCCCGCCGGCCCGTCGGGCTCCCCGACCCGCGGACTGGTCAACGTCCTGCCGACCGGCCGCAACTTCTACTCGGTCGACCCCAAGGCCATCCCGTCCCGGCTGAGCTGGGAGGTCGGGCAGTCGCTCGCCGACTCGCTGGTCGCCCGGTACCTGCGGGACACCGGCGAGTACCCGCGGTCCGTGGGCCTGACGGTGTGGGGCACGTCGGCCATGCGCACCCAGGGCGACGACATCGCCGAGATCCTCGCGCTGCTGGGCTGCCGCCCCGTCTGGGACGACGCGTCGCGCCGGGTGACCGGCTTCGAGGTGATTCCGCCGGCGGAGCTGGGCCGGCCGCGCATCGACGTCACCGTCCGCATCTCCGGCTTCTTCCGGGACGCGTTCCCGCACGTCGTCGCCCTGATCGACGACGCGGTACGGGCGGTGGCGGAGCTGGCCGAGCCCGCCGAGCAGAACTACGTCCGGGCGCACGCCGACGAGGACACCGCCCGGCACGGGGACCGGCGGCGGGCGACCGCCCGTGTCTTCGGCTCCAAGCCGGGCGCGTACGGCGCCGGGCTGCTGCCGCTGATCGACGCCCGCAACTGGCGCTCGGACGCCGACCTCGCCGAGGTGTACGCGGTCTGGGGCGGCTACGCCTACGGGCGCGGGCTCGACGGGCGGGCGGCGCGCGGGGACATGGAGACCGCGTTCCGGCGGATCGCGGTGGCGGCGAAGAACGTCGACACCCGCGAGCACGACCTCGTCGACGCCGACGACTACTTCCAGTACCACGGCGGCATGGTCGCCATGGTGCGGCACCTGACCGGCGCCAGCCCCGAGGCGTACGTCGGCGACTCCGCCGTCCCCGACCAGGTGAGGACCCGCACCCTCGGCGAGGAGACGCACCGCGTCTTCCGCGCCCGCGTGGTCAACCCGCGCTGGATGGCGGCGATGCGGCGGCACGGCTACAAGGGCGCCTTCGAGATGGCGGCGACGGTGGACTACCTGTTCGGGTACGACGCCACGGCCGGGGTCGTCGACGACTGGATGTACGAGAAGCTCAGCGCGGAGTACGTCTTCGACGCCGAGAACCAGGACTTCATGCGGAAGTCCAACCCGTGGGCGCTGCGCGGCATCACCGAGCGGCTGCTCGAGGCCGCCGACCGCGGGCTGTGGGCGGAGCCGGACGAGGAGACCCTGGACCGGCTCCGGGCGACCTACCTCGAACTTGAGGGAGATCTGGAGGGAGACGCGTGATCCTCCCGGCGATCCCCGCAGCGGCGGGGAGCAAGCAGCGACCCGCCGTCACGGATACAACGGCGCCGGACCGTCCCCGCGACGGCGGGGAACACGCCACCACTTTGACCGGCGATCGGCCTCACCTCGGGCCGCTCCACCTTGCGTCACCCGAAGGAGTGATCACCGCGTGAGCACGCCCTACCCTTTCAGCGCTGTAGTGGGTCAGGAAGATCTTCGCCTGGCCTTGCTCCTCAACGCCGTGAGTCCCGCGGTCGGTGGTGTCCTGGTCCGGGGAGAGAAGGGGACCGCGAAAAGCACCGCTGTGCGCGCGCTCACCGCACTCTTGCCGGACGTCGCCGTGGTGCCGGGATGCCGGTTCTCCTGCGACCCGGCTTCGCCCGACCCGGGGTGCCCTGACGGACCGCACGAGGGTGGGGGCGACGGTGCTTCGCGTCCCGCGCGCATGGTGGAGCTGCCCGTCGGCGCCTCAGAGGACCGGCTCGTCGGCGCCCTCGACATCGAGCGGGCGCTCGCCGAGGGGGTGAAGGCCTTCGAGCCGGGCCTGCTCGCCGAGGCCCACCGCGGCATCCTGTACGTCGACGAGGTCAACCTCCTCCACGACCACCTGGTCGACCTGCTCCTGGACGCCGCCGCGATGGGGGCCTCCTACGTCGAGCGCGAGGGCGTCTCCGTCCGGCACGCCGCCCGTTTCCTGCTGGTCGGCACCATGAACCCCGAAGAGGGCGAACTGCGGCCGCAGTTGCTGGACCGCTTCGGGCTGACCGTGGAGGTCGCCGCCTCCCGGGACCCGGACACCCGTGTGGAGGTGGTGCGGCGGCGGCTCGCCCACGACGACGACCCCGCCGCCTTCGCCACCCGCTGGGCCGAAGAAGAGGCCGCCGCGCGGGCGCGGATCGTGGCGGCGCGCGCGCTGCTGCCGCGGGTCCGGCTCGGGGACGGGGCGCTGCGGCAGATCGCGGCGACCTGCGCGGCGTTCGAGGTGGACGGCATGCGCGCCGACATCGTGATGGCGCGCACGGCCACCGCGCTGGCGGCGTGGGCCGGGCGCACCGACGTGCTCGCCGAGGACGTGCGGCAGGCCGCGCTGCTGGCCCTGCCGCACCGGCGGCGGCGGAACCCGTTCGACGCGCCGGGCCTGGACGAGGACAGGCTCGACGAGACGCTGGAGCAGTTCGGCGGCTCCGGCGGTGACGACGACCCGGATCCCGGCGGCCCCGACGGGGACGGCGGGGGCGGCGATGGCGGGCGGCCGCCGCAGCCGGAGGGCGGACCGCAGGACGGCACCGCCGCGGCCCCGCCGGAGGCCGGCGAGGGTGGTGAGCCGCAGGCGGCCGGTGGCGGCGAGCAGGCTCCCGCCCGGGCCGCCGAGCCCTTCCGCACGAAGGTGCTGAGCGTGCCCGGTCTCGGCGAGGGCACCGCCGGACGGCGCTCGCGGGCTCGCACCGAGCACGGGCGCACCACCGGGTCCCGGCGGCCCCGGGGCACCCTGACCAAGCTGCACCTGGCGGCGACCGTGCAGGCAGCCGCGCCGCACCAGCGGGCCCGCGGACGCTCGGGGCCGGGGCTGGTGGTGCGCCGGGACGACCTGCGGCAGGCGACCCGCGAGGGCCGCGAGGGCAACCTCGTGCTGTTCGTCGTCGACGCCTCGGGCTCGATGGCGGCGCGGCAGCGGATGAGCGCCGTGAAGGGGGCCGTGCTCTCGCTGCTCCTCGACGCCTACCAGCGGCGGGACAAGGTCGGGCTGGTGACCTTCCGCGGCACGGACGCGCAGGTCGCACTGCCGCCGACCTCGTCGGTGGACGCGGCGGCGGCGCGGCTGGAGTCGGTGCCGACGGGCGGGCGCACCCCGCTCGCGGCCGGGCTGCTCACGGCGCACGAGGTGCTGCGCGTGGAGCGGCTGCGGGACCCGGCGCGGCGGGCGCTGGTGGTCGTCGTGACGGACGGGCGGGCCACCGGCGGCGCCGATCCGGTCGCGCTGGCGGGCCGCGCGGCGCGGCTGTTCGCGGCCGGGGGCGTCGCCTCCGTCGTCGTCGACTGCGAGTCGGGGCCGGTGCGGCTCGGCCTCGCCGGGCAGCTCGCGGGCGAGCTGGGCGGCACGGCGGTGACGCTGGAGGAGCTGCGGGCGGACAGCATCGCCGGGCTGGTGAGGGACGTGCAGGGACCGCGGGGGACGTCGAGGAGGGCCGCGTAATGCCGCAGGGACAGCCGAGTGTCGTGCCGGACGACGGACTGACGACCCGTCAGCGCCGCAACCGGCCGCTGGTCGTCGTGCACACCGGCATCGGCAAGGGCAAGTCGACCGCCGCGTTCGGGCTCGCGCTGCGGGCCTGGAACCAGGGGTGGCCCATCGGGGTGTTCCAGTTCGTCAAGTCGGCCAAGTGGAAGGTCGGCGAGGAGAACGCGCTGAAGGTGCTCGGGGCTTCCGGGCAGGGCGGCACCGTGGACTGGCACAAGATGGGCGAGGGCTGGTCGTGGGTCCAGCGCGACCTCCAGGGCGACAACGCGACCAACGAGCAGAAGGCCCGCGAGGGCTGGGAGCAGGTCAAGCGGGACCTGGCCGCCGAGACGTACCGGCTGTACGTGCTCGACGAGTTCGCGTACCCGATGCACTGGGGCTGGGTCGACACCGACGAGGTCGTCGAGGTGCTGCGCGGCCGCCCCGGGACCCAGCACGTGGTGATCACCGGGCGCAACGCGCCGGAGAAGCTGGTCGAGTACGCGGACCTGGTGACCGACATGTCGAAGGTCAAGCACCCGATGGACGCCGGGCAGAAGGGCCAGAGGGGCATCGAGTGGTGACGCCGTGCTGAACTCACCCTCGTCCTCCTCACCGGCGTCGGCGGCCTCGCGGGTCCCGTCGCCGGTGTCGGAGCCGTCGCCGGTGTCGGCGGCCTCGCGGGCCCAGGCGGCCCCGTCACCGTCGGCCCCGCCCGCGCCGGCCGCGCCGTCCGTGCCGCGACTGGTGATCGCCGCGCCGTCGTCCGGCAGCGGCAAGACCACCGTCGCCACCGGGCTGATGGCCGCGCTCACCCGGCGGGGGCTCGCCGTGTCCCCGCACAAGGTCGGTCCGGACTACATCGACCCCGGGTACCACGCGCTCGCCACCGGGCGCGTGGGGCGCAACCTGGACGCCTACCTGTGCGGTCCGGAGCTGGTCGGCCCGCTGTTCGCGCACGGCGCGCGCGGCTGCGACATCGCCGTCGTCGAGGGCGTGATGGGGCTGTACGACGGGGCCGCCGGGGAGGGCGAACTGGCCTCCACCGCGCAGGTGGCGAAGCTGCTGGCGGCGCCGGTGGTGCTGGTCGTCGACGCGTCGTCGCAGTCGCGGTCGGTCGCGGCGCTGGTGCACGGGTTCGCGTCCTTCGATCCGCGGGTGCGGATCGGCGGCGTGATCCTCAACAAGGTGGGCTCCGCACGGCACGAGGAGCTGCTGCGGGAGGCCCTCGACGCGGCCGGGGTGCCGGTGCTGGGGGTACTGCGGCGGGCGCCGCAGGCCGCCACGCCCTCCCGGCACCTCGGGCTGGTGCCCGTCGCCGAGCGGCGGGCCGAGGCGGTGGAGGCCGTGGCGGCCATGGCCGCGCAGGTGGAGGCCGGGTGCGACCTCCGGGCGCTGCTCGCGCTGGCACGGAGCGCGGGGGCGCTGTCGTGCGCTCCGTGGGACGCCGGCGCCGCGGCGGGCGGGGACGCGCCGGACGACACCGCCGGGCCGGACACCGCCTGGCCGCCCGTGCGGGTCGCCGTGGCCGGCGGGCCCGCCTTCACCTTCTCCTACGCCGAGCACGCCGAACTGCTCGCCGCCGCCGGCGCCGAGGTCGTCACGTTCGACCCGCTGCGGGACGAGGCGCTGCCCGAGGGGACCCGCGGACTGGTCGTCGGGGGCGGCTTCCCCGAGGTGTACGCCGCCGAGCTGTCCGCCAACGAGCCGTTGCGCGCGGCCGTGGCCGGGCTCGCCCTGCGCGGTGCGCCCGTCGCCGCCGAGTGCGCCGGGCTGCTGTACCTGTGCCGTGAGCTGGACGGCCGGCCCATGTGCGGGGTGCTCGACGCGACCGCCCGGATGAGTGAGCGGCTGACGCTCGGCTACCGCGACGCCGTGGCCGTCGGCGACAGCGTGCTCGCCGCCGCCGGGGAGCGGATGCGAGGGCACGAGTTCCACCGCACGGTCGTCGAGCCGGGCGCGGGGACGGCCCCCGCCTGGGGCGTACGCGCCCCGCGGCGGCGGGTCGAAGGTTTTGTACAGGGCGGTGTGCACGCCAGTTACCTGCACACCCACTGGGCCTCCGCGCCCGGTGCCGCCCGTCGGTTCGTGGAGAGGTGCCGCACGTCATGAGCAGCAGGCTGATCGGGGTCGGGGTCGGGCCGGGCGATCCCGAGCTGGTGACCGTCAAGGGGGTCAACGCGCTGCGCGCGGCCGACGTGGTCGTCGTCCCCGTCATGGACACCGGCGAGCGCGGGCGGGCCGAGGCGACCGTGCTGCACTACGTCCCCCAGGACAAGGTCCTTCGGGTGGTGTTCGCGCTGAACGAGCGCACCGACCGGGCACGCCGCGAGGCCGCCTGGGACGCCGCCGGGGAACAGGTCGCACGGCTGCTGCGGGAGCACGACCGCGTCGCCTTCGCCACCATCGGCGACCCCAACGTGTACTCGACGTTCACCTACCTCGCGCACACCGTCGCCGCGCTGGTGCCGGGGACGGCCGTGGAGACGGTGCCCGGCATCACCGCCATGCAGGACCTGGCGGCGCGTTCGGGGGCCGTGCTGACCGAGGGCACCGAGCCGCTGACGCTGGTGCCCGTCACCGCGGGCGCCGCCGTGCTGAAGGAGGCGCTGAGCGGGCCCGGGACCGTCGTGGCCTACAAGTTCGGGCGGCAGGCGCGTGAGGTGGCCGAGGCGCTGCGCGTCAGCGGGCGGCTCGACGACGCGGTGTGGGGGTCGGCGCTCGGGCTGCCGGAGGAGTCCATCCGGCCGGCCGCCGACCTCGACGGGGCCGCCCTGCCCTACCTGTCGACGCTGATCGCGCCCGCGCGGCGGGACGGCGGCCGGGGCGGCAAGCTGTGAGGCCGCCCGTGCGCCCCACCCGCGACGCCCCCCGCCCGCCGGACCCCAGACCATGACATCCCGTACGAGAGGACCCCAACCCATGGCTGATGCCCCCACCGGCAAGGTGACCTTCGTCGGTGCCGGCCCCGGCGCCGCCGACCTGCTCACGTTCCGCGCGGCCCGGGCGATCGCCGAGGCCGACGTCGTCATCTGGGCGGCCAGCCTGGTCCAGGCGGAGGTCCTCGACCACGCCCGCGCCGACGCGGAGATCCTGGACTCGGCGAAGATGTCGCTGGAGGACGTCGTCGCCGTGTACGAGCGGGCCCACGCGGAGGGCCTGAAGGTCGCCCGCATCCACTCCGGCGACCCCGCGCTGTGGGGCGGCACGCAGGAGCAGCTGGACCGGTGCGCGCGGATCGGCATCGCCACCGAGGTCGTCCCGGGCGTGTCCTCGTTCTCCGCGGTCGCCGCGCTCGCACAGCGCGAGCTGACGATCCCGGAGGTGGCGCAGTCGGTCGTCCTGACCCGCCTCGGCGGCGGCAAGACGCCGATGCCGCCCGGCGAGGAGGTGCGCGAGTTCGCCCGGCACGGCACCACCATGGCGGTCTTCCTGTCGGCGGCGCGCAGCGGCCAGCTCGTGCGGGAGCTGCTGGAGGGCGGCTATCCGACCAGCACGCCGGTGGTCGTCGCGTACCAGGCGACCTGGCCGGAGGAGCTGGTGGTCCGGTGCACCATCGGCACGCTGGAGGAGACGGTCAAGGAGCACAGGCTCTGGAAGCACACGCTCTTCCTGGTCGGCCCGGCCCTCGACGCGCACGGCACGCGCTCGCACCTGTACCACCCGGGCCACTTCCACGGCTACCGCAAGGCCGACCCGGAGGCCCGCAGGGCACTGCGCACGCGGGGTGCCGGCACGTGATCACGGTCGTCGGCACGGGAACGGGCACGCCGCCCGGCCCGGACGCGGTGGCCGGGGCGGATCTCGTCGTGGGCGGACGGCGGCACCTGGACGCCGTCGCGCTGCCGGACGGGGCCGAGCGGATCGTGCTCGGCCCGCTGGCGCCCGCCCTGGACGCGATCGGGGAGTACGTCCGCCGGGGCCGGCGCGTGGTCGTGCTGGCCTCCGGCGACCCGGGCTTCTTCGGGATCGTGCGGGCGCTGGCCGAGCGGTTCGGGCCCGCGGCGCTCGACGTCCGGCCCGGCGTCTCCTCCGTCGCCGCCGCCTTCGCGCGCGCCGGGCTGCCGTGGGACGACGCGGTGGTGGTGAGCGCGCACGGGCGTGACCTGCGTACGGCCGTCAACGTCTGCCGGGCCCACCCGAAGACGGCCGTGCTGACCGGTCCGGGCGCCGGCCCCGCCGAACTGGGCGCCGCGCTGGCCGGCACCTGCGGCGACCGGGTGCTGGTCGTCGCCACCGCACTGGGCGACGCCGCGCACGAACGGGTCGAGCGGGTCACGCCGGCCGAGGCCGCGGCCCGCGACTGGGGCCCGGCGGTCAGCGTGGTGCTGTGCCTGGACGAGGCGCGGGCGCTGGGCGGCGTGCGCACGGTCGGCGGCCCGCCGGCCCCTCCCGCGGGGTGGGCGCTGGCCGAGGACGCGTTCGCGCACCGCGACTCGATGATCACCAAGTTCGAGGTGCGGGCGCTGGCCCTGGCCCGCCTCGGGCCGCGCCCGGGCGACCTGGTCTGGGACGTCGGCGCCGGATCGGGCTCCGTGGCCGTGGAGTGCGCGCGGCTCGGCGCCGCCGCCGTCGCGGTGGAGAAGGCCGCGGACGGGGTGGAGCGGATCCGCGCCAACGCGCGGGCGCACGGCGTCGACGTGGCGGTCGTGCACGGCCGCGCGCCCGACGCGCTCGCCGCGCTGGACGACCCGGACGCCGTGTTCGTCGGCGGTGGGGGCCGTGAGCTGCCCGCCGTCGTCACCGCGTGCGCGCGCCGGGCCCGGCGGACCGTCGTCGTCGCCATGGCCGCGCTGGACCGGGTACCCGCGGCGCGCGCGGCGCTCACGGACGCCGGGCTCGTCTGCGACGGGGTGCTGCTGCAGTCGTCGCGGCTCGCCCCGCTGCCGGGGGACGTGACCCGCCTGGCGGCGACCAACCCCGTTTTCCTGCTGTGGGGCGAGCGGCCCCCGGCGCCCACCGAGAGCGAAGGAGTTGCTCAGTGATCGGCCTCATTTCCGCCACCGCGGCGGGGGCGGCTGCGCGGGACCGGCTGGCGGCCGCGTGGCCGGACCGCACGCGGATCTACGACGGCCCCGCCGGGGACGCCGTGCGGGCCGCCTTCGCCGAGTGCGGGCAGCTCGTGTGCTTCCTGGCCGCCGGAGCGGTCGTCCGGCTGGTCGCCCCGCTGCTGGGCGACAAGAGCGCCGACCCCGGTGTGGTGTGCGTCGACGAGGGCGGCCGATTCGCCGTGTCGCTGGTCGGCGGGCACGCGGGCGGCGCCAACGGGCTCGCCCGCGAGGTCGCGGAGGTGCTGGGCGCGCAGCCGGTGGTGACCACGGCGACGGACGCGGTGGGCATCCCCGGCCTCGACACCCTCGGGTTCCCCGTGGAGGGGGACGTCGCGGGGGTGTCGCGGGCGCTGCTGGACGGGGAGCCGGTCGCCCTCGACGCCGAGGTGCCGTGGCCGCTGCCGCCGGTGCCGTTCGCCGCCGAGGGGGCGTACACCGTCCGGCTGACGGACCGGGCCGCCGTGCCCGGCCCGCGCGAGGTGCTCCTCAGGCCGCCGTCCCTGGTGGTGGGCGTGGGTGCGTCCAGGGGCGTGCCCGCGGAGGAAGTACTGGAAGTGATCGGGAGTGCTCTGCGGGAGGCGGGACTGTCCGCCGGCAGCGTCGCCGAGCTGGCCACCGTGGAGGCCAAGGCGGACGAGCCGGGCATCATCGCCGCGGCCGAGCGGCTGGGCGTGCCCGTGGTGGTCCACTCCGCCGCCGCCCTGGCCGCCGTCGAGGTGCCCCACCCCTCCGCCGCGCCGCTCGCCGCCGTCGGCACGCCGTCCGTCGCCGAGGCGGCGGCGCTCGTGGGCGGCGGTGAACTCCTCGTGCCCAAGCGGAAGTCGGTGCGCGCGGACGGCCGGCCCGCCATGGCGACCTGTGCCGTCGTGCGGCGGTCCGCGCGCGGGCGGCTCGCGGTCGTCGGTCTCGGACCCGGCGCCCGCGACCTGCTCACGCCCCGCGCGAAGGCCGAACTGCGGCGCGCGTCCGTGCTGGTCGGGCTGGACCAGTACGTCGACCAGATCCGCGACCTGCTGCGGCCCGGCACCCGCGTCCTGCAGTCCGGGCTCGGCGCGGAGGAGGAGCGGGCGCGCACGGCGGTCGCCGAGGCCCGCGCGGGGCACGCCGTCGCGCTGATCGGGAGCGGGGACGCCGGGGTGTACGCCATGGCCTCCCCCGCGCTCGCCGAGGCCTCCGACGACATCGACGTGGTCGGCGTGCCGGGCGTGACGGCCGCGCTCGCCGCCGGGGCGGTCCTGGGCGCCCCGCTCGGGCACGACCACGTCTCCATCAGCCTGTCCGACCTGCACACGCCGTGGGAGGTCATCGAGCGGCGGGTGCGGGCCGCGGCCGAGGCGGACCTCGTCGTCACCTTCTACAACCCCCGTTCCCGGGGCCGCGACTGGCAGTTGCCGAAGGCGCTCGCGCTGCTCGCCGCCCACCGGGAACCTTCGACGCCGGTCGGTGTCGTCCGCAACGCCTCCCGGCCGGACGAGTCCAGCCGGCTGACGACGCTCGCGGACCTGGACCCGGCGACGGTCGACATGATGACGGTCGTGACCGTGGGCAACACCGCGACCCGTCGGATCGCGGGGCGCATGGTCACCCCGCGCGGCTACCGCTGGCAGGACACCCGGCAGGAGGACGCCCAGTGAACCGTGTGGTCCACCCCATCGAGCAGGAGTCGTTCCGGCGGCTGCGGTCCCGGCTGGACACCTCGCACCTCCCGCCGCTGACGCGTGCGGTGGTGGAGCGGGTCGTCCACTCCTCCGCCGACCTCGGCTACGCCGACGACCTCGTCATGGACGAGGACGACCTGGTCGCGGCGCACGCGGCGCTGCACGCCGGGGCGCCCGTCGTCGTGGACGTCGAGATGGTCGCCGCCGGGATCACCCGGCGCGACACCGTCTGCCGGCTGCGGGAGGCCCGCTCCGGCCCCGGTCTGACCCGGTCGGCGCACGCCGTCCGGCTGGCCCACGAGCAGGTCGGCCCGGGCGCCCTGTGGGTGATCGGCTGCGCGCCGACCGCCCTGGAGGAACTGCTGACCCTGGACGCCGCCCCGGCACTCGTCATCGGTCTGCCCGTCGGCTTCGTCGGGGCGGCCGAGTCCAAGGCCGCGTTGCGCGAGAGCGGGCTGCCCGCCGTCAGCAACGTGTCCGAGAAGGGCGGTTCGGCGGTCGCCGCCGCCGCGCTCAACGCCCTGCTCTACCACCCCACTTCCTCCGAGGAGAACCCGTGACCACCCCGCCGCCCGCCCTGCTCGTCGCCGGCCACGGCACCCGGGACGAGGCCGGAGCCGAGGCGTTCCGCGACTTCGTGCGCCGGCTGGGCAGCCGCCACCCCGACCTGCCCGTCGCGGGCGGCTTCATAGAACTGTCCCCGCCGCCGCTGGGCGAGGCGGTCGCCGAACTGGTCGAGCGGGGCGTGCGCCGCTTCGCCGCCGTGCCGCTGATGCTGGTCTCCGCCGGGCACGCCAAGGGCGACATCCCGGCGGCGCTCGCCCGCGAGAAGGAGCGGCACCCGGGGATCTCCTACGCCTACGGCCGTCCGCTGGGCCCGCACCCGTCGCTGCTGAGGGTGCTGGAGCGGCGGCTCGACGAGGCGCTGGGCGGCACCGCCCGCACGCCCGGGGAGCGCGCCGAGGTGACCGTGCTGCTGGTCGGCCGGGGCTCGACGGACCCGGACGCCAACGCCGAGGTGTTCAAGGCGGCCCGGCTGCTGTGGGAGGGGCGCGGCTACGCGGGCGTGGAGACGGCCTTCGTGTCGCTGGCCCAGCCGGACGTGCCGGGCGGTCTGGACCGGTGCGCGCGGCTCGGCGCCCGCCGGATCGTCGTCCTGCCCTACTTCCTGTTCACCGGCGTCCTGCCGGACCGGGTGCGGCAGCAGGCCGAGGACTGGGCGGCCGCGCACCCGGAGGTCGACGTGCGCGCGGCGGACGTCATCGGACCGGAGTCGGAACTGCTGGACCTGGTCATGGAGCGGTACGAGGAGGCGGTGAAGGGGGACCTGCGGATGAACTGCGACTCGTGCGTCTACCGGATCGCGCTGCCGGGCTTCGAGGACAAGGTGGGCCTGCCGCAGCAGCCGCACTTCCACCCGGACGACGACGGGCACGGGCACGGCCACGGGCACCACCATCACGGGGGGCACGCTCACTCGCATGCGCACTGAGGACCGCGTCCCGGACGCACCCGCCGACGGGCACGACCTGCGCCACCACGGGGACGCCGAGGTGCGCGACGACGGTTCGGCCCTGGTCGACCTGGCCGTGAACGTCCGCGCGGACACCCCGCCGCCGTGGCTGCGGGAGCGGATCGCCGCGTCGCTGCCCGGCCTGGCGGCCTACCCGGACGGGCGGGCCGCGCGGGCGGCGGTCGCGGCGCGTCACGGGCTGCCCGAGGAGCGGGTGCTGCTGACGGCCGGGGCGGCGGAGGCGTTCGTGCTGCTCGCCCGCGCCCTGCCGGTCCGCCGCCCGGTCGTGGTGCACCCGCAGTTCACGGAGCCGGAGGCGGCCCTGCGGGACGCGGGGCACACGGTCGGCCGGGTGCTGCTGCGGGCGGAGGACGGCTTCCGTCTCGACCCGGCGGCCGTCCCCGCCGACGCCGACCTGGTGGTGATCGGCAATCCGACGAACCCCACGTCCGTGCTGCACCCGGCCGCGACGGTCGCCGCCCTGGCCCGGCCGGGGCGGACGCTGGTCGTCGACGAGGCGTTCATGGACGCGGTCCCGGGCGAGCGCGAGGCCCTCGCCGGGCGGACCGACGTGCCCGGCCTGGTGGTGCTGCGCAGCCTGACCAAGACCTGGGGACTGGCCGGTCTGCGCATCGGCTACGTGCTGTCGTCGCCGGAGACGGTCGCCGCGCTGGAGCGGGCGCAGCCGCTGTGGCCGGTGTCCACGCCGGCGCTCGCGGCAGCCGAGGCGTGCGTGGAGCCGCGGGCCCTCGCGGAGGCGGCGCTCGCGGCGGACCGCATCGCGGCGGACCGGGCCCGTCTGGTGACGGGCCTGGCCGGCTTCGCCGCGCGCGGGGTGCGGGTGGCGGAACCGGCACAGGGCCCGTTCGTGCTGGTCCGCCTGCCGGGAGCGGCGGCCGTCCGGCGCCGACTGCGGGACCTGGGCTTCGCCGTGCGCCGCGGGGACACCTTCCCGGGCCTGGACGGGGACTGGCTGCGCCTGGCGGTACGGGACCGGCGGACCACGGAGGCGTTCCTGACGGCGCTGGACCGGGCGTTGCCGTAGGCCTCGCCGGCCCCGCCCGGTGCGGTCGGTCCCCGCCCGGGCCCTGGTCCCGCCGCCCCGCCCGGCTCCGTCGGCCGGCCCGGCTCCGTCGGCCCGTCCGGTCCCCTGGCCCGGTGGCCCCGTCGGGCCCGCCCCGCCCGGCCGGTCCCCTGGCCCGGTGGTCCCGTCCCGCCCGGTCGGTCCCCCGGTGGGTGCCGTCCGGCCCCGTTGGTCCGGAATCGGTCCAGTCAGTCCCGACCCGTCCGGTCGGGTAGGTGGGGGCCGTCGTCAGGCTCCGGCCGGTCACCGGGGCCTGCCCGCAGTGCCCTACAGCCGCCGGGTTCTCGGGCGGAGCCACCCCGACCTGCTCCACCGGCCCCGTCGCCAGGATCAAGCCGGTCGCCGGGACGTGCAGTGCCGTAGGCGCGCCAGATACCGTGAGGACGCCAAGTGCCCGGGCGAGGCCACCCGACCTGCTCCACCGACCCCGTCGCCAAGTTCCGGCCGGTCACCGAGGCCTGCCCGCAGTGCCCTACGGGCGGGCCAAGTGCCCGGGCGGGGCCACCCGACCTGCTCCGCCGACCCCGTCACCAAGTTCCGGCCGGTCACCGAGGCCTGCCCGCAGTGCCCTACGGGCGGGCCGAGTGCCCGGGCGGGGCCACCCGACCTGCTCCGCCGACCCCGTCACCAAGTTCCGGCCGGTCACCGGGGCCTGCCCGCAGTGTCGTAGGCGCGGCGGGTGCGCGGGCGGGCGTCCGCCGTGCCTACCGCAGCCGGCGACGGACCGGACCCGGCGCCCCGCACGCGGCCCGTGATCCGCACGGGGCCGCCCCGGCCGCGGGGCCCGGACGTCAGCCGCGGCGGCGGCGGAGCAGGGCGAGCGTTCCGCCGCCCGCGGCGAGCAGCACGGCCGAGCCGGCCGCGAGGTACGGCGTCAGCAAGTTGCTCCCCGTCTCCGCGAGGTCGGACGTGCCGGCGGTGCCCTGCGGCTTCACCTCCGGGGCGGCCGACGTGCGCGGCGCGGACGCCGCGGGGGCCGGCTCCTGCGGTGCCGGCTTCCGTGCGGCCTCGGGGGTCTCGCACGTCGCCTCGGCGAGCGTCAGCGTGCCCTCCACCTCGGCGACGTTCAGCTTAAGCGGGTTGACGGCGACCGTGACTTCCAGTGCGGTGGCGGCGGCCTCGCGGCTCGTCGTCTCCCGCTGGGAGAGGTCCAGGCGCACCTCGCCGACCCCCGGCACCCGCACCCGGGTCGGGCCGCCTGCCGTCAGCGTCACCTTCCTGCCGAGCACGGTGACCGACCCGAGCACCCCGGAGGCGGCGACCGGAGCCCTGCCGGCCTCGCAGGTGGCCTTCGCGGTGACCTCCTCGGCCTCGATGAGGGAGAGCAGGGGCAGCCCGGGCACGTGCACCCGGGCGTGCGCCAGGTGCACCGAGCCCTCGGCTCTGCGCGCGTCCGCCGTCGCCCTCGCCGACGCCACGTCCGCGCTCAGCACGCCGAACGGCCGGCCGTGGTCGACGCCGTCCAGGCGGGCGGTCAGGGCGGTCCGCTCGGCGCTCCGCGGTGCCCGGACCTCGTTGAGGGAGAGGGCGAGCGGGACGTCCGCCGTCCGGTCGGCGAGGCGGACGTCGAGACCGGTGCGCAGGACGGCGGCGCTCGCGCGGCCGTGGCCGCCGGTCGCGGCGGCGGAGGCCGCGCCGGTCAGGGCGAGCGGCCCCGCGACGAGCGCGGTGGCGGCGGCGACGGTGGCGCAACGGCGCGCGGGCAGGCGGAAGACGGTGCCGTTCACAGTGGACCCCCAGTGAGGTGTGCTCGGGACCCGGCAAGAATTACGCACCGAGAGTGAACAGGTGGCCATCCTGGGCTACTTCACTCCTTCGTGGGGTTTCCGCGAGGAGTTTCGATTTCCGGGGCATCACTGTTCCCCGGCTTCACCCCCGTACCGCCCTCCGTGCGAAGGCGCTGGTTGACGCACCGGCGCGTACGACGGAGTGCGCAACGACCCGGCGGCCCGGCCGGTCACGCGCCGTCAACCGGCCGCCGGTCCCGCCACGGCGCCCTCCGTCCGCCCGGGCCGTTCCGGCCGCCGGACCCGGCCGACGGTCCGCCCGTTCAGCACCACCCGCCGCGGGGCCGCCAGCACCCGTACGTCCGCCCGCGGGTCCTCGTCGTACACGACGAAGTCGGCCGGCGCGCCCTCCTCAAGTCCGGGGCGGCCGAGCCAGGCCCGCGCGCCCCACGTCGTCGCCGACAGGGCCTCCACGGGCGGGATGCCGGCCCGCACCAGCTCCGCGACCTCGTCCGCGACCAGCCCGTGGGCCAGGGAGCCCCCCGCGTCCGTGCCGACGTACACGGGGATGCCCGCGTCGTGGGCGTTGCGCACGGTGTCGTAGCGGCGTGCGTGCAGGCGGCGCATGTGCGCCGACCACTTGGGGAACTTCGCCTCGCCGCCGGCCGCGAGCCGGGGGAAGGTGGCGATGTTGACCAGCGTCGGGACGATCGCCACGCCGCGCTCGGCGAACAGGGGGATCAGGTCGTCCGTCAGGCCCGTGGCGTGCTCGACGCAGTCGATGCCCGCCTCGACCAGGTCCCGCAGGGAGTCCTCGGCGAAGCAGTGGGCGGTGACGCGGGCGCCGAGGCGGTGGGCCTCCGCGATCGCCGCCGCGGCCGCCTCGGGCGGCCAGCAGGCGGACAGGTCGCCCAGGTCGCGGTCGATCCAGTCGCCGACCAGCTTCACCCAGCCGTCGCCGCGCCGGGCCTCCCGGGAGACGTACGCGACCAGGTCCCCGGGTTCGATCTCGTGGGCGTAGTTGCGGATGTAGCGGCGGGTGCGGGCGATGTGGCGGCCCGCGCGGATGATCTTCGGCAGGTCCGCGCGGTCGTCGATCCAGCGGGTGTCGGACGGCGAGCCCGCGTCGCGGATGAGCAGGGTGCCGGCCTCCCGGTCGGTGAGGGCCTGCTTCTCGGCGACGTCCTCGGGGACGGGGCCGTGCGCGTCGAGGCCGACGTGGCAGTGCGCGTCCACGAGTCCCGGCAGCACCCAGCCCTCCACGGTGCGGACGTCGCGGGCGCCGGCGGGACGGTCGTAGGAGATGCGCCCGCCGACGACCCACAGCTCGTCGCGGACCCCCTCGGCGCCCTCCCCCTCGCCCGGGCCGACGAGCACCCGCCCCTTCACGTGCAGCACCGCGTCATCGCTCATGCACCGCACTGTAGAACTCCGGACGGAAGGGCGGTCCGGCGCCCTTCCGTCCGGAGCTCCCGGTGAGCTACCGGTCGCCCTTGCCCACCGGACCGGAGGTTCCCTCCTCGACCTCGGCCATCGCCGGGTCGAGCAGGCGGGAGAGGAAGTGGCGGGTGCGCTCGTGCCGCGGGGCGCCGATGACCTGCTCGGGCGCGCCGTCCTCGACGACCACGCCGCCGTCCATGAAGACGACCCGGTCGGCGACCTCACGGGCGAACGTCATCTCGTGGGTGACGACCATCATCGTCATCCCCTCGTCGGCGAGCATCCGCATCACCGCGAGGACGTCGCCGACGAGCTCGGGGTCGAGCGCGGAGGTCGGCTCGTCGAAGAGCATGACCTCGGGTCCCATGGCGAGCGCCCGGGCGATGGCGACGCGCTGCTGCTGGCCGCCGGAGAGGGAGGAGGGGTAGGCGTCCGCCTTGTCGGCGAGGCCGACCCGCTCCAGGTTCTCCGCGGCGGTCCGCGCGGCGGTGGCCTTGTCCCGCCTCAGCACCCGGCGCTGCGGGAGCGTGAGGTTCTCGGTCACCGACAGGTGCGGGAAGAGGTTGAACTGCTGGAAGACCATGCCGATGCGGCGGCGTGCGGCGTCGATGTCCACGTCGGGGTCGGTCAGCTCGGTGCCGCCGACGAAGACCTGGCCCCGGGTGGGTTCCTCCAGCAGGTTCACGCAGCGCAGCAGGGTCGACTTGCCGGAGCCGGAGGGGCCGATGACGCAGACGACCTCGCCCTGCCCGATCTCCAGGTCGATGCCGCGCAGCACCTGGTTGTCGCCGAAGGACTTGTGCAGGCCCCGGACGCTGATCTCGGCGGTACTCACTTGACGGCCTCCTGGGCCTTGGCCTCCATGCGGCGGACGACGAGGCCGAGCGGGATCGTGACCAGCAGGTAGCACAGGCCGGCGACCAGGATCGGCGTGGAGTTGGCCGTCGTGCTGGCCAGGTCGCGGCCGAACTTGGACAGCTCGCGCTCCTCCAGGGTGACGCCGAGGAACAGCACCAGCGAGGAGTCCTTGAAGAGCTGGACGAACTCGTTGGTGAGCGGCGGCAGGATGATGCGGAAGGCCTGCGGGACGACGATCGAGACCATGGCGCGGGCGGGCGAGAAGCCCAGCGAGCGGGCCGCCTCCATCTGCCCCTTCGGCACCGCCTGGATGCCGGCGCGGATCGTCTCCGCCATGTACGCGGCGGCGACCAGGCCGAGCGCGAGGGCGACCTTCCCGTACGTGCCGCCGACGATCTCCGTGCCGGGGAAGGCGAGCGGGACGGCCACGCCGATGAAGATGAAGATCAGCAGGGCGGGCAGACCGCGGAAGATCTCGATGTAGACACCGGCGAACCAGCGGTAGGGGCCCACCGACGACAGGCGCATCAGCGCGATGACCATGCCGAGCACCAGGCCGACGAGGAAGCCGGACACGGTGTACAGGACGGTGTTCCTCAGCGCCAGCGTGATGACGTCCGGGAACATCTGCCGCGCGATGTCCGTCTGCGCGAACTGGTTCTGCAGCCGCCCCCAGTCCGCCGTGACCGCGAACGCGATCACGACGGCGGCGAAGACGGTGTACTGGGCGCCGCGGGACAGCCTGCGCTTCTGCCGGCGGGTCAGGCCCGCGCGCTTCGGGGCCAGGTCCGTCGTGCCGGTGGTGCCGCTCATGAGGCGGCGGGCGCGGCGGCGGACTCGTCGTAGGGGCCGATCCACTGCTCGTACAGCTTCTTGTACGTGCCGTCGGCCTTCGCGTCGGCGATCGCCTTGTTGATGGCGGTGCGGAGCTTGGTGTTGCCCTTCTTCACCGTGAAGCCGTACTGCTCGCCGGTGTTCAGGCTGTCGACGACCTTGAAGGCGCCGGCGTTCGCCTTGTCCTTCAGCCAGCCCTGCACGACGGGGTAGTCGATGACGACGGCCTGGACCTGGCCGGTGCGCAGGCCGTTGAGGACCGCGTCGGAGGACTCGAAGGAGACCGGGTCGTAGCCCTTGCCCTTCACGTACTCCTCGCCGGTGGTCTGCGCCTGGGCTCCGAGCTTCCTGCCCTTGGCCTTGACGTCGGCGAGCGAGGTGATGCCGCTCTTCTTGTCCACCAGGACGGCCTGGGTGGCGTTGAAGTACGGGTCGGAGAAGTCGACGTTCTTCTTGCGCTCCTCGGTGATGGTCATGCCGGCCGCGGCCAGGTCGCACTCGCCGGAGTTGAGGAAGGCACCGGTCTTGAAGTTCTCGAACGGCGTGTCGAGGATCTGCTGCTTCACGCCGAGGTCCTTGGCGACCAGGTCGATCAGGGCGACGTCGAAGCCCTGCACCTTGCCGCCGATCTCCGACTGGAAGGGCGGGTACGGCAGGTGGGTGCAGGTGGTGAGCTGCCCGGCCTTGACGAGCTCGACCCCGCCGGCGGCCGCCTTGGAGCCGCTGCCGCCGTCGCCGCTCGAGGTGCAGCCGGCCAGGAGGACCACTCCCGCCGTCGCGGTGCTGGCGGCCAGGATGCGGGCCCGGCGCCCGAAGAGCGTGTTCACGGGGGACCTCTCTGTGGGGGTGTGAGGAGCTGGTGCTGGTGGGGAGAAGGGTGCGGGTTCCGATTATAAGAATATGTTTGACGTCCTCCAACCAATCCGTTGGCCGCCGGGCCGTCCCACCTCAGAAGTCACCGGTGGGAGCGGAAGCACACCTGCCGGTTAGTCTCGACCGCGTCGACCCCGCCGCCGAGGAGAGAGCACCGCCGTGACCCACCCCTTCCTGGACCTCGCCCCGCTGAGCGCCGCCCGCTTCGCCTCCATCGAGGACCGGGTGGCGCGGCTGCTGTCCACCGAGCAGGACGTCGTGATCACGCAGGGCGAGGCGCTGCTGCCGCTGGAGGGCGCGATCCGCGCCGCGGCCGGCCCCGGTACGACCGCGCTGAACGTCATCACGGGCCCCTACGGCCAGACCTTCGGCGACTGGCTGCGCGACTGCGGCGCCACGGTCCACGACCTGTCGGTGCCGTACGACACGGCGGTGACGGCGGCGCAGATCCGCGCGGCCTTCGCCGAGCACCCGGAGATCGACTTCGTGTCCCTGGTGCACGCGGAGGCGGCGACCGGCAACACCAACCCGGTCGCCGGCATCGCGGAGGCCGTGCGGGAGCAGGGCGCGCTGTTCTACCTCGACGCTGTCGCCTCGATCGGCGCGGAGCCGGTACTGCCGGACGCGTGGGGCGTGGATCTGTGCGTGATCGGCGCGCAGAAGGCGCTGGGCGGGCCGGCCGGGGTGTCGGCGGTGTCGGTGAGCGAGCGGGCGTGGGCCCGGATGGCCGCGAACCCGCGGGCGCCGCGCCGGTCGTACCTGTCGCTGCTCGACTGGAAGGAGCGCTGGATCGACGGCGGCCGCAAGGCGCTGCTGCACGCCCCCGCCCAGCTGGAGATGCTCGCCCTGGAGGCGTGCCTGGAGCGGGTCGAGACGGCGGGTCTTCGGACGGTGACGGCCCGGCACCGCTCGGCCGCCGCGGCGACACGGGCGGGGGCGCGGGCCCTCGGCGGCGGTCTGGAGCCGTACGTCCACAAGGACGCGGAGGCGGCCCCCGTCGCGACGACCCTGCGGGCTCCGTCGGGCACCGTCGCCGCCGAGCTGGTGGCCCGGGCCCTGGCGACCGACCCCGCGCTGCCGCTGGCCGCGGGCGGGGGTGCCCTGGCCAAGGAGATGATCCGCGTGAACCACTACGGCGCTCACGCCACCCGGGACGTGGTCGGGGCGAGCCTGACGGCGCTGGGCGCCGCGCTGGCGGAGCAGGGCCTGGACGTGGACCCGGCCGCGGCCCGGCGGGCCGTCCAGGAGGCCTGGGGCCCCGCGGCGGCCTGACGACGGCCGCGCTGTGGCGGATCGCGAAGGACTCGGGAACACTCGACCTGAACTCCTCCTACAGCTATCTGCTGTGGTGCCGCGACTTCGCCGCGACCTCGGTGGTGGCGCGCGGCGCCGACGGTCTGCCGGTCGGTTTCGTCACCGGGTACGTGCGGCCGGACCGCCCGCACACCCTGCTGGTGTGGCAGGTGGCCGTCGACTCCGCGTACCGCGGCCGCGGCCTGGCCGCCCGGCTGCTGGACGCGCTCACCGCCCGGGTCGCCGCCGAGCGCGGGCTCACCGTGGTCGAGACCACGATCACACCGGGCAACACCGCCTCCGAGCGGCTCTTCACCTCCTTCGCCGCCCGCCACGGGGTCGCCGTCGCGCGTGAGGTCCTCTTCGCCGCCGAGCAGTTCCCGGACGGGCCGCACGACCCCGAGGTGCTGTACCGCATCGGGCCCCTCTCCCGCTGAGTCCTCGGCGTGTCACCGGGCTCCGCCCGCGTTCGGCCGCACCACCGCACCACACTCCCCACATCACCCCTCACGCACCGAGGAGCGATTCGCCGTGACCCTCACCCAGCCCGACCTGAGCGTCTTCGAGACAGTGGAGTCCGAGGTGCGCAGCTACTGCCGCGGCTGGCCCACCGTCTTCGACCGCGCGCGGGGCAGCCGCATGTACGACGAGGACGGCCGCGAGTACCTCGACTTCTTCGCCGGCGCCGGCTCCCTGAACTACGGCCACAACAACCCCGTGCTGAAACGGGCGCTGATCGACTACCTGGCGCGGGACGGCGTCACCCACGGGCTCGACATGTCGACCGTGGCCAAGCGCACGTTCCTGCGCACCTTCCAGGATCTGGTCCTGCGGCCGCGCGACCTGCCGTACAAGGTGATGTTCCCGGGGCCGACCGGCACCAACGCCGTCGAGTCCGCGCTGAAGCTGGCGCGGAAGGTGAAGGGGCGCGAGGCCGTCGTGTCCTTCACCAACGCCTTCCACGGCATGTCCCTGGGCTCCCTCGCCGTCACCGGCAACGCCTTCAAGCGCGCCGGCGCCGGCGTTCCGCTCGTGCACGGCACGCCGATGCCGTTCGACAACTACCTCGACGGCAGGGTGCCGGACTTCCTGTGGTTCGAGCGGCTGCTGGAGGACCAGGGCTCCGGCCTCGACAAGCCCGCCGCCGTGATCGTGGAGACGGTGCAGGGCGAGGGCGGCGTCAACGTCGCCCGGCCCGAGTGGCTGCGCTCGCTGAAGGATCTCTGCGAGCGGCAGGACATGCTGCTGATCGTCGACGACGTCCAGATGGGCTGCGGACGCACCGGCGCCTTCTTCTCCTTCGAGGAGGCCGGGATCGTCCCCGACATCGCCACGGTGTCGAAGTCCATCAGCGGCTACGGCCTGCCGATGTCGCTGTGCCTGTTCCGCCCCGAGCTGGACGTGTGGGAGCCGGGCGAGCACAACGGCACCTTCCGCGGCAACAACCCCGCGTTCGTCACGGCCACGGCCGCGCTGGAGACGTACTGGACCGACGGGCCGGCGAGGGAGAGGCAGACCCGTGCCCGCGGTGAGCAGGTCGAGCAGTGGCTCATCTCCCTCACCGAGGAGAACCTCGCCGACGTCGAGGAGTACCGGGGCCGCGGCCTGGTGTGGGGTGTGGAGTTCCACGACAGGACCCGCGCGGAGCGGGTCGCGCGGCGCGCCTTCGAGCTCGGGCTGCTCATCGAGACGTCCGGGCCGCGCGGCGAGGTCGTCAAGCTGCTGCCGGCCCTGACCGTCACCCCCGAAGAGCTGGACGAGGGCCTGAGCACCCTCGCTCGCGCCGTCCGCGAGACGGCCCAGCCGGCCCGGTGACCCCGCCGGGCCGGACCCCCTCAGCAAGGAGGTAGGCACCACCGTGATCGTCCGTTCGTTCAAGGAGATCGAAGGCACCGACCGGCACGTGAGGGCCGCGTCCGGCACCTGGGAGAGCAAGCGCCTGCTCCTGGCCAAGGAGAAGGTCGGCTTCTCCCTGCACGAGACGGTCCTCTACGCGGGGACGGAGACGCGGATGTGGTACGCCCACCACATCGAGGCCGTCGTCTGCGTGGAGGGCGAGGCGGAACTGACCGACCGCGAGACCGGGCGGACGTACACGATCACCCCGGGGACCGTGTACTGCCTGGACGGGCACGAGCGGCACACCCTCCGCGTCAAGGACGACTTCCGCTGCATCTGCGTGTTCAACCCGCCCCTGACGGGCCGCGAGGACCACGACGAGAACGGCGTCTACCCCCTGCTCACCGAGGAGCCGTGAGCCACCGGCTCCCGTCGACGTGACCCCGAGGGGGGTGACAGCGGGCGGGGCCTCCCGCAAAGGCCCCGCCCGCCCGTCAGCCGGCCAGCACGTCCAGCAGACGGTCGACGTCGGCGGGCGTGTTGTAGAGGTGGAAGGCCGCGCGCAGACTGCCCGCGCGGTCGGAGGTCTCGATGCCCGCCGCGCTCAGCTCCCCCTGGCGGTGGCCGAGTCCGGGCACCGACACGATCGGGGAACCGGGCGCGGGGAGCGCCTCCACACCGAGCCGGGCGAGGCCGTCGCGGAAGCGTTCGGCGAGCCCGAGGTCGTGGGCGCGCACGGCCTCGACCCCCAGTTCCTCGACGAGTTCGAGCGAGCGGCGCCCGCCCGCGTACGAGAAGAGCGCGGGAGACTCGTCGAACCGCCGTGCCGAGCGGGCGAGTTCACCGACCGGCCCGTACGTGCTGTCCCAGGGCCGCTCCCCGGCGACCCAGCCGGCGAACAGCGGGCTGAGGCCGCCGAAGTCCTCCGGGACGGTCAGGAAGGCCACGCCACGCGGGCACAGCAGCCACTTGAAGGCGACGGCGGCGGTGTAGTCGTACGCGCCCGCGTCGAAGTCGAGCCAGCCGGCGGCCTGGGAGGCGTCGACGTAGGTGCGGGCCCCGTGTGCCCGGGCGGCGGCGCGGATCGCAGCCAGATCGGCGATCCGCCCGTTCGCCGACTGCGCCGCACTGACCGCGACCAGGGCCGTGCCGGGCCGGACCGCCTCGGCGATCTGCTCCAGCGGCACACTGCGGACCTTCAGATCGCCCCGCACGTGGAAGGGATTGACCACGGAGCTGAAGTCGCCCTCGGCGGTGAGGACTTCGGCGCCCGCGGGCAGCGAGGCGGCGATCAGCCCGGTGTAGACGGCGACGGAGGCGCCCGCCGCGACGCGGCCGGCCGGGACGCGCGCCAGCCGGGCGAAGCAGGCACGGGCCGCCTCCACGTCCGAGAACATGTCGGTGGGCCGCCCGGCGGCCGCCGCCTCGACGGCGGTCCGCAGCGCGTCCACGGTGCGGCGCGGCAGCAGCCCGGTGCTCGCGGTGTTCAGGTACGTGTTCTTCGGGGCGAACTCGGCACGAACGAGGGTCTCGAAGGTCTCCATGGGACCACTCTGCGGCGCGGCGGGGCCGCCGTCCACGTCGTTTCGACCAGGGTCAGCCCTGCGGCACCGCGCAGCCGTCCGGCCCGCACGCCTCCGCGTCCCCGTCCGGCAGCAGGGCCAGCGGCGACCGCTCGTCCCACGCCCGGGTGAGTGCCTGCGTGAAGACCTCGGCGGGCTGGGCGCCGGAGACGCCGTACTTCCGGTCGAGGACGAAGAACGGCACACCACGGGCACCGAGCTGCTCGGCCTCCCGCTCGTCGGCCCGGACGTCCTCGGCGTAGGCGGCGGGATCGGCCAGCACCCGGCGCACACCGTCCGGGTCGAGCCCGGCGGCCGTGCCCAGCTCCACCAGCCGCTCGTCGTCCCCGAAGACGGACCGCTCCTCGGCGAAGTTGGCCTTGTACAACAAGCCCAGAAGCACGTCCTGGCACCCCTGCTCCTTGGCGAAGTGCAGCAGGCGGTGCATGTCGAAGGTGCTGCCGTGGTCGCGCCCGCCGGTCCGGTAGGCGAGCCCCTCCGCGGCGGCCTGCCGTCCCAGGTTCTCCTCACCGGCCTGCGCCTGCGCCTCGCTCATCCCGTACTTCTTGGCCAGCATGGCCGCCACGGGCTGGATGTCGTCCTTGGCCCGGTGCGGGTCCAGCTCGAACGAACGGTGCACCACCTCGACGGAGTCCCGGTGCGGGAAGGCCCCGAGCGCCTTCTCGAAGCGGGCCTTGCCCACGTAGCACCAGGGGCAGGCGATGTCGCTCCAGATCTCGACGCGCATCAGTGTTCGGCTCTCCACTAGGTCACGGACGCGAAGACCTCCTTCGCAAACAAACGTGAACGTTCAAACAGCCGTCGGCATTCCCTGCCATCGACGCACGCCGGTGCGGACCCGCAGCCGCCGGCGGGCGGAAGGGGCCGGGTCGGGGGTGCCCGCCCTCGGAGGACGCGACGACCCCCTTCACAAACGAACGGGAACGCTCCCCCTGTGATCGACGCCCGCCGGATCGAACCCGCAGCCGCCCACGGACGGAAGGGGCAGGGTCGGGGGGTGCCCGCCCGCAGCGGCCGGCGCGTCCGCACCGGTTCCTCGGTGAGAGACCGATTCCGCGCCGGTCCGAGGACGGGCACCCCCCGGCACGGCCCCGCCCCACCGATCCGCCCAGGCGCGAAAACCCGAACCGAGGCGACACCGCACCCCGATCCCGACCCGAGACGTCACCGCGCCGCGAACCGCAACCGAGACGTCACCGCACCTCGAACCCGAACCGCAGGCGAGACGTCACCGCTCCAGCCGCCCGTCGAACCGCCGCGGCAGCCCGAGCGGGTTGTCGTCGCGGAGCTCCGGCGGCAGCAGCGCCTCCGGGGCGTTCTGGTAGGTCACCGGCCGCAGCCACCGCTCGATCGCGGTGCCGCCCACGGACGTCGACGTCGAGGTGGTCGCCGGGTACGGCCCCCCGTGGTGCTGAGCGGGCGCCACCGCCACACCGGTCGGCCACCCGTTCACGAGCACACGGCCCGCGAGCGGCGTGAGCGCGGCGAGGAGGTCCGGCCCCCGGCCCTCGCCCGCCGCCTCCTGAGCCGACACGTGCACCGTCGCGGTGAGGTTGCCCGGAAGCCGGGACAGCACCGCCGTCGCCTCGTCCTCGCTCTCGTAGCGGGCCACCACGGTGACCGGCCCGAAGCACTCCTCCAGCAGCACGTCGTACGCGCCCTCCTCGGCCAGCCGCTCCGCGGGCACCGTCAGGAAGCCCGCGCTGACCGTGTGCTCCCCGCCCGCCCCCGGCGTCACTGGGGCCTCCACGTCCGGCAGTCCGGCCCGCTCGGAGACCCCGGCGAGGAAGTCGTCCCGCATGCGGTGGTCGAGCAGGACCCCCGCCTCGGTCCCGCCGACCGCGTCGGTGAGCGACTTGACCAGGCCGTCACCCGCCGCCCCGGCCGGCACCAGCACCAGGCCGGGCTTCACGCAGAACTGCCCGACGCCCAGGGTCATGGACCCGGCCAGCCCGGTGCCGATCGCCTCCGCCCGCTCGGCGGCCGCGGCCTCGGTGACCAGGACCGGGTTCAGCGAGCCGAGCTCGCCGTGGAACGGGATCGGCACCGGCCGCGCGGCGGCCGCGTCGAACAGGGCCCGGCCGCCCCGCACGGACCCGGTGAAGCCCGCGGCGGCCACCAGCGGGTGCCGGATGAGCTCGACGCCCGCCTCGAAGCCGTGCACGAGGCCGAGCACGCCCTCCGGGATGCCGTGCTCGGCGGCGGCCTCCCGCAGCACCCCGGCCACCAGCTCGGACAGGGCCGGGTGGTCCGGGTGCGCCTTGACGACGACCGGGCAGCCGGCCGCGAACGCGCTCGCCGTGTCGCCGCCGGCGACCGAGAAGGCGAACGGGAAGTTGGAGGCCGAGTACACGGCGACGACCCCGAGGGGCACCTTGTAGCGGCGCAGGTCCGGGACCGGCGGGATCGCGGCGTCGTCGGGGTGGTCGATGATCACGTCGAGGAAGGCTCCCTCGTCGACGATGTCCGCGAAGGCCCGCAACTGGTAGCAGGTGCGGGCGAGTTCCCCGCTGAGCCGGATCGAGCCGAGCGCGGACTCGGCGTCCGCGGTCTCGACCAGCCGGTCCTTGGCGGCCTCCAGCCGGTGCACGGCGGTGCGCAGGAAGGCCGAGCGGACGCCCCGGTCGGCCAGGGCCCCCCGCGCGCCGTGCGCGGCGCGGACGGCGGCGTCCACGTCCTGGACTGTGGCCTCCACCGCAACCTGCTCACGCTGCTTCCCGGTACGGGGGTCGACACTCCAGACTGGTGCTGCTGCCACCGCGGGTCCCTCCACACGTCATGCCGCAGTATTCGGCCGTTCCTGGACGCCATCCACCAGGGCGTTCGATATGCTGAACACTGTCTCTGATGATGAATGCGCTGTCGGAGAGTATTTCCCGTCGAACGAAGGGGTCAAGGGCGATGTCGGCAGGCGAGACAGGCGGCGGGGCACAGGTCAAGTCCGCGGTGCGGACGGTGGAACTGCTCGAGTACTTCGCCGGCCGGCCCGGCATGCACTCCCTGGCAGCCGTCCAGGAGGCGGTCGGTTATCCCAAGTCCAGCCTGTACATGCTGCTGCGCACGCTCGTCGAACTGGGCTGGGTGGAGACCGACGCGACGGGCACGCGGTACGGCATCGGCGTCCGCGCCCTGCTGGTCGGCATCTCCTACATCGACGGCGACGAGGTGGTCGCCGCGGCCCGGCCGACCCTCGACCGCCTGTCCGACGACACCACCGAGACGATCCACCTGGCGCGCCTGGACGGCACGAACGTCGTCTACCTGGCCACCCGTCAGTCGCAGCACTACCTGCGCCCGTTCACCCGCGTGGGCCGCCGGCTCCCCGCCCACTCCACCTCCCTCGGCAAGGCGCTGCTGAGCACGTACACCGACGAGCAGGTCCGCAAGATGCTCCCGGAGACGCTGCCCGCGCTGACCGAGAACACCATCACCGACCGCGAGAAGCTGATCGAGGAGCTGCACCAGATCCGCGAGCAGGGCTACGCCGTGGACCGCGAGGAGAACACGCTGGGCCTGCGCTGCTTCGGCGTGGCGATCCCGTACCGCACGCCGGCCCGTGACGCCATCAGCTGCTCCGTCCCGGTGGCGCGGCTGACCCCGGCGCACGAACAGATGGTGAAGGACGCCCTGTTCGACGCGCGTGACCGGCTGACGCTCGCCACCCGGAGGCTGTGAGCATGGAGATCGCGCTGCGCGAGGTCCACGACAGCGACCTGCCGGTGTTCTACCGGCAGATGAACGACCCGGTGGCCCTGCGCATGGCCGCGTTCACCGCGCCGGATCCCGCCGACCGGGGCGCCTTCGACGCGCAATGGGCTCAGCTGCGCTCCTCCTCCGGCGTGCTGCCGCGCACCATCCTGGCGGACGGGGACGTGGTCGGCTCCGTCGCGGTGTACGGCGAGCCGGGCGAGCGTGAGGTCACCTACTGGGTGGACCGGGCCTACTGGGGCAGGGGCATCGCCACGGCCGCGCTGCGCGCCCTGCTCGTCGAGGTGCCCGAACGCCCGCTCTACGCCAGGGCGGCGGCCGACAACGCGGGCTCGCTGCGCGTGCTGGAGAAGTGCGGCTTCCGCCCGGCCGCGCGGGCCCGGGGCTTCGCCCAGGCCCGGGGCGAGGAGATCGACGAGATCGTGCTGACGCTGCGGGAGTGAGGAGGCGCCGACCACAACGGCCGACGCCCGACGGCCCGGACCCCACCGGGTCCGCCCCGCCGGGCCCGGGCTCCCCGGGCCGACGGCCTGGGCTGCCTGTCCCGTCGGCCCGAGTCCCGGACCGACGGGCCGGACAACCGGGCCGACAGGCCGGACAACCCCGGACCCGACAGGCCGGACAACCCCGGACCCGACAGGCCGGACAACCCCGGACCGACGGGCCGGACAACCCGGACCGACGGGCCGGACCCGGACCCCGAGGACGGAGCCGGCACTCGCCGGGCGGCGACGGTCGTCCGCCCGGCGCCGGACGGACGGGGCGGTCCGCCCGTGCCGCCCCACTGCGAACGCAGAACAGTCATGGCCCGAACCGCAGCCGTGGCGAAACCGCCCGCGCCTACGGGGAGCACGGGAAGCGCTTTCTCCACACCTGCGCCGATGGGCTTCGCTCCGCGGGGCGGGGGACCTCGGCCGGGTGGGGTGCAGCGGTCGGGGTGCCGGGCGGCTCACCCGGCGTACGGGTCCGGCACCTTCCCCGGGCGGGCCAGGAACTCGACATCGCAGCCGGTGTCCGCCTCGCCGATCTGGTCGAAGTGGAGCGCGCCGTGACCGCGCTCGCAGGGCACGGGCGGCGGGGTCCACTGAGCCCTGCGGCGCGCCGCCTCCTCGTCGTCCACGTCGAGCCGCAGGGTGCGCGCCTCGACGTCGAGGGTGATCGAGTCGCCGGTGCGCACCAGCGCGAGCGGTCCGCCCACGTATGACTCGGGTGCCACGTGGAGCACACAGGTGCCGTAGCTGGTGCCGCTCGTGTGGGCGCCGGAGATCCGCACCATGTCCCGCACGCCCTGCTTGAGCAGGTGGTCCGGGATCGGCAGCATGCCGCACTCGGGCACCCCGCGACCGCCCTTGGGGCCGGCGTTGCGCCTGACGGGCCGTGCCGCCGGCGCGCTGCGGGGGCCGCCGTATCTACGGCATGTGCCCGATGCGCGCGGCCGGGTCCCGGCGTCAGGATCGGCCGGCATGACGACGACTTCGTGGACCCTGCTGCGGGTGGTGCGCGACCGCGAGGCGGGGCTGTTCCTGACCGCGGTGGTGGTGTCCGGCTTCGGCACGTCGGCGCTGTGGCTGGCGTCGGGCGTGTGGGTGAAGGACCTCACCGGCTCCAACGGGCTGGCCGCCCTGTGCGTGCTCGCCCTGTGGGCGCCGTCCCTGGCGGGCCCGCCGCTCGGCATGCTCGCCGACCGCGCCCGCCGCACACCCCTGCTGATCGGGGTGAACCTGGCGCTCGCGGCGCTGCTGACCACCCTCCTCACCGTCGACTCCCGCAGCCGGCTGTGGCTGCTGTTCGCCGTCCTGTTCGCCTACGGCGCCGCCGGCGTCGTCCACGACGCGGCCGAGTCCGCGCTGGTCGCCGCCGCCGTCGAGCCGGACCTGCTCGGCGACTTCAACGGACTGCGGACGACGGCGGCCGAGGGCACGAAACTGCTGGCCCCGCTCGCGGGCGCGGCCCTGTACGCCGTGTACGGCGGCCCGGCCGTGGTCCTGCTGGACGCGCTGACGTTCGTGCTCGCCGCGGGCCTGTACGCGTCGCTGCACGTGCGCGAGGAGCCCCCCGCCCGGGCCGCCGGCCCCTGGTGGCGGGAGACCGCCGAGGGCGCCCGTCACCTGTGGGCCCACGCGCGGCTGCGCCCCCTGGTGCTGGCCGGGGGCACCACGATGCTCTTCGCAGGCCTGAACGGCGCGCTGGTCTACGCGGTCGTGGACGGGCTCGGGCACTCCCCCGCGTTCGCCGGTGCGTTGTACGCCGCCCAGGGCGCCGGATCGGTCGCGGTCGGGCTCGCCTCGGGCGCGGCGCTGCGCCGTCTGGGGCACCGCCGGTTCGCGGCCTGCGGAATCGCCCTGACCGGGATCGCGGTGGCCCTGCGCGCGGTGCCGTCGGACCCGGTGGTGATCGGGTGCAGTGCGGCGGTCGGCGCCGGGCTGCCCTGCGTGCTGATCGCCGCGTTCTCCGCCGTCCAGCGCGAGACGCCGCACGGCCTGCTGGGCCGGGCGGCGGCCACCGCCCACACGCTGGTCTTCGTGCCGAACGTGGCCGGGCTGGCCGTGGGGGCCGCACTGGCCGACGTCGTCGGCCACCGGCCCCTGCTGGCCGTGCTGGGCGTCGCGCTGGCGGTGACCGCGGTGCCGCTGGCTCGTGGCCGCGGATGACGGGGGGTCAGGGAGCGCGTGGAGGGGTAGGCGGCGGCCAGGGTCACCTGCCGCATGTGAATGACGTCCGAGCATGCGGCTGTCGACGCAAGGAGATTCAGGATGCCCGCTCCCCGCACCGTTCTGCTCACCGGCGCCGCCGGTGGGCTCGGCACCCTGATGCGGGGCCTGCTGCCCGGCTACGGCTACACGCTGCGCCTCCTCGACCTGCGGCCCGTCGAGGGCGAGCCGGACGCCGTCACCGCGGACCTCGCCGACCGGGACGCCCTGCGCGAGGCCGTCCGGGGCGTCGACGCGATCATCCACCTCGCGGGCATCTCCCTGGAAGCCCCGTTCGAGAAGATCCTCCGGTCGAACGTCGAAGGCACGTACAACCTGTACGAGGCGGCGCGCGAGGAGGGCGTCCGGCGGATCGTCTTCGCCTCCTCCAACCACGCCGTCGGCTACACCCCGCGCCCCCGGGACGGCGACCCGCTCATCCCGATCGACACGCCGCGCCGCCCGGACACCTTCTACGGCCTGTCCAAGTCCTTCGGCGAGGATCTCGCGCAGCTCTACTGGGACAAGCACGGCATCGAGACCGTCTCCGTGCGCATCGGCTCCTGCTTCCCCGAGCCGACCAGTGTGCGGATGCTGTCGGTGTGGATGAGCCCCGCCGACGGCGCCCGTCTCTTCCACGCGGCCCTGACCGCGCAGGACGTCGGCCACACCGTCGTCTACGGCTCCTCCGCCAACACGCGTCTGTGGTGGGACCTGACGAGCGCGCGGGCGCTCGGCTACGAGCCGCAGGACGACTCCGAGCCCTACGCCGGGAAGCTGATCGCCGAGCAGGGCGAGCTCGCCCCGGACAACGAGGCGCACGCCCGCCTCGGCGGACACTTCGTCACCGAGCCACCGATCTGGCCGTACTGACGGCGCGCGGCGGTCCGGGCGCCCGCCGACGACGGCACGAGCGCCGCGGAAGGCGGCGCGGAAGCGACCTTCGCGGCGGCGGGCGGGCACCGAACGGGCCCGCCCGCCGCCGCGTTCGGGCACGGACCCTGCCCGATCCCACGCCCCGGGCCGCGGCCCCGCAGATCCGGGACGGGCACCCGGCACCGCGAACGGGCACACCCGGGCACCATCGGGCCCGCAACAGGCCGGTACCGGTCTAAGGCGGCGAGCGTGGACGTCGTCGACGTCAACCCGGCGCGGCTGGAGACGGCCCGGCGGCTGGGCGTCTCCAGCCGCGGCGGCGAACGCCGAGGAACTCGACCGGCCGCAGGGCTGGGACGTGGTCGTCGACGCGACCGGCAACGCGGCGGCCATCCAGGACGGCCTGGACCGGGTGGCGAAGGCCGGCACCTTCCTGCAGGTCGGGGTGGCGGACTACGCGACACGGGTGACGACCGACTCGTACCGCATCTACAACCAGGAGATCACCATCACCGGCTCGACGGCGGTGCTGCACAGCTACGAGCGCGCGGCGGAGCTGTTCGCGGGCGGCGTGCTGGACCCGGACGTGTTCATCAGCGACCGGCTGCCCCTGGAGCGCTACCCGCAGGCGCTGGAGCAGTTCGCGGCCGGGGTGGGCCGGAAGATCGTGGTGGTGCCGTAGGCGGGGCGGCGGGCGCGGGCGGCGGGCGGCCGCGGGGACCGCCCGCGCCCGTTCGCCGCCGGGCTGCTCCACCCGGACGTCTCCGCCGTCGGTAAGGGAACAGTAAAGCGGCCTCGCTCGTTCACCCGGCATGACCGCTATGACCCCCGGCTCGAACATCCCTCTCTCCGCCGCCCGCGTGACGGTGGACGTCGCCGCACCGGTGCGGCTCGACGTGTCGGGCCTGCTGCTCACCGCCGACGGCAAAGTGCGCTCGGACGACGACTTCATCTTCTACAACCAGCCGGCCGGCCCGGGGGTGACGTACCGCTCGGGCGGCGGCACCGCGCCCGACGCGGTCACCGTGGACACCGCGGCCGTCCCGCCCGGCATCGAGAAGATCGTCGTCACCGCCAGCCCCGACGCGGCCGGCCAGACCTTCCAGGGCGTCGAGCCCACGGCCACCCTGCGCAACGCGGACGACGGCTCCGTCCTGGCCACCTTCACGCCCCCGCGGCTCGGCACCGAGACGGCGCTGGTGGTCATGGAGATCTACCGGCGCAACGGCCAGTGGAAGGCTCGCGCCGTCGGCCAGGGCTACGCCGAGGGGCTGGCCGGCATCGCGACCGACTTCGGTGTGACGGTGGAGGAGCCGGCGCCGGCCGCGCCGCCCCGGCCCGTGACCCCGCCCGCCCCGGCCATGCGCCCGCCGGTGGCCCCGCCCGCGCCCCCGCTGTCCGCTCCCCCGGCGCCGGCCGCTCCGCCCGCGCCCCCGGCCGCCGCGCCGGGCCCGGGCAAGGTCAACCTCGACAAGGGCCGCGTCAGCCTGCGGAAGAACGAGACCGTCTCCCTCGTCAAGGGCGGCCGCCCGCTGCTCTCCCAGGTGAAGATGGGCCTCGGCTGGGAGCCGGCGTTCCGCGGCGCCGACATCGACCTGGACGCGTCGGTCATCGCCTACGGCCCGCAGCGCAACCACATCGACAGCTGCTACTTCGGCAAGCTGTCGATCCTCGGCGGCGCGGTCAAGCACTCCGGCGACAACCTCACCGGCGAGGGCGCGGGGGACGACGAGGTGATCGTGGTCGACCTCGGGCGCCTGCCGCAGGAGGTGACCGGCCTGGTCTTCACGGTGAACTCCTTCTCCGGGCAGAAGTTCACCGAGGTCGCCAAGGCCTACTGCCGCCTGATGGACGCCGCCACCGGCGAGGAGCTGGTCCGCTTCGACCTCACGAGCGCGGAGCCGCAGACCGGGGTGATGATGGCCAAGCTGATCCGCCAGTTCTCGGGCGAGTGGGAGATGACGGCCATGGGCGACTTCGTCAAGGCGCGCACGGTCCGCAACATGGTGAAGCCGGCGGCGCAGGCCCTGTAGCGCGTGGCTGCGGGGTCCACGGGCGCCCCGGCCCTCACCGGCCCGGGCCCCTCCCCGCACCCGCGGCCCCCGGCCCGCAGGCCCGGGCCGCGATCACGGGCGGGGGCCGGGGCCCGGGAAGCCCGGCCCCCCGCCCGGGCCCTCGGGGCAGGCGCCTCCGCGTGCTTCAGGAGGTCCGCTGCGACCGCGCCTTGAACGCCGCCTTGCGGGCCTCCTTGGCCACCTTCTTGTCCGGGTGCAGGCGCCCCATCGCCTCCAGCACGTCCGCGGTCGCCGGGTGGTCCACCCGCCACACCGACGCGAAGAAGCCGCTGTGCTGCCGGGCCAGCCCCTCGACCAGGGCCTGCAGCTCGGCGGAGTTGCCCTCGGCCGCGAGCTGCGCGGCCACCGTGTCGATGGTCAGCCAGAAAACCATCTCCTCCGACGGCGCGGGCACGTCGGTCCCGCCCCGCTCGGTCAGCCAGACCCGGGCCAGCCCGCCCAGCTCCGGGTCGCCGAGCACGTCGCGCAGCGCCGGCTCGGCCTCGGGGCCGACCAGGGACAGCGCCTGCTGGCAGCGCAGCCGCCGCAGCGGCGCCCCGGCGTCCGCGCCGCGCGCCGCGGCGAGCAACTCCCTCGCCGCGGCGAGCGGTTCGCGGCGGGCGAGCCACTGCTCGGTCTCGGCCTGCGCCGCGGCCGGCGGGAAGAGGGCCGTGCCGTCGAGCAGCGCGTCCGCCCCCTTGTCGGCGAGCTCCCCCACCACCGGTGCCGCGTGCCCGGCCTCCAGCAGCCGGGCGCGCAGCCCGTACTGCCCGAGCGGGGTCAGCCGCACCATGCCGTAGCGGGCGACGTCCGCCTCGTCGAGCTGCGCCGACGGCTCCTCCTCGGCGTCCGCGAGGACCGCCTCGTCCACCGGCCGGTACTCCACGAGCCCGACGGGCTCCAGCATCCGGAACTGGTCGTCCAGCCGCATCATCGCGTCGGACACCTGCTGCAGCATGTCGTTGGTGGGCTCGGCGACGTCACCGGGCAGGATCGCGGAGGCGGCGAGCGCCGGCAGCGGCACGGCGCCTGAGGCGGGCCCGTCCTGGGCTGCCGTCAGCAGGTACAGGCTGGCCAGCACCGCGTCGAGGAACTCCGCCTCGGCCCGCGGGTCGAAGTCCAGGCCCGACAGGTCGACCGTGCCGCCCGCGTCCATCGCGTCGAGCAGGCCGTCCAGGTCCGGCACGCTCGCGTCGGCGAGCGCCGTCTCCAGCGCGATCCGCCACACCGTGAGCACGTCGTGCGGGGAGCCGCCGGTGAGCGCGCGCAGTCCCTCGCCCGCCGCGACGGTGCCGGCCTCCTCGTCCACGATCTCGACGAGCCCGGTGTCGACGGCGGCGCGCCAGGCCTCGCTCGCCCAGGCGGCCGCGTCGTCGCCGCTCAGGCCCAGCGCCTCGGCCGCGGCGGGGAGCTGCTCCTCGACCAGGCCGCCGCCGGGGTCGACGCGGGTGTCCGGCCCGGCCCAGCGGGCCAGGCGCGCGGCGCGCGACAGCAGCGGGGTGGCGAGGGCGTCCCGGGCCAGCTCCGGTTCGGAAGCCGACCGCACCGGCGGCAACGGGGACCTGTCTGACATCGGCTGGTTCTCCTAGGGCGCCTTGTGGGCCGTACGACGGTCTGGACGGCCGCAGCACCGGTCCCCCCGGACCGGCGTACGGCTCAACAGCTCAGCCTAGACGGATTTCCACCCATGCCGCCCGGTTCATCTCCCCGTCAGCCGGCGTACATGGCCGAAACCTTGACAACTGCCCTGGCCGCGCAGGACATTGACGCGCGTAGACGTCGGGGACCGCCCTGATGTCTGCACGCACCGCCGCCGCCCCCACCGGCCGCGGTCCCTGGTTCCAAGGTCCACCCTCGTCCCGGCGCTCACGTACGTCCCCGGAGGGATCCGTTGCCGAGCAAGTCTTCCGCGCGTCTCGCCGCGCTGACCGTCGCCGCCGTCTGTTCCGCGACGGTCGCTTCCCAGATGATTGTCCTTCCCGCCGCCGCGCACGCGGCCTCCGCGCGCATCCACGACGTCCAGGGCACCACCCGGACCTCCCCCTACGCCGGCCAGAAGGTCACGGACGTGGCCGGAATCGTCACCGGCGTCCGCACCTACGGCTCCTCCAAGGGGTTCTGGATGCAGGACCCGGACCCGGACGCCGACCCGGCCACCAGTGAGGGCGTCTTCGTCTTCACGAGCTCCACCCCGAAGGTCGCCGTCGGCGACGCGGTCACGGTCACCGGCACCGTCTCGGAGTTCGTGCCCGGCGGCACCTCGTCGGGCAACCAGGCGGTCACCGAGCTCACCAAGCCGACGGTCACCGTCGTCTCCACCGGGAACGCGGTCCCGGCCCCCGTCGTCGTCGACGCGGACTCCGTGCCCGCCGCCTACACCCCGGCCGGCGACCCCGCCGCGAACGGCTCGGTCAACGGCCTGCCCCTGCGGCCGTCGGCGTACGCCCTGGACTACTACGAGTCCCTGGAGGGCATGAACGTCCAGGTCGCCGACGCCCGCGTGGTCACCGCCACCGACCCCTACACCGAACTGTGGGTGACGGTGAAGCCGAACGAGCACCGCGCCCCCCGCGGCGGCACGGTGTACGGCTCCTACGACTCCCAGAACACCGGCCGGCTGCAGATCCAGTCGCTGGGTCCGACGGCGGACTTCCCGGTCGCGAACGTCGGTGACACCCTCACCGGCGCCACCACCGGCCCGCTGGACTACAACCAGTACGGCGGCTACACGCTCGTCGCGAACCGGATCGGCACGCTGAGGAGCGGCGGCCTGGAGCGGGAGACCACCCGGAAGCAGTCCCCCGGTGAGCTCGCGGTGGCGACGTACAACGTCGAGAACCTCGACCCGTCCGACGGCACCTTCGCCGCGCACGCCTCCGCGGTCGTGAACAATCTGCGGTCGCCCGACATCGTGTCCCTGGAGGAGATCCAGGACAACAACGGCGCCACCGACGACGGCACGGTCGACGCGGACCGCACGGTCGGCAGGCTGATCGACGCGATCGTCGCCGCGGGCGGCCCGCGGTACGACTGGCGCGCGGTGAACCCGGTCAACGACCAGGACGGCGGCGAGCCGGGCGGCAACATCCGCCAGGTGTTCCTGTTCAACCCCGGCCGGGTCTCCTTCACCGACCGTCCGGGCGGCGACTCCACCACCGCCGCCGGCGTCGTCCGGGAGCACGGCAAGGCGGCCCTGACGGTCTCCCCCGGCCGGATCGCCCCGGCGAGCGCGGCCTGGAAGAACAGCCGCAAGCCCCTGGTGGGCGAGTTCGTCTTCCGCGGCCGCACGGTCTTCGTGATCGCCAACCACTTCTCCTCCAAGGGCGGCGACCAGGGACTGGCCGGGCAGTACCAGCCGCCGGTGCGCTCGTCGGAGACCCAGCGCCACCTGCAGGCGGCGGAGGTCAACTCCTTCGTCCGCGACCTGCTGGAGGTCCAGAAGAACGCCGACGTGATAGCTCTCGGCGACCTGAACGACTTCGAGTTCTCCGCCACCGCCCGGATCCTCGAGGGCGACGGCGAGCTGTGGTCGGCGATCAAGTCGCTGCCGAAGAACGAGCGGTACACCTACGACTACCAGGGCAACAGCCAGGTCCTGGACCAGATCCTGGTGAGCCCGTCCATCCGGCGCGGCTGCGACTTCACGTACGACAGCGTGCACATCAACTCGGAGTTCCACGACCAGATCAGCGACCACGACCCGCAGGTGCTGCGGTTCCACCCGTAGCACCCGCCCGCGTGCGAGGAGGAGGGGCCGGCGCCCGGGCGCCGGCCCCTTCGTGCTCGCGGCTGCGGGTGTGCGCCTGCGTGCTCGCGGCAGGCGCCGGTCCCGCCGCGCCTGCCGGGCACCGGTCCGCCGCCGGCGCCTGCCGGCCGCGGCGCCTGCGGATCCGGAAGGCGTGCGTTCCGCCGGCGCCCGTCAGGCGTAGACGCCGTCCAGCCACTCCTGCCAGGCGGACTCGTTCGCCTTGGGGTCGACGTCCGGCGCGAAGTCGTGGACGCTGATGCCGACCGGGGCGCCCCAGTGGTCGCGGCCGAAGAACCGGATGAGGGCGTCGTCGGTGCGCAGTCCGACGAAGTACGGGTCGCGGTAGTCGAGGACGGCCTCCAGGACCCGTCCACCGGGTCCGCCGACGCTCACCCGGTCCCCCGCGGCGGCGTCCGGCGGCAGGCCGAGCGCGGCGGTCACGGCGGTGAAGGCGCCGTCCGCGGTGGACGCCTCCGGGCCGTTGACGGTGGCGAAGGCGACCGGGCGGGGCGCGAAGTGGGTCAGGTACTCGCGCAGGGTGTGCAGGTAGAAGTCGGTGTGCCGGCTCGCGCCGTCGTACTGGTTGTCCCAGTCGTCGACGAAGATGCCGCTGTGCACGTAGCGCACCCAGGCGCGGCGGCCCCCGTCGCGCGGCTCGATGGTGTGGTCGAGCTGGTTGAGGGTCTGCTGGGAGATGCCCTCGGCGTCCTCGACCCGGTTGACGTAGCGGTGCGGCGGGTCCCAGACGGTGACCGTGGAGCCGAACGGCCCGCGGCCGCCGGTCCGGGGCTCGGGGGGCTCCATCGGCCACAGGTATCCGCCGGTGCCGTGGGTGACCGCCTCCCACACCTCCTCCGGCGTGGCGTCGACCTCGAACTCGCGGACGATCTCGAACTGCTTGCTGTCCTCGGGCATGGCCAGCTCCTGTTCACGGGGCGTCGGGCTGCGGGGCGGTGGGTTCCTTGACCGTGGGATGGAGGGCCACGACGATCCGGTGGTCGCGGCCGTTCCCGGCTTCGGGTGCGTCGTACTTGCGGATCAGGGCGGCGACGTCGGCCGTCAGCTCCTGGACGAACGCGGCGCGGTCCGCGGCCGTGGCGAAGCGGACCTCGCCGTCCAGCGCGTAGGTCGCGAGCCGCTTGCGGGCCCTGGCCGCGCCGGTGACCAGCGAGCCGACGTCCCGGACCAGGCGGGCGCCGAGGGCGAGCAGCCAGCGCGCGGAGAGCTGGTCGCGGAAGCGGTCCGGATCGGGCTGCACGGGTGCCAGGGCGAGCGGCGAGATGACGTACGACGCGGCGGTCGCGCGCATCAGCCGCTCGGTGACGTTCCCCTTGCGGCGCTCCCCGGCCAGCTCGACCAGGCCGTGCCGCTCCAGCGCCTTGAGGTGGTAGTTCACCTTCTGCCGGGGCAGGTCCACCCTTCCCGCCAGCATGGCGGCGGAAGCGGGTCCGGCCGCCAGTTCGGCGAGCAGCCGGGCCCGCACGGGGTCCAGGCAGACGGCGGCGGCCCCGGGGTCCTCGATCACGGTCACGTCGAGCATGGGTCCACCCTCTCACCGAAAACTTTTCTTGTCCAGACTGTTGGTGTGTTCGGTAGCGTCCTTCGCGGAGGGACGGGGCGGGGCGGGCCACTGGCTGATGGGGTTCGAGTCCCACCGGGCAGGCGCGGGCGGACCGGGTGAGGACGCCGGGCCGGCTGCCCGCCCTCCCCGCACGAAAAGGGCCACCCCCGACGAAGTCGGGGGTGGCCTGGGCTGCCGGGGCGGGTCGTGTGCCGCCGTCTGCCGCGTCAGTGGCGCCGGCGTGCCAGCACGCCGGCCGTGAGGAGGACCGCGCCGGCCGCACCCGCGATCATCAGCGCGCGCGGGTTGCGCAGGCAGACCCGCACGGCGGTGCGGACGGGGCCGGGCAGGGTGCGCTCGACCGTGTGGCCGGCCTGGCCGGCCCGGGTCTGGACCGTGTGCCCGGTCCGCGCCGCCCTCTCCTGCGCGGTGTGACCGGCCCGCGACGCCCGTTCCTGGACGCTGTGGCCGGCCCTGGCCGCCGTGGCCTGCACCTTGTGGCCGGCCTGCGCGGCGGTGCTGCGCAGCTGCACCGTCATCGCCCCGGCCTTGTCCCGCAGATCGGCCGCGCGGGCCCGTGCGCGGCCCTTGACGTCGGCCTTCGCCGCGAGTTCCTCGACGGTGTGGCCGAGCTGGCTCCTGGTCTGCTCGATCTGCTCCCGCAGCTCGTCGGGGCCCTTCGCGCCGGCGGCCGGTGTGGAGCCGCCGCCCGCCCCCTGCGTCCTGTGCGTCATCGATGCGCCCTTTCCCTGATCGTCTGGACGTCCGCCTTCACACTGCCGACCGTCTCCTCCGGTGTGGGCGGCGCGGCACGGCGCAGCTGGGAACGGCCGGTCACGGCCAGCACCCCCGCGACCGCGAAGAACACGGCCGTCACGATCAGTGCCGCGGCCCACACGGGCAGCGCCAGCGAGAGGGCGGCGGTCGCCGTGCCGGCGAGGGCGATCAACCCGACATGGGCGATGGCGCCCGCAGCGCCGATCATGCCGCCGCCACGCCCGGCGCGGCGGCCCTTCTCGGCCAGCTCCGACTTGGCCAGGGCCATCTCCTGCCGCACGAGCCGGGAGAGCTGTTCCGTCGCCTGGTGGACGAGTTCACCCACGGACTGCTCGTCGCGGGCGGGTCTGGTCTGCATGGTCCCGGTCACGGTCCTCCGCCTCCTCTCGGTCCGGAACAATCGGGTACCCCCGGACACCCGCGCTACCCCTGGACCCCGCCCGGCCCGTGGTCGCCGAGCCGGGCCAGCTGGGTCTGAAGCCAGTCGAGGCGGGCCTGCAACAGGGCCGCCTCGGCGACGAGTTCGGGAACGCCGAGGCCGTCATGGGAACTGGGCCCACGGGACCGCGCGTCACGGGCGGCGCCGTATGACGGTGTGTCACATGCGTCCGGGCCACCGGACCCGGCAGGCTCGCCCCGGCCGCCCGGCCGGCCCGGGTCACCGGGTCCGGCCGGCTCATCGGCCCGGCCCGGATCGCCTTCGGGCCGGGCCGGATCGCCTTCGGGCCGGACCGGATCGCCGGGCGCGGCGGCCCGGACCGCGCCGCCCGCGACGGTCACCACCCGCAGTCCGTGCCCGGCCAGCCGGGCGAATCCGGCGAGCGTCAGGGCCCTGCGGCCGCGCACGCACCCGCCGCACGCGGCGGCGAGGACGCGCCCGCCGGGCCTGCCCCAGCCCGCGTCGGCCAGCGCCGTCGCGGGCCGGCCGCACACGCACGGACCGACGGTCGCCGTGCGGACCCGCTGACGGGCGTAGCGGTAGCCGCGCTCGAAGCGGATGTAGGGGCCGAGGACCGACACCTCCAGCAGAACGGCCGCCCGGTGCTCGGCCGTGCACAGCAGCGCCTCCGCCGCCGCCCGGTCGTGCACGCAGTGGAAACCGCAGTCGCACAGGCGGGCCGGGGGGCGGTGCCGGCGGCCGTAGACGCAGGCCGCGTCGTCGAGGACGCCGTAGGGCAGCGCCCCGCCGAGCGACACGCCGGTGAACCCGGCCCGGGCGCCGTCCGGGGACAGCACCGGGTAGGCGATCTTGTATCCGGCCGGCGGCTGGGCCGGGTGTTCCGCGGGCAGCCGCAGCCTCATCGTGCCGCCGGAACCTCTTCATGGGCGGCGGCCTGCGACTCCTCGACCTTGTCGGGGGCTTCGGGTCCCTCGTCGGTGATCTCCGGCCGCTCCTCCGCCACTCCTGTGGCCAGTGCCTTGCCGAGCTTCATGGCGCCTCCCATGACCGCGCGTCGGTGACCGTACGGCCATGGTGACTCACCGGCGGACGGTCCGCCCATCGGGGCCGGCCCGGCGGACGCCGCGCCGGCGCCGGGCGTGTCCGGCAGGCACCCCACCGGCTCACGGGGACCGCCGTCCGGCCGGGACGCCGTCCGCGGATCCGCCCGTCCCGCCACAACGCCCTCCCGGGCCGCCGGAAGGAGCGATGGGAGGGCGTTGTGCGGCGACCGGCGCCGAACGACTCGGCGGCGGGTGGGGGCGGCCCAGGGGCGGACACGCGCCGACGGCTCGGCGGCGGGCAGAACCGCGCGGGGCGGCCCCGGGGCGCACGGCCGCCGGCCGTCAGTTGGCGCTGTGCAGGATCTCGTTCAGACCGCCCCACACCGCGTTGTTCGGGCGGGCCTCGACCGCGCCGGTGACCGAGTTGCGGCGGAAGAGGATGTGGGAGGCGCCGGAGAGTTCACGCGCCTTGACGATCTGGCCGTCGGGCATGGTCACGCGGGTGCCCGCGGTGACGTAGAGGCCGGCCTCGACCACGCACTCGTCGCCGAGCGCGATGCCCACGCCCGCCTCGGCGCCGATCAGGCAGCGCTCGCCGATGGAGATGATCACGTTGCCGCCGCCGGACAGGGTGCCCATGGTGGACGCGCCGCCGCCGATGTCCGAGCCGTCGCCGACCACGACACCGGCGGAGATGCGGCCCTCGACCATGGAGGTGCCGAGCGTGCCGGCGTTGAAGTTCACGAAGCCCTCGTGCATGACCGTGGTGCCCTCGGCCAGGTGGGCGCCGAGGCGCACCCGGTCGGCGTCGGCGATGCGGACGCCCTTCGGCACGACGTAGTCCGTCATGCGGGGGAACTTGTCGATGGAGGTCACCTGCAGGTGCAGGCCCTCGGCGCGGGCGTTGAGGCGCACCTTCTCGACGTCGTCGACGGCGACCGGGCCGAGCGAGGTCCAGGCGACGTTGGCGAGGAAGCCGAAGATGCCGTCCAGGCTCTGCCCGTGCGGCCTGACCAGGCGGTGCGAGAGCAGGTGCAGGCGCAGGTAGACGTCGTGCGCGTCGATCGGCTTGTCGTCCAGGGAGGCGATGACCGTGCGGACCGCGACCACCTCGACGCCCCGGCGGGCGTCCGGCCCGATCGCCGCGGTCGCGCCGCCGCCGAGCAGCTGCGTGGCCTGCTCCGCGGACAGCCGCTCGGTGCCGGACGGGCCGGGCTCGGCTGCCAGCTCGGGCGCGGGGAACCAGGTGTCGAGGACGGTGCCGTCGGAGGCGATCGTGGCGAGGCCGGCGGCCACGGCGCCGGTGGGGCGAGGAGCAGTCGTGTCGGTCATAGGGGAAACCTAACGTGGCCGGCGCGGCACGTGCGAACCGCGTCTCACCTGCCGGGCCGCGGGGCGGAGACGCGGAACGGCGGCGTCCCGCGGGGGGACGCCGCCGTTTCACCGGCCGGTGGGTCTCAGACGTTGAACCCGAGCGCGCGCAGCTGCTCGCGGCCGTCGTCGGTGATCTTGTCCGGGCCCCACGGCGGCATCCAGACCCAGTTGATGCGCAGCTCGCTGACGAGGCCGTCGGTGGCGGACCTGGCCTGGTCCTCGATCACGTCCGTCAGCGGGCAGGCCGCCGACGTCAGCGTCATGTCGACGGTGGCGATGTTGGCCTCGTCGATGTGGATGCCGTAGATCAGGCCGAGGTTGACGACGTCGATGCCCAGCTCGGGGTCGACGACGTCCATCAGGGCCTCACGGAGCTCCTCCTCCGAGGCCGGCTTCATCTCCACGGTGTCGCTCATGCCGTCTTCCTTTCGGCGTCGCCGTCGGCCAGCGCCTGGGCCGTCGCGTCCTTCCACGCCATCCAGCTCAGGAGGGCGCACTTGACCCGGGCCGGGTACTTGGACACCCCGGCGAACGCGACCGCGTCCTCCAGGACGTCCTCCATGGCGTCGTCGGGCTCGATCCGGCCCTTGGACTGCATCAGCTCCAGGAACGTCTCCTGGATCCTCTGCGCCTCGGCCAGTTCCTTGCCGACCAACAGTTCGTTCAGCACGGAGGCGGAGGCCTGGCTGATGGAGCAGCCCTGCCCCTCGTACGAGACGTCCTCGATGGTCGTGCCGTCGTACTTCACGCGAAGGGTGATCTCGTCGCCGCACGTCGGGTTCACATGGTGCACCTCGGCGTCGCCATCCCTCAGACCACGCCCGTGCGGGTTCTTGTAGTGGTCCAGGATGACTTCCTGGTACATGGAGTCCAGTTTCACGACGACCAACCTCGCGATCTCAGGTCCGTTGCGTGGCCTGTCGGCCGGGGGTCCGGGGACTGTCCCCCGGGCATACACAGCACGGTCTGTCGACGCCTCTCAGCCGAAGAAGTTCCTTACGTGCTCCAGCCCCTCGACCAGTGCGTCGATCTCGGCCGGCGTGGAGTACAGATAGAACGACGCTCGCGTGGTCGCAGGAATTCCGTAGCGCAGGCAGACGGGGCGGGCGCAGTGGTGGCCGACCCGGACCGCGATGCCCTGCTCGTCGAGGACCTGGCCGACGTCGTGCGGGTGGATGTCCCCGAGCGTGAACGAGATCGCCGCGCCCCGGTCCTCGGCCGTGGTCGGGCCGATGATGCGCAGGTCGGGGACCTCCGCCAGCCGCTTGACCGCGTACTCGGTGAGCGCGTGCTCGTGGGCGAGGATCTTGTCCATGCCGATCGAGTCGAGGTAGTCGATCGCCGCGCCGAGACCGACGGCCTGGGCGATCGGGGGCGTGCCCGCCTCGAACTTGTGCGGCGCGGGCGCGTAGGTCGACGAGTGCATCGACACCGTCTCGATCATCTCGCCGCCGCCCAGGAACGGGGGCAGGTCCTCCAGGAGCTCCTGCCGGCCCCAGAGCACGCCGATGCCGGTCGGACCGCACATCTTGTGGCCGGTGAAGGCCACGAAGTCGGCCTGGAGGGCCTGCACGTCCAGCGGCATGTGCGGCGCGGCCTGCGAGGCGTCGACGCACACGAGGGCGCCGACCTCCTGGGCGCGGCGCACTATCGCCTCGACCGGGTTCACGGTGCCCAGGATGTTGGACACCAGCACGAAGGAGACGATCTTCGTCTTCTCCGTGATGACCTCGTCCAGGTTCGACAGGTCGAGACGGCCGTCGTCGGTCAGGCCGAACCACTTCAGCTTCGCGCCCGTGCGCTGCGCCAGCAGCTGCCAGGGCACGATGTTGGAGTGGTGCTCCATCTCCGTGATGACGATCTCGGTCTCGTGATCCACCCGGTAGGGCTCGTCGGCCCAGCCGAGCATGTTGGCCACGAGGTTGAGCGACTCCGAGGCGTTCTTGGTGAAGATCACCTCGTCGCGGCTCGGCGCGTTGATGAACGCGGCGACCTTGTCGCGCGCGCCCTCGTACAGCGCCGTGGCCTCCTCGGCCAGCACGTGCACGCCGCGGTGGACGTTGGCGTTGTGCTGTTCGTAGTACTCGTCCAGGACGTCGATCACCTGGCGCGGAGTCTGCGAGGTCGCCGCGTTGTCGAGGTAGACGAGTTTCCTCCCGTCGTGGAGCACGCGGTCCAGGATCGGGAAGTCCTTGCGGATCGCCTCGGTGTCGAGGAGGCCCGGCAGCTGTGTCACGCGGATGCGCCACCCTTCGTGTATGCCTCGTAGCCCTCGTCCTCCAGCTTGTCGGCGAGCTCGGCGCCGCCGGACTCCACGATCCGGCCGGCGGAGAAGACGTGGACGAAGTCGGGCTTGATGTAGCGCAGGATGCGCGTGTAGTGCGTGATCAGCAGGGTGCCGACCTCGCCGGACTCGCGGACGCGGTTGACGCCCTCGGAGACCACGCGCAGCGCGTCGACGTCCAGGCCGGAGTCGGTCTCGTCGAGGATCGCGATCTTCGGCTTGAGCAGCTCCAGCTGGAGGATCTCGTGGCGCTTCTTCTCACCGCCGGAGAAACCCTCGTTGACGTTGCGCTCGGCGAAGGAGGGGTCCATGTGCAGGCGCTCCATGGCCTCCTTGACCTCCTTCACCCAGGTGCGCAGCTTGGGCGCCTCGCCGCGGATCGCGGTGGCGGAGGTGCGCAGGAAGTTGGAGACGGAGACACCGGGCACCTCGACCGGGTACTGCATGGCCAGGAACAGGCCCGCGCGGGCGCGCTCGTCGACGGACATCTCCAGCACGTCCTCGCCGTCGAGCAGCACGGTGCCGCCGGTGATCGTGTACTTGGGGTGACCCGCGAGCGAGTAGGCGAGGGTCGACTTGCCCGAGCCGTTGGGGCCCATGATGGCGTGCGTCTCGCCCTGCTTCACGGTGAGGTCGACGCCCTTGAGGATCTCCTTCGTGGCGTTGTCGGCCTCGACGGTGACGTGCAGGTCTCGGATTTCAAGCGTTGCCATGGGTGCCTCAGGACTCCTGGGTGAGGGAGACGAGCACGTCGTCCCCTTCGATCTTTACGGGGTATACGGGGACGGGGCGCGTCGCGGGAAGACTGTCGGGCTTGCCGGAGCGCAGGTCGAAGCGCGAGCCGTGCAGCCAGCACTCGATGTGGCAGTCGTCCACCTCGCCCTCGGCGAGCGAGACGTTCGCGTGGGAGCAGATGTCGTGGATGGCGAACACCTCGCCCGCGGTCCGGACGACCGAGAGGGGCGTGCCGTCGAGTTCCACCCGCTTCGGGGTGTCCTCCTCCAGCTCGCCCAGCCCGCAGACGCGGACGAACGCCGATGAGTCAGTCATGCGACCGACGCCTCCAGCTCCTCTTCGATCTTGACGAGCAGGCGCTCCTCGATGTCGCCGACGCCGATCTGCTGGACCAGCTCGGCGAAGAAGCCGCGGACGACGAGGCGCCGCGCCTCGAGCTCGGGGATTCCGCGGGCCATCAGGTAGAAGAGCTGCTCGTCGTCGAAGCGGCCGGTGGCGCTGGCGTGGCCGGCGCCGACGATCTCGCCGGTCTCGATCTCCAGGTTCGGGACCGAGTCGACCCGCGCGCCGTCCGTCAGGACCAGGTTGCGGTTCATCTCGTAGGTGTCGGTGCCCTCGGCCTTGGCCTCGATGAGCACGTCGCCGATCCACACCGCGTGGGCGCTGTCGCCCTGGAGCGCGCCCTTGTAGACGACGTTCGACTTGCAGTGCGGGGTGTTGTGGTCGACCAGGAGGCGGTGCTCCTGGTGCTGGCCCTGGTCGGTGAAGTACAGGCCGAACAGCTCGGCCTCGCCGCCGGTGCCGGCGTAGGCCACGCGCGGGTGCAGGCGGACCACGTCACCGCCGAAGGTGACGACGACCGACTTGAACGAGGCGTCCCGGCCGACGAGGGCGTTGTGCTGGGCGACGTGGACGGCCTTGTCGTCCCAGTCCTGGACGGAGACGACGGTCAGCTTGGCGCCGTCGCCGAGGACGTACTCGACATTGGCGGCGAGCACCGCGTCACCGGTGTGGTCGATGACCACGACGGCCTCGGCGAACGCGCCGAGTTCGATCACCTGGTGGGCGAAGGCGGTCCCGCCCTGGCCGTGCACCGCGATGCGGACCGGCTCGGTGAGCACGGTCTCCTTCGGCACGGTCACGACCGAGGCCTTCTCGAAACCGGAGTACGCCTGGGCGGCGACGCGGTCCGCCGGGACGCCCGCGCGGCCGAGCCGCACGTCGTCGCGGCCGACGGCCTCGACGGTGACGCCCTCGGGCGCCTGCACCTCGACCTTGACGCCGTCGCCGGTGACGACGGCGGTCCCGTCGTGCAGGCCGCGCAGCCGCTCCAGCGGGGTGAAGCGCCACTCCTCCTCACGGCCGTGGGGGACCGGGAAGTCCGCCACGTCGAAGGACGGCGGCGCACTCATGCGCGTGGCGACGGTCGACTCGGCGGCCACCGCGATCGAGCCGGAGGTCGTCGACCCCACGGGTGGGGGGCCACCCGCCCGGGCGGATCCGGGGATGGGGGAGTTCTGGGCCTCAGCCATGGCTGTCGTTCTGCTCGCTTTCTTGAAACGGGTGCGATCACCGGCCCGCCCGGGGGCGGGCCGTCTGCTAACGGGGACGGGCGGCGCGTCAGCCGACCGCGCCCTCCATCTGCAGCTCGATCAGCCGGTTGAGCTCCAGCGCGTACTCCATGGGCAGCTCCTTGGCGATCGGCTCGACGAAGCCGCGCACGATCATCGCCATGGCCTCGTTCTCCGACAGGCCGCGGCTCATCAGGTAGAAGAGCTGGTCGTCGGAGACCTTGGAGACGGTGGCCTCGTGGCCCATGGACACGTCGTCCTCACGGACGTCCACGTAGGGGTAGGTGTCCGAGCGGGAGACGGTGTCGACGAGCAGCGCGTCGCACAGCACGTTCGACTTCGACCCGGCGGCGCCCTCGCCGATCTCGATCAGACCACGGTAGGAGGTGCGACCGCCACCGCGCGCCACCGACTTGGAGACGATGTTGGACGAGGTGTTGGGGGCCATGTGGACCATCTTGGCGCCCGCGTCCTGGTGCTGGCCCTCGCCGGCGAAGGCGATGGACAGGGTCTCGCCCTTGGCGTGCTCGCCCATCAGGTAGACGGCCGGGTACTTCATCGTCACCTTGGAGCCGATGTTGCCGTCGACCCACTCCATGGTCGCGCCCTCGTAGGCCACGGCGCGCTTGGTGACCAGGTTGTAGACGTTGTTCGACCAGTTCTGGATGGTCGTGTACCGGCAGCGGGCGTTCTTCTTGACGATGATCTCGACGACCGCGGAGTGCAGCGAGTCCGACTTGTAGATCGGGGCGGTGCAGCCCTCGACGTAGTGCACGTAGGCGCCCTCGTCGACGATGATCAGGGTCCGCTCGAACTGGCCCATGTTCTCCGTGTTGATGCGGAAGTAGGCCTGGAGCGGGATCTCCACGTGCACACCCTTCGGCACGTAGATGAAGGAGCCGCCGGACCACACGGCCGTGTTCAGCGCGGCGAACTTGTTGTCACCGGCGGGGATGACCGTGCCGAAGTACTCCTTGAAGAGCTCCGGGTGCTCCTTCAGCGCGGTGTCCGTGTCGAGGAAGATGACGCCCTGCTCCTCCAGGTCCTCGCGGATCTGGTGGTAGACGACCTCCGACTCGTACTGGGCCGCGACACCCGCGACGAGGCGCTGCTTCTCCGCCTCCGGGATGCCGAGCTTGTCGTACGTGTTCTTGATGTCCTCGGGCAGGTCCTCCCAGGACTCCGCCTGCTTCTCCGTGGAGCGCACGAAGTACTTGATGTTGTCGAAGTCGATCCCCGACAGGTCCGAGCCCCAGTTCGGCATGGGCTTCTTCTCGAAGAGCTTCAGGCCCTTCAGACGCAGCTTGGTCATCCACTCCGGCTCGGACTTCTTGTCCGAGATGTCGCGGACGACCTCCTCGTTCAGACCGCGGCGCGCCGACGCGCCGGCCACGTCTCGGTCGGCCCAGCCGTATTCGTACTTGCCCAGGCCCTCGAGTTCGGGGTGGGCAGTCTCCGTGGGGAGAGTCATGCGGGGTTCCTCCCGGCCGTGCTTGCGGATGCGTTCTGATGGGTCTTGGAAGTCTTCGGGATGAACGTCGTGCAGACGCCGTCGCCGTGCGCGATGGTGGCCAGCCGCTGGACGTGGGTGCCCAGCAGCTCGGCGAAGAACTGGGTCTCGGCCTCGCACAGCTGGGGGAACTGCTCGGCGACGTGGGCGACCGGGCAGTGGTGCTGGCACAGCTGCTCACCCTGCCGGGGGTCGGGCGCGCTCCGCGCGGTAGCAGCGTACCCGTCCGCGGTCAGCGCCTTGGCCAGCGCTCCGGCGCGCTCGTCGGGACCGGCGGCCTCGATCGCCCGGCGGTAGGCGGCCGCCTGCCCGGCGAACCTCGCGCGCGCGAAGGCGACGACGGCCTCGTCCCCGCCGAACCGCTCCTGGATGAAGCGCAGAGCGTCCGCCGCCAGCTTGTCGTACGACTGGTCGAAGGCGTCCCGGCCGCAGTCGGTGAGGGCGAAGACCTTGGCGGGGCGGCCACGCGTGCGCGTGCCGTAGACCCGCTGCTCCCGCGCCTCCACGACGCCGTCGGCGGTCAGGGCGTCCAGATGGCGCCGTACGGCCGCCTGGGTGAGTCCCAGCCGCCCGGCCAGCTCGGCGACGGTCGACGGGCCGTGGTCCAGGACGGACCGCGCGACGCGGTTGCGCGTGGAGCGCTCACCGGTCGCGGACTCCTCCTGAGGGGCCCCCGTGGGGGTCTCCCGAGCCTCGCCGACGTTTTTCACAACGCCATTGTTGCGTAATTCCCGAGACAGTGACAAGCGCCGTCCGGATCAGCGGACGGTGCCCTGCGTCACTTAGGTCCGCCTAATGCGACCTGCGGAGACGGTGGGCGGCTCGGCAGCGGGCCCGGTCGGGCCGGTCGCCGGGCCCGGTCCGGCCGGCCGCCGCTGGCGCCTGGACTTCGCTTGCGGAAGACTGCTCCACCATGCCGAAACCCTTCCCGACCGGCCCACTCGTGACCCGGGACAGCCTCGCCGCCGAACTGCGCGAGGCGGGCGTCCGCCCCGGGGAGACCCTGCTGGTGCACTCCTCACTGAGGTCGCTCGGCTGGGTCTGCGGCGGAGTCGTCACGGTCGTCCAGGGGCTGCTCGACGCGCTCGGCCCGGACGGCACCCTCGTGGTCCCCACCCAGTCCGGCCACCTGACGGACCCGGCGGGGTGGAGCAATCCCCCGGTGCCCGAGGAGTGGTGGGAGGGCATCCGGGCCGCGATGCCCGTCTACGATCCGCTGACCACGCCCTCGCTCGGCGTCGGGGTGGTGCCGGAGACGGTCCGCACCTGGCCGGGCGCCCTGCGCAGCGCCCACCCCCACACCTCCTTCGCCGCGGTCGGCCCGCGCGCCGCCCGGATCGTCCGGGGGCACGCCCGGGACTGCCGGCTCGGCGAGCGGAGCCCGCTGGCCGCGCTCGAGACGCTCGGCGCCCGGGTCCTGCTGCTCGGCGCCGGATACGGCTCGTGCACCAGCTTCCACCTGGCCGAGTACCGGATACCGGCGCCACTCGCCGCGGTGGGCCGGCCCGGTCCTGACGGGTGGGAGGTCGTGACCGAGGTGTCGATCAGCTCCGAGGGGTTCGACGAACTCGGCCACGACTTCGAACGCGACCGTCCGGTCCTGCGGGGCAGGGTGGGCGCGGCCGACGTGCGGCTGTTCCCCGTCGCGGACGCCGTGGCCTACGCGCAGCGGTGGCTCGCGCTGCACCGGCCCCGGGAGGAGGAGTTCCCGCACCCGCGCGTCTGAGCCCGGCGGGACCTACCTAGACTCTGGAGTCATGCGAAGTGAGCCCGCCCACCCGTCTCCCGACCACCACCCCCCCGGGAGACGCTTCGCGACACACCCGATCATCGAGGTTCGGGCCCTGGTGAAGCGGTACGGCACGAAGACCGCGGTGGACGGCCTCGACCTGGTGGCCCGGGCGGGCGTGACCGCCGTGCTCGGTCCCAACGGCGCGGGCAAGACGACCACGGTCGAGACCTGCGAGGGGTACCGGAAGCCGGATTCCGGCACGGTGCGCGTCCTGGGCCTCGACCCGGTGGGACAGTCCGCCGAGCTGCGCCCCCGCATCGGCGTGATGCTCCAGTCCGGGGGCGTGTACTCCGGCGCGCGGGCGGACGAGATGCTGCGCCACGTCGCCAGGCTGCACGCCCACCCGCTGGACGTGGACGCCCTGATCGAGCGGCTGGGGCTCGGTTCCTGCGGGCGGACGTCGTACCGCCGTCTGTCCGGCGGGCAGCAGCAGCGCCTGGCCCTGGCGATGGCCGTGGTGGGCCGCCCCGAGCTGGTGTTCCTCGACGAGCCCACGGCGGGCCTGGACCCGCAGGCCCGCCGGGCCACCTGGGACCTGGTGCGCGACCTGCGCGACGACGGCGTGTCCGTCGTCCTCACGACGCACTACATGGAGGAGGCCGAGCAGCTCGCCGACGACGTCGCGATCATCGACGCCGGCCGGGTCATCGCCCAGGGGTCGCCGGAGGAGCTGTGCCGCGGCGGCGCCGAGAACACCCTGCGCTTCGCCGGCCGCCCGGGCCTGGACGTCGGGTCCCTGCTGAAGGCGCTGCCCGCGGACTGCGCCGCCGCCGAGCTGACGCCCGGCTCCTACCGGATCGTCGGCAAGGTCGACCCGCAGCTGCTCGCCACGGTCACGTCGTGGTGCGCGCAGCACGGGGTGATGCCGGACCGGATCTCCGTGGAGCGGCACAGCCTGGAGGACGTCTTCCTGGAGCTGACCGGCAAGGAGCTGCGCTCATGACCGCCACCGGCACCTACGCGCCGAAGCCCGGCGCCGCCCCGCTGCACCGCATGATCGCGGCGCAGGCGGCGCTGGAGACGAGGATGCTGCTGCGCAACGGCGAGCAGCTGCTGCTGACCGTGGTCATCCCGACGCTGCTGCTCGTGGTGTTCAGCTCGGTGGACATCGTGGACACCGGCGCGGGCGAGGCCGTCGACTTCCTCGCCCCCGGCGTCCTGGCCCTCGCCGTGATGTCGACGGCGTTCACGGGGCAGGCCATCGCCACCGGCTTCGAGCGCCGTTACGGGGTGCTGAAGCGGCTGGCCTCCTCGCCGCTGCCGCGCTGGGGCCTGATGACGGCCAAGACGGCGTCGGTGCTGGTCACGGAGGTCCTGCAGATCGTCCTGCTGACGGTGATCGCGTTCGCCCTGGGCTGGTCCCCGCACGGCAGCGCGGCGGCCGTCGTCCTCCTGCTGGTCCTCGGGACGGCCGCCTTCTCGGGGCTCGGCCTGCTGATGGCGGGCACCCTCAAGGCGGAGGCCACGCTGGCCGCCGCGAACCTGGTCTTCCTGCTGCTGCTCGTCGGCGGCGGCGTGATCGTCCCGCTGGAGAAGTTCCCCTCCGCCGCCCAGGACGTGCTCGGGCTGCTGCCGATCTCCGCCCTGTCGGACGGGCTGCGGGACGTGCTCCAGCACGGCGCCGGCATGCCGTGGGGCGACCTGGCGGTGCTGGCCGTGTGGGCGGTCGCGGGGCTCGCGGCCGCCGGCCGGTTCTTCCGCTGGGAGTAGCCGGCGGTGGACCCTCGTGAAAGTGTGCACAAGCGGCCCCCTACCATGGACGACGTGCCGAACCTGACCCGTGCCGACGCCGCGTCCGCGGCGCGCAACCCGCTCGCCTTCGTCGCCGCACGCTGGACCCCCCGCCCGCGGACCGTCCAGCGCGCGGCCCTCGCCGCGCTCGTGATGGCCGTGGTCATCGTCGTCACCGGCGGCGCCGTCCGGCTGACCGGCTCCGGCCTCGGCTGCCCGACGTGGCCCAAGTGCACCGCCGACTCGCTCACCACCACGAGCGCGATGGGCCTGCACGGCGTCATCGAGTTCGGCAACCGCATGCTGACGTACGTGCTGTGCGCGGCCGTCGGCTGGGCGATCGTCGCGGCGCGCTCGCAGAAGCCGTGGCGGCGTGGCCTCACGCGGCTGGGCTGGGCGCAGTTCTGGGTGGTCATGGGCAACGCGGTGCTCGGCGGCATCGTGGTCCTCGTCGGCCTGAACCCGTACACCGTCGCGGCGCACTTCCTGCTGTCCACGGCGCTCATCACGGTCGCCACGGTGATGTGGCAGCGCACCCGGGAGGGCGACGCGGCGCCCCGGCCGCTGGTCGGCAAGGCCGTGCAGCAGCTGGTGTGGTTCCTGACCGTCGCCGCCGGCCTGCTGGTCGCGGCGGGCACGGTCGTCACGGGGGCGGGCCCGCACGCGGGCGACTCCCAGCAGGTACCGCGGATCCCCGTCGACTGGGAGGCGGTCACCAAGCTGCACGCGGTGCTGGCCTGGATCGTGGTGTCGCTGACGTTCGCCCTGTGGTTCGTCCTCAAGGCGGTCGACGCGCCGAGCGGCCCGCTGCGCCGCACCCGCGAGCTGTTCCTGGTCCTGCTCGCGCAGGGCGTGATCGGCTACGTGCAGTACTTCACCCACCTGCCGGAGGTCCTGGTGGGCGCGCACATGCTGGGGTCGTGCCTGGTGTGGATCGGGGTGCTGCGGGTGCTGCTGTCGCTGCGCGAGCGCCCCGTGGCGGTGGCGGACCGGTCAGGTCCCTCGTCGGCAGCGGCGGCCCTGACGAAGGTCTGACGCGGGCGGGCCCGGCGGCTCGGTCCGACGCGGGCGCGGTGGCTCAGTCCGACGCGGGCGCAGCGGCTCGGTCCAGCCCGTAGACCCTCCGCGCGTTGTCCGCGGCGATCAGTCGCGCCACCCACTGGCCGTCCCCCGGCGACCAGGCTCCCTCGGCCACCCAGGCGGTGAGCACCCGGTCCAGCGCCTCGCAAAACAGCCGCGCCCCCACCTCGTGCAGCTCGGGCAGCCCCTGAGCCCCGCTGGGGAACAGGACCTTGCCGAAGGGGGCCAGCTCCGGGATCTCGGCCAGGACCGTCGCGGCCCGGGCCCCGGGTGCGCGCCGGCGCGGCGCCCGAGTCGGCGTCACGTGCGGGAAGACGTCGGCGATGTGGGCCGCGTGGCGGTGGTACGGGTAGCCGTGCAGCAGGACGAGATCGGTGCCGAGGCCGGCGGTGGCACGGACGAACCCGGTCAGCAGCACCGGGTCGGCAAGGCCGGCGCGGGCCCGGCTCGCCGGGCCCGGCGTGGAGTTGGAGCGGCCGTCCCGAGGCGACGGCGATCCACAGCAGGTGCCGCAGCAGCACCGGATCGCCCAGCTCGTCCCCGGCCCGGCGTGCGGCCGGCCAGCGGGCCGCGGCGCCCCGCACCTCCCCGGGTCCCGGCGGCTCGGGCGCGAGGGCCAGGCCGTGGCGCAGGCCCGCAACGCGGGTGAAGGCGACGGCGTGCGCGGCGGCGCCCTGCACCGACTCGGCGAGGTGGGGCGAGGAAGGACTCGACGGTGCCGGAGGTGTCGGCCACCTGCTCGCCGAGGAGCTCCAGGCGGACGGACGATCTCGTGGGCGGCGGCGTCGCCCGTGGACGCCATCTCGGTGGGCCCGGTCAGATCGCCGGGCAGGGCGGTGTCCACGAGACAGGTGGTGATGCCGCTGCCGCGCAGCAGTCTGCGGCCGGCTTCCAGGACCCCGAGCTCGCGGCGCCGGGCGGGGTAGCGGGCCGGTGGGCAGTGCGGCTCCAGACCGAGCAGCGGAGGGCACCGGCGGCGGACGGCGAAGCCGGTCCGCGTGTCGAGCAGGGTGGTGCCCGCCGCGGGCGGGCCCTCGGCCGGGCGAGCCGGGCCTCGAACGTGCCGAGGCCCAGCTCCGTTCTCAGCACGCCGGGCAGTACTGGTCCACGAGGGACGGCGTTTCGGTCATCCGGAATCCCCGGGGCCGGACCGTGCGCTCCCCGGGGCCCGTCGCCGGGCCCCCCGCTCCTACGGTCCCAACGGGTGAAGCCGGCGTCAGGTGTTGCTCCGCGGCGTACGGCCGTCCGGCGGCCGTCAGCCGTTGCTGGGGCCGCCCACCTGGATGCCCGCCATGCGCGTCCACTCGTACGGGCCCGTCCGCACCTTGGCCGCGAACTCGCCGTCGAAGGTCTCGTGGACGGTGATGCCGGCCTTCTCCACCGCCCGCTGGGCGAGGGCGTGGCTGGGGGCCACGACGTCGCCCCAGGCGCCGTCCTCACCGACGAGGACGATGCGGGCGCCGCACTGCCCGAGGTAGGCCACCTGGCCCTCGGCGCCGCCGTGGGCCCTGGCGAAGGAGCTGATCTGCTTGGCGAGCCGCGCCACCTTGCGCTCGGCTCCGGGCTCAACCTGCTGCGTGTCTGCCATGCCCAGATGCTACCGACGGGTAGAGCGGACGGCGACGGGCGGGGTCCGTGGCCTTGACCACGCTCCCCCGCCCACCCGTCCGGCCCGGTGCCCCGTCACCCGGGGGCGCTCGGAGGCCCGGCGCCCCCGACCGCGGGAACTACCGCAGGAAGGGGTCCACCGCGACCGCCACGAACAGCAGCGACACATAGGTGATGGACCAGTGGAACAGGCGCATCTCCTTGAGCTTCGCGCCGGTCACCTCGGCCTTGGCGCGGTTCTGCAGCGCGTGCGCCTCCCACAGCCACCAGCCGCCCGCCGCGAGCGCCACCGCGGTGTAGAACCAGCCGGTGTAGCCGAGCGGCGTCAGCAGCAGCGACACGCCGACCATCACCCAGCTGTAGACCACGATCTGCCGGGCGACCACCTTGTTGGAGGCGACGACCGGGAGCATCGGCACGCCCACGCGCGCGTAGTCGTCCTTCACCTTCATGGACAGCGGCCAGTAGTGCGGCGGCGTCCAGAAGAACATGACCAGGAAGAGGATGACCGGCGCCCACGACAGGGAGTCGGTGACCGAGGACCAGCCGATGAGGACCGGCATGCAGCCGGCGATGCCGCCCCAGACGATGTTCTGCGAGGTGCGCCGCTTGAGGATCATCGTGTAGACGACGACGTAGAAGAGGAGCGCTCCGAGCGACAGCCACGCCGACAGCCAGTTGACCGTGAGGCCGAACAGCAGCGTCGAGACCACGCCCAGCGTGATGCCGAAGGCCAGGCACTCGCGCGGGCTGACCGCTCCGGTGACCAGCGGACGCTGCGAGGTGCGGTCCATCAGGGCGTCGATGTCGCGGTCGATGTACATGTTCAGCGCGTTCGCGCCGCCCGCGGAGAGGTAGCCGCCGAGGCAGGTGAGCAGCACCAGCCCCAGGTCGGGCACGCCCTGCTGCGCGAGGAACATCACCGGAACGGTGGTGATCAGCAGCAGCTCGATGATCCGCGGCTTGGTCAGCGCCACGAATGCCTTGACGCGGGTCCCGAACGGCCGGCGGATCGGGCTCTCGTTCGCACCGAGTTCCCCCATTGCCTGGACGGCACGGGAGGGACCCCCATCCGCTGGACGGGATTCGACGGCCGTCACGCACACCCCTGACAGAGACATCCCAGCGAGCCCTCCCCTGTGAATGCACGGTAAAGGCTCGCGCGTACCACGCCACTGTAGACGTTGCCCAGACCCGGACATTCGCGGGGGTCCGGTGGTGTTGGACCGTGTGGCCCGACGGGGCGTACGGACGCTCGATTGAGCAGTCGGATGAGCGCCGTCGTATTCATGTGTCGAATGGGATGCGGGCCGGTGGACAGGCGGAAGTTCGGAGAGTCCCGGCACTCCGCGGCGACGCGGAAAAAGGCAGGTTGTTAGGGGATAGGCTCAACAGCGGCCGGCCGGCGCCGATGCGCCGGCAGCCGGTGGGCGCACGTACCCCGGCAACCGACATGTGGAGAGGAGCCCTGACCCAGGGTGAGCACCAAGCCGACCACCACAGAGCTCGAGTGGACCGAGCTGGACGAGCGCGCGGTGGACACCGCGCGCATCCTGGCCGCCGACGCCGTACAGAAGGTCGGCAACGGCCATCCCGGTACGGCGATGAGCCTGGCCCCCGCCGCCTACACCCTCTTCCAGAAGGTGATGCGGCACGACCCGGCCGATCCGCAGTGGGTGGGGCGCGACCGCTTCGTGCTGTCCGCCGGCCACTCCTCCCTGACCCTCTACACCCAGCTGTACCTGGCCGGCTTCGGCCTGGAGCTGGACGACCTCAAGTCCTTCCGCACCTGGGGCTCGAAGACGCCGGGCCACCCGGAGTACGGGCACACCCGGGGCGTGGAGACCACGACCGGTCCGCTCGGCCAGGGTGTCGCCAACGCGGTGGGCATGGCGATGGCGGCCCGCTACGAGCGCGGCCTGTTCGACCCGGACGCCCCCGAGGGCGAGTCGCCCTTCGACCACTTCGTCTACTGCATCGCCGGTGACGGCTGCCTGCAGGAGGGCATCTCCGCCGAGGCGTCCTCGCTGGCCGGTCACCAGAAGCTCGGCAACCTGATCCTGCTGTGGGACGACAACCACATCTCGATCGAGGGCGACACCGAGACGGCCGTCTCCGAGGACACCACCGCGCGCTACGAGGCCTACGGCTGGCACGTGCAGCGGGTGGAGCCCCGGGAGAACGGGGACCTCGACCCGCAGGCCCTCTACGCGGCGCTGCAGGAGGCCAGGTCCGTCACCGACCGGCCGTCCTTCATCGCGATGCGCTCGATCATCGCCTGGCCCGCCCCGAACGCGCAGAACACCGAGGCCGCACACGGCTCGGCGCTGGGCGACGAGGAGGTCGCGGCCACCAAGCGCGTCCTCGGTTTCGACCCGGAGCGGACCTTCGAGGTCTCCGAGGAGGTCCTGAACCACACCCGCCAGGCCCTGGAGCGCGGCCGCCAGGCCAAGGCCACCTGGGAGAAGAGCCTGCAGGAGTGGCGCGAGGCCAATCCCCGGCGCGCCGCCGAGTTCGACCGGATCAGCGCCGCCGAGCTGCCCACCGGCTGGGAGGAGAAGATCCCGGTCTTCGAGGCCGGCAAGGCCGTCGCCACCCGCGCCGCCTCCGGCAAGGTGCTGCAGGCGCTCGGCGAGGTGATCCCCGAGCTGTGGGGCGGCTCCGCCGACCTGGCCGGCTCGAACAACACGACGATCGACAAGACGTCGTCGTTCCTCCCGGCGGGCAACCCGCTCCCGGAGGCGAGCCCGTACGGCCGCACGATCCACTTCGGCATCCGCGAGCACTCCATGGGCGCGGAGCTGAACGGCATCACGCTGCACGGCAACACCCGCGTCTACGGGGGCACGTTCCTCGTCTTCTCCGACTACATGCGCAACGCGGTGCGCCTGTCGGCCCTGATGCACCTGCCGGTGACGTACGTGTGGACGCACGACTCCATCGGCCTCGGCGAGGACGGCCCGACCCACCAGCCGGTCGAGCACCTGGCCTCGCTGCGCGCCATCCCCGGCCTGAACGTCGTCCGCCCGGCCGACGCCAACGAGACCGCGATCGCCTGGCGCGAGATCCAGCGCCGCTGGACCAAGGAGTTCGGCAAGGGCGCCCCGCACGGGCTGGCGCTGACCCGTCAGGGCGTGCCGACGTACGAGCCGAACGACGACGCCGCGCGCGGCGGCTACGTCCTGTTCGAGGCCGAAGGACCCGACGGGGACGGCGCGGAGCCGCAGGTGATCCTGATCGCCACCGGGTCCGAGGTGCACGTCGCCGTCGAGGCGCGGGAGCAGCTCCAGGCCGACGGCGTTCCCACCCGCGTGGTGTCCATGCCGTCCGTGGAGTGGTTCGAGGAGCAGGACCAGGGGTACCGGGACAGCGTGCTGCCGCCTGCCGTCAGGGCGCGCGTCGCGGTCGAGGCGGGTGTCGGGCTCACGTGGCACAAGTACGTGGGAGACGCCGGTCGCATCGTTTCCCTGGAGCACTTCGGTGCCTCCGCCGACGGCAAGGTCCTCTTCCGCGAGTTCGGGTTCACCGCGGAGAACGTGGCCGCAAAGGCCCGGGAATCCCTCGCCGCCGCCCAGCGCTGACGCTCATATACGACACGTAGGAGATGACTCTTTCCATGACAGACGCACTGAAGCGCCTTTCCGACGAGGGCGTCGCGATCTGGCTGGACGACCTGTCGCGCAAGCGGATCACGTCCGGCAACCTCGCCGAGCTGATCGACGAGCAGCACGTCGTGGGCGTCACGACCAACCCGACGATCTTCCAGAAGGCGATCTCCCAGGGTGACGGCTACGACCAGCAGCTGTCCGACCTCGCCGCCCGCAGGGTGACCGTCGAAGAGGCGATCCGCATGATCACCACGGCGGACGTCCGGGACGCCGCCGACATCATGCGCCCCGTCTTCGACGCCACCGGCGGCCGCGACGGCCGGGTCTCCATCGAGGTCGACCCGCGCCTCGCGCACAACACCAAGGCCACCGTCGCCGAGGCACGGCAGCTGGCCTGGCTGGTGGACCGCCCTAACACACTCATCAAGATCCCCGCCACCCAGGCGGGCCTGTCGGCGATCACCGAGACGATCGCCAACGGCATCAGCGTCAACGTCACGCTGATCTTCTCCCTGGAACGCTACCGCGCGGTCATGGACGCCTACCTCACGGGCCTGGAGAAGGCGCGCGAGAAGGGCCTGGACCTGTCGCAGATCCACTCCGTGGCCTCCTTCTTCGTGTCCCGTGTGGACACCGAGATCGACAAGCGGATCGACGCGCTCGGCACCGACGAGGCCAAGGCCCTGCGCGGCAAGGCGGGCGTGGCCAACGCGCGGCTCGCGTACCAGGCGTTCGAGGAGGTTTTCGCCTCGGAGCGCTGGACCGCGCTGGAGAAGGCGGGCGCGAACAAGCAGCGTCCGCTGTGGGCCTCCACCGGTGTGAAGGACAAGGCGTACAAGGACACCATGTACGTCGAGGAGCTGGTGGCCCCCAACACGGTCAACACCATGCCGGAGGCCACCCTGGAGGCCGTCGCCGACCACGGTGAGATCCGCGGCGACACCATCAGGGGCACCTACGAGCAGGCCCGCGCCGACCTCGACGCGCTGGAGCGGATCGGCATCGGGTACGCCGAGGTGGTCCAGCTGCTGGAGGACGAGGGCGTCGACAAGTTCGAGACGTCCTGGAACGACCTGCTCAAGTCGACCGAGGCGGAGCTCCAGCGCCTCGCCCCCGCGGAGGGCTGAGACCTTGTCCCGGCCTTCCGGTACCGGAGCGAACCCGCTCCGTGACCCCGCCGACCGACGGCTCCCGCGCATCGCGGGGCCGTCGGGCCTGGTCATCTTCGGCGTCACGGGCGACCTGTCCCGCAAGAAGCTCATGCCCGCCGTCTACGACCTCGCCAACCGGGGTCTGCTGCCGCCGGGCTTCTCCCTCGTCGGCTTCGCCCGCCGCGACTGGGAGCACGAGGACTTCGCCCAGGTCGTGCACGACGCCGTCAAGGCGCACGCGCGCACGCCCTTTCGTGAGGAGGTCTGGCAGCAGCTCATCCAGGGGATGCGCTTCGTGCAGGGCACCTTCGACGACGACGAGGCGTTCGAACGCCTGCGCGGCACCATCGAGGAGCTCGACAAGGCACAGGGCACGGGCGGCAACTTCGCCTTCTACCTGTCGGTGCCGCCGAAGTCCTTCCCCGTGGTCATCCAGCAGCTGAAGAAGCACGGGCTGGCCGACCAGACGGGCGGGTCCTGGCGGCGCGCGGTCATCGAGAAGCCCTTCGGCCACGACCTGAAGTCGGCCGAGGAGCTCAACGCGATCGTGCACGAGGTCTTCGCCCCGGACCAGGTCTTCCGCATCGACCACTACCTGGGCAAGGAGACCGTCCAGAACATCCTGGCGCTGCGCTTCGCCAACCAGATGTTCGAGCCGATCTGGAACCGGTCCTTCGTGGACCACGTGCAGATCACGATGGCCGAGGACATCGGCATCGGCGGCCGCGCCGGCTACTACGACGGCATCGGCGCCGCCCGCGACGTCATCCAGAACCACCTGCTGCAGCTGATGGCGCTGACCGCGATGGAGGAGCCTGCCTCCTTCGACGCCGACGCGCTGGCCGCGGAGAAGACCAAGGTGCTGGGTGCCGTGCGGCTGCCGAAGGACCTCGGCGCCTCCACCGTGCGCGGGCAGTACGCGGCCGGCTGGCAGGGCGGCGAGAAGGTCATCGGCTACCTCGAGGAAGAGGGCATCGACAAGGCGTCGAAGACCGACACCTACGCGGCGGTCAAGCTGGGCATCGACAACCGCCGCTGGGCGGGCGTGCCCTTCTACCTGCGCACCGGCAAGCGGCTCGGCCGCCGTGTGACGGAGATCGCCGTGGTCTTCCAGCGGGCGCCGCACTCCCCCTTCGACACCACCGCCACCGAGGAGCTCGGCCAGAACGCGGTCGTCATCCGCGTCCAGCCGGACGAGGGCGTCACCGTCCGCTTCGGCTCCAAGGTGCCCGGCACGTCGATGGAGATCCGGGACGTGTCGATGGACTTCGCCTACGGCGAGTCCTTCACGGAGTCCAGCCCGGAGGCGTACGAGCGGCTGATCCTCGACGTCCTGCTCGGCGATTCCAACCTCTTCCCGCGCACCGAGGAGGTCGAGCTGTCCTGGGAGATCCTCGACCCGATCGAGGAGTACTGGGACCAGCACGGCAGGCCCGCGCAGTACCCGTCGGGCACGTGGGGGCCGGCCGAGGCGGACGAGATGCTCGCACGAGACGGACGGAGCTGGCGCCGGCCATGAAGATAGACCTGACCGACACCACGTCCAGCAAGATCAACAAAGCGCTCGTCGAGGGCCGCCGGGCCATCGGCACACCGGCCGTCGGCATGGTGCTGACGCTGGTCATCGTCACCGACGAGGAGAACGCGTACGACGCCCTGAAGGCCGCCAACGACGCCTCGCGGGAGCACCCCTCGCGCACGCTGGTGGTCATCCGGCGCGTTTCGCGCACGCCCCGCGACCGCACGTCCTCGCGCCTGGACGCCGAGGTGCGGGTCGGCGCGGACGCGGGCACGGGCGAGACGGTCGTGCTGCGGCTGCACGGCGAGGTCGTCGACCACGCCCAGTCGGTGGTCCTGCCGCTGCTGCTGCCGGACGCGCCGGTCGTCGTCTGGTGGCCGGTGAACGCCCCGCTCGACCCGGCGAAGGACCCGCTGGGCGCGCTGGCGCAGCGCCGGGTCACCGACACCTACGCCTCCGAGGAGCCGGTGCGGGACCTGGCGGCGCGGGCCGAGTCCTACACGCCGGGCGACACGGACCTGTCGTGGACCCGCATCACGCCCTGGCGCTCGATGCTCGCGGCGGCCCTCGACCAGGTGGACTGCGAGGTCGAGGCCGTCGAGGTGCAGGGCGAGGAGTTCAACCCGAGCTGTGAGCTGCTCGCGATGTGGCTCGCGGACCGGCTGGGGGTGCCGGTGAAGCGGACGCTGTCCTCGGGGCCGGGCCTGACCGGGGTCCGCATGGACACCACGTGCGGCCCGATCACCCTGGACCGCGCCGACGGGCGGCTGGCGACGCTGGCCATCCAGGGGCAGCCGGATCGCGCGGTGGCGCTGAAGCGGCGGGACACCGCCGAGCTGATCGCGGAGGAGCTGCGGCGTCTGGACCCGGACGACACGTACGCCTCGGCGCTGCGGTTCGGGGTGCACCGGCTGGAGGGGTCGTCGGCGTCCGTGCCGGCGTCCGGCGAGCCGGTGGCGGTGCCGGAGCCCGAGGAGGACGTCGCCAAGGGCCCGGCCCAGCGGTCGGCCGCCCGGAGCGTCAAGAAGGTGGCGACGCGGAGGGCGGCGGCGAAGTGAGCACTCCGCAACTGGTCGTCCACCGCGACAAGGACCTGATGGCCCAGGCCGCGGCGGCCCGGCTGATCACGAGGATCGTCGACGCGCAGACCTCGAAGGGGTCGGCGTCGGTGGTCCTCACCGGTGGGCGCAACGGCAACGGCGTGCTGGCCGCGCTGGCCGCGGCACCCGCACGCGACGCCGTCGACTGGAGCCGCCTGGACCTGTGGTGGGGCGACGAGCGCTTCCTGCCGGACGGCGATCCCGAGCGCAACGTCACCCAGGCCCGCGAGGCGCTGCTGGACTCCGTTCCGCTGGATCCCGAGCGCGTGCACGCCATGCCCGCGTCGGACGGCCCGTTCGGCTCGGACGTCGAGGCGGCGGCGGAGGGCTACGCCGAGGAGCTGGCCCGGGCGGCCGGCCCCGGCAACCACGGCGGCGTCCCGGCGTTCGACGTGCTCATGCTGGGCGTGGGCCCGGACGCGCACGTGGCGTCGCTGTTCCCGGAGCACCCCGCGGTGCGGGAGACGGAGCGCACCGTGGTGGGCGTGCACGGCTCCCCCAAGCCGCCGCCGACCCGGATCTCCCTCACGCTGCCCGCGATCCGCGCGGCCCGTGAGGTGTGGCTGCTGGCGGCGGGCGAGGACAAGGCGAACGCGGTGGCGATGGCGCTGTCGGGCGCGGGCGAGATCCAGGCGCCCGCGGCGGGCGCCCGTGGCCTGGCCCGCACCCTGTGGCTGCTGGACACGGCGGCGGCCTCGCAGCTGCCGAGGTCGCTGTATCCGCCGGCGTCCGCGTGAACGCCGGAACCCGTCCACGCGCGAAGGCGTGGACGGGTTCACGCGGGGGCGGCGCGGGCCGTGAAGGCCCGCGCCGCCCCCGCTGCTTGTGACGTCACTTCACGGATCCGGCCATCACGCCCTGCACGAAGTGCCGCTGGAACGCGAAGAACACCACGACCGGCACGACGAGCGACAGGAACGCCCCCGGCGCCAGCACGTCGATGTTGCTGCCGAACTGCCGGATCTGCGACTGGAGCTGGACGGTCAGCGGCTGTGCGGAGCTGTCCGCGAACAGCAGCGCCACCAGCATGTCGTTCCACACCCACAGGAACTGGAAGATGGCGAGGCTCGCGATCGCGGGCCGTCCGACGGGCAGCACCAGCCGGGTGAAGATGCGCCACTCGCTGCCGCCGTCCATCCGCGCGGCCTCCAGCATCTCCTTCGGCATCTCGGCGAAGTAGTTGCGCAGCAGGAACACCGCGAACGGCAGCCCGTAGGCCACGTGGAAGAGGACGACGCCCGGGATGGTGCCGAACAGGCCCAGCTGGCCGAAGAGTTTGGCGACCGGCAGCAGCCCGATCTGTACGGGCACCACCAGCAGGGCCACCACCAGCAGGAACAGCGGTTCCCGGCCGGGGAAGTCCAGCCACGCGAAGGCGTATCCGGCGAGCGCGGCGATCACGACGACGAGCGCCGTGGTGGGCACCGAGATCAGCACCGTGTTCCAGAACGCCTGGGTGATGCCGGCGTTCTTCAGCAGGGCCGCGTAGTTGTCGAAGGACAGCTGCCCGGGACTGGCCAGGGCCGTCCACCAGCCGCCCTTCGCGGTGTCCTCGGCGGACCTGAGCGAGGACAGGAACAGTCCCGCCAGCGGGGTCAGCCAGACCAGCCCGACCAGCACCAGGAAGGCCTGGACGAGCCCGTTGCCCAGGCCCCGCCTGACCGCGTTCATCGCTGACTCCTTCGGAAACGGCGGACGTTGAAGACCATGGCGGGCACGACCAGCAGGAGCAGGAGCACACCGAGCGCGCTGCCGAGGCCCTGGTTGTTGCCGCCGCCGAAGGACACCAGCCACATCTGGGTGGCCAGTACGGTCGCGTCCTCCTGCACCGGCCCGGGCGCGATGATGTAGACGAGGTCGAAGACCTTCATCACGTTGATCACCAGGGTGACGAAGACGACGGTCAGCACCGGGGCGAGCAGCGGGACCGTGATACGGCGGAAGATCTGCCACTCGTTCGCCCCGTCCATCCGGGCCGCCTCCAGCGCGTCCCGCGGCAGCGTGGACAGGCCCGCGCCGATCAGCACCATCGCGAAGCCGGTCCAGATCCACAGGTAGGCGCCGATGATCGCCGGAGTGACGAGGGTCGGCCCGAGCCAGGAGACGCCCTGGTAGGGAGCCGCGAAGTTGGCCGCCGGCAGCTTCACCGCGTACGCGCCGGCGCCGAGCCCGGAGAAGTGGAAGGAGCCGTCGGCCGCGGTCGTGGTGCTCGCGACCGTCCGTCCACCGCGCACCGCCTGCACCTGCATGCCGGGCAGACCGCTCTCCGACCGGTCGACGGCGCCCTGCCTGCCGCCCCCGCCGGGGGTGAAGTCGAGGTACACGACTCCGCGGATCTCGTCCGGGGCGGCCTTGCGCCCGGCCGCCCCGGACGCGGGTGAGGCGTCGCGGGGCAGGTCCCCGGGCAGCACGCCGACCATGGGCAGCGTCACCGCGTCGCCCGGCGAGACGCTCGCGCCGGTCGCGTAGGAGCCGTCGCCGCCGCGGTTCAGCCCGAGCCCGGTGCGGGCCCGTGCCGTCGGGTACGACGAGGTGGAGGTGAAGGCGTCGTGCACCGAGGTCACGGCGGCGTTGAGGACACCCTTGTCGGGGTCCTCGTCGTAGGCGAGCCGGAAGATGATGCCGGCGGCGAGGAAGGACACCGCCATCGGCATGAACAGCAGCAGCTTGAACGCAGTCGCCCAGCGGACCTTCTCCACCAGGACGGCGAGGATCAGGCCGAGGCCGGTCAGCAGCGCCGGGGCCACGACCACCCAGATCGTGGTGTTGCGGATGGCCTTGAGCGTCGCCGGGTCGCGGAACATCTCGGCGTAGTTGCCGCCGCCGACGAACCGGGTGCCGGAGGCGTCGAAGAAGCTCCGCCCCACGGAGAACAGCACCGGGTAGACGACGAGCGCGCCGAGCAGCAACAGCGCGGGGAGGACGAACAGCACGGCGGCGACCCGCCCCCGCCGCCGCGGGCGCGGCGGGCGGGGGGCGGGCCCGGCGGAGGGCGGGGGGCTCGTCCCCTTCTCCTTCACGGGAGTGATGGCGGTCATCGCGGCTCAGCCCTGGTAGGCCTTGGCCGCGGCGGCCTCCAGCTTCGCCGCGGTCGCCTTCGGGTCCGAGGGGTCGCGCAGGAAGTCCTGCAGCAGCTTCCACTCGCCGGTGCCCTTGGTGCCGCCGAACGCCGCCGGTGCCTGGTCGGACATGTCGAAGCGGACCGAGTCGCCGGCGTCGACCAGGGACTTGGCGGTGGCGCGGGTGACGTCGTCGCCGTAGGAGGCGAGGTCGAGCTTCTTGTTCGGGGACAGGAAGCCGCCCGCCTTCGCCCACACGGCCGCGGCCTCCGGGGTCGCCAGGTACTCCAGCAGCTTCATGCCGGCCTCGGCGTGCTTGCCGTCCTTCAGCACGACGGCCGCGTCGCCGCCGCTGACCACGGGTGCCGTGCCGCCGTCGACGGCCGGGAAGGGGAAGAAGTTCGCGTCCTTGCCGACGGTCCTGCCGAACTGGTCCTTGGCGACGCCCGCGACGAAGTCGCCCTCGTAGACCATGCCAGCCTCGGGCTTGGGCCCGAACACCTTCTCCACCGAGCCGGGGAAGTCGGTGTTGAGGGCCGTGTTCTGCCCGCCCGCGATCAGCTGCTTGTCCTTGAACAGCTGGCCGAGCGTGCCGAGCGCCTTGACCACGCTCGCGTCGGTCCACTTCAGCTTGTGGGCGGCGAGGGCGTCGTACTTCTCGGGGCCGGCCTGGGAGAGGTAGACGTTCTCGAACCAGTCGGTGAGGGTCCAGCCGTCCTGGCCGGCGACCGCGAACGCGGCGAGCCCGGAGTCGGAGACCGTGTGCCCGGCCTTCAGCATCTCGGCGTAGGTCTTCGGCGGGGTGACGCCGGCCTGGGTGAGCGCGTCGGGGCTGTACCAGACGGTCGACTTGTGGGCGGCCTTGAAGTACAGGCCGTACAGGGTGCCGTCGACGCTGCCGTAGTTCTTCCAAACGGGGGCGAAGCCCGCGTCGACGGACTGCCGGGTGGTGGCGGACAGCGGCGTGAGCCAGCCCTTCTTCGCGAACTGCTGCAACACGCCGACCTGCGGGACCATGACGACGTCGGGCGCGTTGCCGCCCTCGATCTTGCTGCCGACGACGGTGGAGACGTTGTCGCCGGTGGACACGAACTGCGTCTTCGCGCCGGTCTTCTCGGTGAACGCGTCCAGCACCTTCTGGAAGTTCTTCTGCTCGGTGCCCGACCAGACACCGGCCACGGTGACCGTCTGGCCGCTGAGCTCCTTGTCGCCGCCGCCCGCGGTGACGGGGCCGCCGCCGCAGGCGGTGGCGCCGAGCGCGAGGGCGAGGGCGGTGCAGCCGGTGAGCAGGGTGGTACGTCGTCGCATCATCGTTGATGTCCCTTCGAGGGTGGGGAAATGACGGGTGATCAGGAGGTGCTGTCGTCCGCGATCCACCACGCGGCCGTGGAGCCGGCGAGCACGCCGGGCGGACAGGGGCCGCTGGCGAGCAGCGGGGTGCCGGGGACCGGCGCGGGGGTGGGTGCCGTACCGAAGTTGACGGCGCAGACGAGGCCGTCGCCGCGGACGAAGCCGAGGACGCCCGGCGGGGTGTCCAGCCAGCGCAGCGTGCCCTCGCCCAGTTGCGGCAGTGAGGCGCGCAGGTGGAGGCCGTCGCGGTACAGGTGCCAGAAGGAGCGGGTGTCGGCGAGGGCCCGGTCGGTGGCGTGCTCGGCGAACCACTCCGGCTGGGGCAGCCACGGTTTGGCGCCCTCGGCGCCGGAGGTGAAGCCGAACGGCGAGGCCTGCCCGGACCACGGCAGGGGCACGCGGCAGCCGTCGCGGATCCGGGCGCGGCTGCCCGTGCGGCGGAAGATGGGGTCGGTGAGGACGTCGTCGGGCAGGTCGACGACCTCCGGCAGCCCCAGTTCCTCGCCCTGGTAGATGTACGCGGCCCCGGGCAGCGCCAGCATCAGCAGCGCGGCGGCGCGGGCCCGGGCGGCGCCCAGACCGCTGCCCGCGGGGGTGGGCTCCCCGTAGCGGGTGACGGTGCGGACCTGGTCGTGGTTGTTGAGGACCCAGGTGACCGTCGACCCGGTGCCGGCGATGTCCTGCATGGCCTCGGAGATCACCTTGCGGAAGGCGTCGGCGTCCCAGGGCGCGCTGAGCAGGTCGAAGAAGAAGGCCTGGTGGAGTTCGTCGGGGCGGACGTACCGCGCGTGCTCGCGGGCGGTCGGCACCGACACCTCGCCGACCAGCAGGCGTTCGCGGCCGTCGCGTGCCGTGTACTCCTCGCACACCGCCCGCCAGTGCCGCCACACGTCGTGCACCTCGGGCTGGTTCCAGGCGAGCGGGTTGACCGAGTCACGGGTGCGGGCGTCGGCCTCGGGGTCCGGGGAGTCGGGCAGGCCGGGGTGCTTGAAGAGGCCGGCCGCGACATCGATGCGGAAGCCGTCGGCACCGCGGTCGAGCCAGAACCGCAGCACCCGGTCGAACTCGGCGGCGACCTCGGGGGTGCGCCAGTTCCAGTCCGGCTGCTCGGGCGTGAACATGTGCAGGTACCACTGGCCGGGGCGGCCGTCCGCCTCGGTGATCCGGGTCCAGGCCGGTCCGCCGAACATGGCGTGCCAGTTGTTGGGCGGCTCGCTGCCGTCCGGGCCGCGCCCGTCGGCGAAGTGGAACCGGGCGCGGGCCGCGCTGCCCGGCGGGGACGCGAGCGCCTCGCGGAACCAGGGGTGCGCGCTGGAGCAGTGGTTGGGGACGATGTCCAGCAGCACCCTGATGCCGAGCCGGCGGGCGGTGGCCACCAGCAGGTCGAACTCGGCGAGGTCGCCGAAGGTGGGGTCGACGTCGCAGTAGTCGGCCACGTCGTAGCCGTGGTCGTGCTGCGGCGAGGGGTAGAAGGGGCTCAGCCAGATCCCGTCGACGCCGAGCTTCTTCAGGTACGGCAGGCCGGCCCTGACGCCGGCCAGGTCGCCGATGCCGTCGCCGGTGCTGTCCAGGAAGCTGCGGACGTACACCTGGTAGATCACCGCGTCGCGCCACCAGCGGTGGGTGGGCATCTGCTTGGGACTCACCCCGTTGACCTGTCTGTGCGTGCCGGGCGGCCCCGACCGGGGCGCGCTGTTATGCATGCATGTTATGTAGGAGCGTCGCGCGGGTGTCAACGAATCGGCCCGGACGTATCGACTCACCGATCGCCACGAAAGGGGACATATAGACTTACTTCGCGCGCAGTTGAGACGTTGGCGTTACCTAACGGGTAACCAGGAGAAGGCCGAGCGGCTCAGCCGCGGCGTGAGATGGCGGCCAGCTCCCGGGCCAGCCGCCGCACGGCCGCCTCGGGCGTCTGACGCCCGGTCAGCGCGTCGTGGACGACCGCCTGCACCACCAGGCTCACCTGGTCGTAGTGCGGGCTCTTGGGACGGGGGGCGGCCGTGAGCACGGCGGCGCGCAGGGTCGGCAGGTAGGGGAACCGCCGCACCAGTTCCGGGTCCTCGTACAGCGCGGCGCGCACCGGCGGCAGGGCGCCGCGGGTCAGCACCTGGCGCTGGACGCGCTCGCCGGTCAGGTAGGCGATCAGGCGCGCGGCGGACTCGGGGTGCCGCGCGTGCGTGGTCACGGCGAGGTTCGATCCGCCGAGGACGCTCGTGCCCGGTCCGCCGGGCCCCGGCAGCGGGACGGCGCCGATCCGGCCGGCGACCTTCGACCCCGCGGCGGAGGCCACGGCGTAGGCGTACGGCCAGTTGCGCAGGAAGAGCAGCCGGCCGTCCTGGAAGGCCTGCTTGGACTCCTCCTCCTTGTACGTGAGCGCCTCCTTCGGGATCCAGCCCTCGCGCACCCCGCGCGCGAGGAAGCCGATGCCCTCGCGCGCCGCGGCGGAGTCGACGGTCACCCGGGCGCCCTCGTCGCCGAGGATGCTGCCGCCCGCCGAGTACACGGCCTCGGCCGCGTTGACGGTCAGGCCCTCGTAGGGCAGGAACTGGCCCGCGTAGCCGCCGAGTCCGTGCCGGGGCGCGATCGTCCTCGCGTCGCGCTCCAGCTCCGCCCAGGTGCGGGGCGGGGGGACGCCCTCCGCGGCGAGGACGTCCTTGCGGTACAGCAGCAGCCCCGCGTTCGTGACGTACGGAACGGCGTACAGCCGCCCGTCGTAGGTGGCCGTGTCCACGACCGGCGGCAGGAAGGCCTCCAGCGGGAAGCGGTCGCGCGGCAGCGGGCGGATCCAGCCGGCCGCCGCGAACTCCGGTGTCCAGTTGACGTCGATGTTGAGGACGTCGAACCGGCCGCCGTCGCCGTCCCGCAGGTCCGTGGTCATCTGCGCGTGGGTCTCGTCGGCGGAGTCGGGCAGCTCGACGAGGGTGACCCGCTCGCCGGGGTGGGTGCGGTTCCAGCCCTCCAGCAGGGGGGCGAGGTAGCCGGTGAGGTCGCCTGCCGTGGCCAGGGTGAGCGGGCCGCGGCCGCCCGCGTCGCCCTGGTCGGCGCGCGCTCCGGAGGCGGCGTATCCGGTGAGGACGACGACGAGGACGAGGAGGCCCCTACCGGCGGCGCGTATCCACCGCATAGGTTCCTCCCTGTACACCGGCACCGGGCACCCTCGCCCGGGTCAGAGGCCATGTATACCTGTTAGGTATGAGCGATACTAGGGCCCGCGGCACATTACCCAGGATGCGAAGAGGAGAGCACGAGTGCGCCTGCCCCTGCTGGCTCTCCTCGCGCGCGGCCCGGCCCACGGCTACGAGCTGAAGCAGGACCTTGAGCAACTGCTGGGTGCCGCGTACCCTCAGCCCAACGTCGGCCAGATCTACGTCACCCTCGGCCGCCTCGAGAAGACGGGACTGATCGAGGGCGAGGAGGTCGAGCAGTCGAGCCGGCCCAACAAGAGGATCTACCACCTCACCGACGCCGGGCGGGAGGCGCTGCGCGCCTGGTACGAGGAGACGGCGGACGAGCCGCGGGTGCGGGACGAGTTCTTCATGAAGCTGGCCCTCGCCCCGCAGACCGGCCTCGCCGACCAGATCGCCCTCATCAACAAGCAGCGGCGCCAGTACCTCAACACCATGCGCGACCTGTCGAAGCTGGCCGCGGCCGAGAGCCGGGACAACCGAATCGCCCATCTGCTCATCGAGGGCGCGATGCTGCACCTGCAGGCCGATCTCGACTGGCTGGAGCGGTGCCAGGAGGAACTGGAGGAGCTGGAGTGAGCGACAGCCCCCCTGTGCTGCTGCTGGCCGAGGGCCTGGTGAAGACCCACCACGGCGAGGGTGCGCCCGCGCATGCCGTGCGCGGGGTCGACCTCGCCGTGCGGCGGGGCGAGTTCGTGGCGGTCACGGGTCCGTCCGGCGCCGGCAAGTCGACGCTGCTGCACCTGCTCGGCGGTCTGCAGCGCCCGGACGCGGGCAGCATCCGGCTGGACGGCCGGTGCACGGACTCCTACTCGGAGGCGCGCTGGGCGGAGGAGCGCCGGAACGGCATCGGCATCGTCTTCCAGTTCTTCAACCTGGTCTCCAACCTGTCGGTCGCCGACAACGTGGAGCTGCCCGCGCTGCTCGCCGGCCGCTCGCCCCGCCGGGCCCGTGCCGAGCGTGAGGAACTGCTCGCCGAGCTGGGCCTGACGGGCAAGGAGCGCAGCATGCCGGGCGAGCTGTCCGGCGGTGAGCAGCAGCGGGTCGCCCTGGCCCGGGCGCTGGTCAACCACCCGCCGCTGCTGCTGGCCGACGAGCCCGCCGGCAGCCTCGACAGCAGGGGCACCCGCGAGGTGATGCGGCTGCTGACCCGCTTCCACCAGCGCGGCCAGACGATCGTCCTGGTCACCCACGACGCCCGGCTGGCGAGCGCCGCGGACCGGGTGATCAGCTTCTTCGACGGCCGGATCGTGGACGACGCGGAGCTGGACGGCACGCCGTCGCGCAGGGCCGGCATCTCGGGCGTACTGGAGCTGAAGGACTGAGTGCGGTGTACGACCACCACCTGACGCGCGTGCCCGGGCCGAGGGGCTGAGGGCGTGCGAGCCATGTTGCGCTGGGCGCACTCCGATCTGCGCGCCCACCGCGGGGAGGCGCTGTTCCTCGTGCTGGCCACCGCCGGCATCGTCGCCTCGCTGCTGCTGGCCACGGCACTCTTCGGGTACGCGACCAACCCCTGGCAGCGCGTGTTCACCCAGTCCCGCGGTGCCCACGTGTGGCTGCACACCGCTCCCTCCGCCGACACCGGCCGGCTCACCGCGCTGGACGGCGTCGCCTCCGTCGCCGGCCCGTACCCCACCGAGTCCGCGACCGTCTCCGCCCGCGGCACCCGGGCCGCGGTCGAGCTGCGCGGACTGCCGGGGCGGCGGCCCGGCGTGGGCCGCCCGCTGCTGGTCTCCGGCCACTGGCTGGAGCCCGGGCAGCCCGACGGGGTCGTCCTGGAGACCCGCCTCGCGCGGGCCCTGCTGGCCGAGCCCGGGGACACGCTCACCCTGCCGGGCACCTCCCGCAGGCTCACCGTGGTGGGCGTCGCCGACAGCGCCGAGCCCCGCTACCGGCCCGGTGAGCAGCCCGGGCTGGTGTGGGCGCTGCCGTCGGCGGTGCGCGACCCGGACGGCCGGGTGACGGGGCTGCGCCTGACCGACCCGGACGACACCGACTACGCCGTCCAGCGCGCGGTGACCGTGCTCGGCGCGGGCGCGGTCGGAGAGGTCTCCACCTGGCAGCAGGCGCGGGCCGAGGCACAGGGCGGGGACCGGCTGCTCGGCCAGGTGCTGGGCCTGTTCGGCCTGGGCGCGCTGGCCGCCGCCGGGTTCGCCGTGCACGGCGCGATCGGAACGCGCATCCGCGGTCATCTGCGGGACATCTCGGTGCTGAAGGCGATCGGCTTCACACCGGGCCAGGTGGTGCGGATCTTCCTGCTCCAGCACGTCGTGTACGCCCTGCTGGGCGCCGTCGCCGCGGCGGCGGCCACCCAGGGGCTCGGCACCCGCCTCCCCGGCCGGCTCGGCGACGCGGTCGGCGTGTGGCAGGGACTGCCCGGGCACGCCGTGGCACTGGTCGCGGTGCCGGCCGGCACGGTGCTGTTCATCGGCGCGGTCACCGGGCTCGCCGCCTGGCGGGCGGGGCGGGTGCCCCCGGTTCCCGTGCCGCGTCCGTCGGCGCCGCCCGGCGGGCGGCTGACCGGCGTGGCGCGGCGGGCCCTCGGGCTGCGGCTGCCGCCCGCGCTGGTCCTGGGCGGGCACAAGGCGTTCACCCGCCGCCCGCGCACGCTCGCCACCGTCGGGCGGCTGGCTCTGCCCCTGCTGCTGATCGTCGTGGCGATGAGCGCGTGGACCACCATCGACCGTTTCCACACCCGGCCGGACCAGGTGGGTCTGCCGGCGGCGCTCACCGTGCACGCCGACAGCGGGCTCGGCGACCGGCAGCTGCGGGCCCTGCTGGAGCGCGAGCCGCGGGTGGCCGCCGTCCATCCGGGCGTCGAGGTGGCCGCCCTGGTCCCGGGCCAGACGGCCACCATCGCCCTGCGCGGCCTCGGCACGCGCCGGGACCCCTACCCCTACACCGTCGCCGAGGGCCGCCCGGCCCGCGGCCCGGACGAGGCGGTGGCCGGGCAGGGGCTGCTGGACCTGCTGGACGTGCGCGTCGGTGACTGGGTGCGGATGACCGTCGGCGACCAGCCGCAGATCCTGCACATCGTGGGCCGCAGCATCGAGCCGGAGAACGCCGGCCGGGTCATCTCCACCTCGCTGGACACGCTCCGCGAGAACGACCCGCGGCTGTCACCGACCCTGTACCAGCTCCGTCTGCGGCCGGGCGCCGACCCGGAGCGGGTGGCCGGCGCCGTGTCCGCGGCCGGCCACGGCCATGTGGACGTGCACGCCGTGACCAACCCGGCCGACGGGCTGTCCTCGTTGCAGGCGGTCGTCGCCGGACTGGTCTGCGTGCTGGCGCTGATCGGGCTGCTGGAGTTGCTGACCGCGATCGGCGGCACCGTCCGCGAGGGCGAGCGGGACCTGCTGGCGCTCAAGGCGGTCGGGCTGTCCCCGCGCCAGATCACCGGCATCACCGTCACCGCCACGAGCTGCACCGCCCTGGCCGCGGTCGTCGTCGGTACGGCGCTGGGGCTGCCGCTGGCCCACTGGCTGATCGACGCCCAGGGCCGCTCCTCCGGCATCGGCGCCGGCATCGCCCATGGCCCGTCCCCGCTGCTCCTGCTGCTGTTCGGGGCGGCCGCCGTGCTCGGGGCCGCGGTCCTCGCCGCCCTGCCCGCCGCCCGCGCGGCCCGCCGCAGGCTCGCGGACACCCTCAGCGCGGTGGCCTGACCACGGGGTGCGGCGGGACGGCGACGGCCCTGGGCCGCCGCGTCCCGCGTGCCGCACGCACCGGGCCGGTCACCGCCGGCCGCGCAGCTCCCGGTACCTGGTCACCAGCGCCTCGTGGAGGCGTCCAGCCCCTCGACCTCGGCGCCCTCGGTCAGGGCGGGCTCGACGCGCCGGGCGAGGACCTTGCCGAGTTCCACGCCTCACTGGTCGAAGGAGTCGATGTCCCACACCGCGCCCTGGACGAACACCTCGTGCTCGTAGAGGGCGACGAGCCGCCCGAGCACGGAGGGCGTCAGCGCCCGCGCCAGGATCGTCGTGGTCGGGTGGTTGCCCCCGCGGTGCTTGGCCAGCGCGGTCGGCTCGGGCCTCCGGTCGAGCCTGGTACCGCCGTCTGCGTGCAGGTCGGACCTCACTTCTCTCCTGCCCGTGCCTGCCGCGCACCTGCCCCGCTGCCGCCCCCGACGTAGTGGGTCAGCGGTCGGCGTGAGCGGTCGTCACCTCGTCGTCCGGCGCAACCACCGCTGCGTCCGGCGTGCGCACGGGTATCAACGCGGTGAGGGACAGGACGAAGAAGGCGGCGGTGAGCAGCGCCGGGGTGTTCGGGCCCCACGCCGTCGCGACGGCACCGCCGAGCAGGGCGCCGAGGGGGGCTCCGGCGACCGCGAGGGTGCGGAAGGCGGCGCTGACCCGGCCCAGCATGCCGGCGGGGCTGCGCTGCTGCATGAGCGTGGTCGTGTTGACGTTCCAGAGCATGCCCATGAACCCGAACACGGCCAGCGCGGCCACGAGCGCGGCGAGGCTGCGCACCGTGCCCATGACGGCCAGGGCGGCGATCTGCACCGCTCCGGCCAGCAGGACGGCCCCCACCCGGCCCAGCCGGTCCGTGATCCGGCGGTTGACCGCTCCCCCGGCCAGGCTGCCGACCGTGTACGCGGTCGTCGCCGCCGCGTATCCCCCGGTGCCCGCGTCCAGCCATCCCGTCACCAGCACGACCAGTGTGGCGATGAGGGCGCCCATGCCGACGTTGCACAGGGCCGTCGCCGCGCACAGGGCGCGCAGGGCCCGGTCGCGTCCCAGGGCGCGCAGGCCGTCGGCGATCTCCCGGCGCAGGGTGCTGCCCGCCGGCGCCGGACTCCGCTGCGGGGCGGACGTGCGCAGGGAGGCCACGAGGACGGCGGCCACCAGGAACGTCAGGGCGTCCGCCGCGAAGGGGGCGGCGGCACCGGCGGCGAGGAGCAGCGGCACGGCCGGGCCGCCCAGCAGTCCGCCGGCGACGCGCTGACCGGTCATCAGGCGGGCGTTGGCGCTGCTGAGTTTCTCGCCGTCCTCGCCGTCCACCAGTGCGGGCAGCAGTGCCGTGGCGGCGTTGTCGAAGAGCGTCTGCAGGGTGGTCAGGGCGAAGGCCAGCGCGACGAGCAGACCGATCGAGGCGTGCCCCAGGGCGACGGCCACGGCGAAGCCGCCCACCAGCAGGCCCCGCGCCACGTCGACCGTCCACATGGCGCGCCGCTGGTCCACCCGGTCGGCGACGGCGCCGCCGAGCAGGCCGAAGAGGATCCAGGGCAGATGACCGCAGGCCGTGACCGACGCGATGAGCAGCGGCTCGTCCGTCACCGAGACGGCGAGGAGCGGCAGCGCGGCAGCGCGCAGCGCGTCACCGAAGCTGGACAGTACGGCGGCACTCCACAGCCGCCCGAAACCGCCGCGCCACGCGGGCGCACCGGTGAGCGTCCTTCCGTCCCCCGTCACGGCCTTCCCCCTCACGATGCCCGATGCGCACACCGTAGGGGGCGCCACTGACAACGGATGGCGGAGCGGCCGCCGGCCCAGGTGCCGGACGTGCCGGGCCGCACGCCCCACGGGCGTCGGCGGGTCGGCCGGTCGGCGGGTCGGACCTCGGTACCGCGGGACCCGCGCGGGTTCGTCCGCGTCAGTTCGGCGCGGCGGGGCCGAGGCTGGGGAGAGGTCTAGATCTCGCCCCGCAGCTTGGCGAGCGCCTCGGCGAGGATCGCCTCGCCGTCCGCGTCGCTGCGCCGCTCCCGCACATACGCGAGGTGCGTCTTGTACGGCTCGGTGCGCGGCGGGTCCGGCGGGTTGTCCCGGTCCTGCCCGGCCGGGAAGCCGCAGCGCGGGCAGTCCCACGTCTCGGGTACCTGCGCGTCGCTCGCGAAGCTGGGCTGCGTCTCGTGCCCGTTGGAGCACCAGAAGGAGATGCGCAGACGCGGCGCGGACTCGCCGCGCTCGGCCTCGCCCATCGGCCCCGCCCCGACCCGGCTTCCTCGGATCGCGTTGCCACTTGCCACGGTCGTAACTCCCTGCGTGATGGTGCCGCGAAGCGAGTCGGCGTTCCGCTTCGCTGCGAGCGCCTCAGTCTACGTAAGGCCCAACGCGCGTCCAGTGATTGGAGTTACCGGCCCCCACATCCAGACGCAAGCCCCATGATAGGCCGCGCTCGAGAGCGCGGACCGAGCATGGGGCCTTATCAGCGGAATACGCGGTTCTCGCCGGCGTCAGTTGTTCGCCTTCATCAGGAGGCCGAGCACGATGATGCAGGCGAGCCACAGCAGACCGATGACCACGGTGATCCGGTCGAGGTTGCGCTCGGCGACCGAGGAGCCGCCGACGGACGACTGCATGCCGCCACCGAACATGTCGGAGAGGCCGCCGCCCTTCCCCTTGTGCATCAGCACCAGCAGCATCAGCAGCAGGCTGAAGACGATCAGGGCGATCGAGAACCCCAAAACCACGGCTGGACCAACTTCCTCGGATTCGGATGGACGACGGGGCATGGCGGACGGAAGCCTGCCATGCCCCGCAAGAGTACGACGGATCGCCGCTACGGCCTACTCACCGAGGGGCTCACTGCTCGTGGAAGCGGACGATCTTGACGAACTCCTCCGCGTCCAGCGAGGCACCGCCGACCAGGGCGCCGTCGATGTCGGCCTGCGCCATGATCTCGGCGACGTTGCCCGACTTCACGGACCCGCCGTACTGGATGCGGACCTTGTCGGCGACGTCCTGCGAGTACAGCTCGGCGACCTTGCCGCGGATGGCGGCGCAGACCTCCTGCGCGTCCTCGGCGCCGCAGACCTTGCCGGTGCCGATCGCCCAGACGGGCTCGTAGGCGATCACGACCGACTCGGCCTGCTCGGCCGGGAGGTCCTTCAGGCCGCCCTCGACCTGGCCGAGGGTGTGGGAGACGTGCCGGCCCGCCTCGCGGACCTCCAGCTCCTCGCCGACGCACAGGATCGGGGTCAGGCCGTGCTTGTAGGCGGCCTTGACCTTAGCGTTCACGAGCTCGTCGGTCTCGTGGTGGTACTGGCGGCGCTCGGAGTGGCCGACGACCACGTAGGTGCACTTCAGCTTGGCCAGCATGGCGCCGGAGATCTCGCCGGTGTAGGCACCGGAGTCGTGCTGCGAGACGTCCTGGGCGCCGTACTTGATCCGCAGCTTGTCGCCGTCGACCAGGGTCTGCACGGAGCGCAGGTCGGTGAAGGGCGGCAGGACGGCGACCTCGACGGCCTCGTAGTCCTTGTCGGCCAGGGCGAAGGCGAGCTTCTGGACGTGGGCGATGGCCTCGAGGTGGTTGAGGTTCATCTTCCAGTTGCCCGCCATCAGCGGCGTGCGCGTGCTCATTAAGGTTCAGTCCTCCAGTGCGGCGAGGCCGGGGAGCGTCTTGCCCTCGAGGTATTCGAGGGAGGCGCCGCCTCCGGTCGAGATGTGGCCGAATGCCGACTCGTCGAAGCCCAGCGTACGGACGGCCGCGGCGGAGTCGCCGCCACCGACGACGGTGAAGCCGTTCGAGTCGACGAGGGCCTGCGCGACGGCCTTGGTGCCCTCGGCGTAGTCGGGGTGCTCGAAGACGCCCATCGGGCCGTTCCAGAAGACGGTGGCGGCGTCGGCGAGCCTGGACGCGTACAGCTCGCGCGTCCTCGGGCCGATGTCGAGGCCCTCGTGGTCGGCCGGGATGCTGTCCGCGTCGACCACGGTGTGCTGGGTGGGGGCCTTGGTCTTCAGGTCAGGGAACTCGGTGGAGGCCACGACGTCGACCGGCAGCAGCAGCTCGACGCCGTTCTTCTCGGCGCGCTCCAGGTACTCGGCGACGACCGGGACCTGGTCCTCCTGGAGCAGGGAGATGCCGACCTCGTAGCCCTTGGCCTTGAGGAAGGTGTAGGCCATGCCGCCGCCGATGAGGAGGCGGTCGGCCTTGCCGAGCAGCCGGTCGATGACGGCGAGCTTGTCGGAGACCTTGGCGCCGCCCAGCGCGACGACGTAGGGCCGCTTGACGTCCTCGGTGAGCTGCTTCAGGACGCCGACCTCGGTGGCGATGAGGTACCCGGCGTAGTGCGGCAGCCGGGCCGGCAGGTCGTAGACGGAGGCGTGCTTGCGGTGCACCGCGCCGAAGCCGTCGCCGACGTACACGTCGGCGAGGGCGGCCAGCCGGTCCGCGAACTCGCCGCGCTCGGCGTCGTCCTTGGACGTCTCGCCGGCGTTGAAGCGCAGGTTCTCCAGGACCGCGACCCGGCCGGGCTGGAGGCCGTCGACGGTGTCGCGCGCGGCGGGGCCGACGGTGTCCTCGGCGAAGGCCACCGGCGTGCCGAGGAGTTCACCGAGCCGCTCGGCGGCGGGGCGCAGCGAGAAGGCGGGGTCCGGGGCGCCCTTGGGCCGGCCCAGGTGGGAGGCCACGACCACCTTGGCACCCGCCTCGGCGAGGGCCTTGACGGTGGGCAGCACGGCGCGGATACGGCCGTCGTCGGTGATGACGCCGTCGGCCAGCGGGACGTTGAGGTCGGCGCGGACGAACACCCGCTTGCCGTCAACGCCTTCGGAGAGAAGTTCGTCGATCGTCTTCATCTGGGAGGACTCCTGGTCGGGGCTCTTGATCGGGTGGAGGGCTGGTCGATCCATACGCGAGTCAGGGCCCGGACAGCAAGTTCGCGCTGCCCGAGCCCTGCTCTCACATGGCGGTGCCTGCTACGGCGATCAGAGCTGGTTGCCGACGAACACCGTCAGGTCGACGAGGCGGTTGGAGTAGCCCCACTCGTTGTCGTACCAGCCGATGACCTTCACGTTCTTGCCCTCCTGGACCATGGTCAGGGAGGAGTCGAAGGTGCAGGACGCCGGGGCGTTGACGATGTCGGAGGAGACGATCGGGTCCTCGGTGTACTCGAGGATGCCCTTCAGCTCGCCCTCCGCGGCCTTCTGGAAGGCGGCGTTGACCTCTTCCTTGGTGACCTCGCGGCTGAGCTCGATGACGAGGTCGGTGACCGAGCCGGTCGGGACCGGGACGCGCATGGCCATGCCGTCCAGCTTGCCCTTGAGCTGCGGGAGCACCAGCGCGGTGGCCTTGGCGGCACCGGTGGTGGTCGGGATGATGTTCTCGGCGGCGGCACGGGCGCGGCGCAGGTCCTTGTGCGGGAAGTCCAGGATGCGCTGGTCGTTCGTGTAGGCGTGCACCGTCGTCATCAGGCCCTTGACGATGCCGAAGTTCTCGTCGAGGACCTTCGCCATCGGCGCCACGCAGTTCGTGGTGCAGGAGGCGTTGGAGATGACGTGGTGGTTCGCCGGGTCGTACGTGTCCTGGTTGACGCCCATCACGATGGTGACGTCCTCGTTCTTGGCGGGGGCCGAGATGATGACCTTCTTGGCGCCGCCGGCGAGGTGCTTCTCGGCGTCTTCCTTCTTGGTGAAGATGCCGGTGGACTCGATGACGATGTCGACGCCCAGCTCGCCCCACGGGATGTCGGCGGGGTTGCGCTCGGAGAGGACCTTGATGGTCCTGCCGTCGACGGTGATCGTGTCGGCGGTGTGGGAGACCTCCTGCTTGAGGCGGCCCAGGATGGTGTCGTACTTCAGCAGGTGAGCGGTGGTCGCGGTGTCACCCAGGTCGTTGACAGCCACGATCTCGATGTCTGCACCCTGCTCCAGCAGCGCGCGGAAGTAGTTACGACCGATGCGGCCAAAGCCGTTGATGCCTACGCGGATCGTCACGAACCGATCTCCTCGTTGGTACGCCGGTTTCGACGCCGGCGAGCTGTATGGGATGTCCCCGACCAACCCCGACCCTACCTCTCCGGGACCCCCGGGGTGACATTGAGACGCCGCCTACCCGGCCCGGTGGTCCGTACCCGTCGGTAGGGGTACGGACCACCACGGGAGCGATGACCGGATCACTCCGTTCGGCTAGGTTATGTCGTTGCGTGTTGACCGCATTGGTCACTCTTTCGTGAGCCCTTCGGCTCACTTGTCGAGTGCCACCGGGCGCGGCCGGGGACGCACCCGTCGGGTGCCCCCGGGACCGCTCCGCTCACCTGCCGAGTGCCCCGAGCGCCCTCCTCGTCAGCGCCGCCCGGTCCGCCGCCGAGGGCACGTGCTCCAGGCCGAAACCGAGCAGGACGGACCGGCCCGTGGTGACCGCCCCGTAGGTGCGGAAGAGCGTTCCGGTGCGGGCCCAGTCCTTGAGGACGGCGGGGCTGCCCGCGGGCGGACCGGGCACCTTCCACGGGCCGAGGGACGTCTCGAACCCCTCGGTCTCGCGGACCGCGCCGCCGGTCACGAGCGCGACGTCGTCGGCGAGGACGCCGCGCCCGCCGGTGCCCGGGTCGGTGACATAGGCGAGGGACACCTCGACCGTCCGGCCGGCGTACGCGCTCAGGTCGAACTCCACCTGCTGCCAGCCGTCCGACGATCCGGTGAAGCTGTGCCAGGAGCCGCTGGTCCCCGTCGCCGTGCAGCCGCCGTCGGTCAGCGTCAGGTAGTGGGCGAGCCACGGATGCTCGCCGACGAGGAACCCGCCCCCGCACTCCGCGGGCACGGCCGTACCGCTCCTGCCGCCCGCGTCCGGGAGCGTCGTCCAGTCGTCGGCCCCGGCGGTGTGGATCTCGACGACGGCGTGGTCGTAGCCCGGTTCGGTGTCCCACAGCAGCCGGGTGCGCAGCGTGGGCCGGTCGGCCGCGCCCACCCCGGTCAGGTCGAGCGTCCGGGTGAGGCGCTTGTAGGCGTCGTCCGTGTGGACCGCGGCGGCCATGGCGGTGCCCGTGTACGGCCCGTAGGGATCGAAGGTGCCGGTGAACTGACCGGCGCCGGCGCTGGCGAACTGCGGGTGGGTCGCCACCGGCAGCTCCTCGGAGGTGACCGCGTACGTGCCCGCCTCGTCCAGCGGGTTGCCGGGCGCGCCGGCGAGCGCGCCGGAGAACCCGGCGAGCTTCCCGGAGCCGGTGAAACCCGCCGCGCCGGAGGTCGAGGTGCGCGCGTACGCGCCGAGGTAGTACTGGCTGAAGTCGTCCGAGAGCGCGCCGCCGCCGAGATCGACGCTGCCGCCGGCCCGCTCGCCGGCCTCGACCAGACGCCCGCCCTCGTTGAGGTGGGCGCGCAGCTGGAGCTGGGTGGCCTGTCCCGGGCCGGTCGCGCCGGAGTAGTGGACGACCGTGCGGAAGTGCTTCAGCACGCCGAGCGCGTCGGGTGCGCCCTGGGTGGCGACGTCCCACACGAGGGCCCGGCGGCCGTTCGCGCGCAGCGCGTCCACGTACGTCCGCGCCTGCTTCGCGGCCGCGCCCTCCTCGGCGACCACGAGGGTGTCCGCCGCCGGCAGCCGGGCCACGCCGTAGGTGAAGTGCGCGCTGGACACCTTCCCGCCGCCGGGGGACCGGCCGGTGAACCACACCTCGACCCTGTCGCCCGGGGCAGCGCCGCGGACCGTGGCACGGTACTCGTCGAAGTACAGGTTGTCCTCGCCGCCGTAGGTCTCGCCGCCCCGCCACGGCCTCAGCGCCGCCGTGTGCGTGCGTCCGCCGTTGACGCGGTAGCTGAGCGTCTTGTCGCGCACGGACTTGCGGACGACGGCCGAGACCTGCTGGCCGGCGCCGCGGGCGTACGACACGGGGAAGGCCGCGGGGGTGAAGTCCGGGGCGGACAGGCCGACCGTGGACGAGGGCCGGTCGGGGTGGGAGGCCGTCTCGGCGACGGAGAGCGCGAACGGGACGTTCCTCTCGAATTCCTGCTCGATCAGCTTCTCGTCGTCGGGGAAGGTGAAGACCGAGCGGCAGTCGGCCGCTCTCCACTCGTCGTCCGGGTCGGCGTCGGAGGCGGTCTGACAGGTCGACATCTCCGGGGTGAACATCCCCATGCCGTTGACGTTCGCCGCGTGGCCGTCCGCCTCGCCGTTGGTGGTGTACAGCTCCGAGGAGACCTGCGAACGGTAGCCCGGGATCGCCGGCCTGTCCGGGGTGCCGGCGAGCGCCCGGTACAGGACGTCGTCCGGGGTCGGGGTCGCCACCTGCCAGCCGACACCGTAGAGGAGGAGTTCCGCGGCCGAGTGGTAGTTGATGCCGTACCGGAAGCCGATGCGCTTCTCGAACCGGTCCAGCGCCCGGGTCTCCGGTTCGGAGTTCGGGGCCGCGCCGCGGTAGGTCTGGCTGGTGGGGTTGGGGGACGAGCCCTCGTCGTCGTAGCCCCACTTGTAGGCGAAGTTGCGGTTGAGGTCGACGCCGTCGCCGGTGGAGATGACGCCGTCGCCGTTGACGTCGCGCAGGTTCTTGCGCCACAGGCGGGTGCCGGCGTCCTTGAAGGTGTAGTCGTAGCCGTCGGGGTTGGCCGAGAGGACGAACCACAGCTCGGTCGAGTCGACGATCCGTCTGATTCGCCGGTCGGTGCGGTAGTTGTCCAGGTAGTGGTGCATCAGCCGCCGGGTCATCTCCGGGGTGATCCACTCGCGGGCGTGCTGGTTGGACATGTACAGCACGGCGGGCTTGGAGCCGTCCCGGGACGCCCTCGCGTTCCTGGTCAGTTTGAGCGCGAGGATGTCCTGGCCGCGCACGGTCCTGCCGATGGAGACGACCTTGGCCAGGCCTGGATGGGACCGGGCGGCCGCGAGGATCTCCTCCTTCAGCCCGCCCTTGCCGCTGTAGGGGCGGAAGACGCCCTGGGAGGCGTCCTCCACCCGTCGCGCGGCGGTGGCCGACAACGCCCGCTCGGTCAGGTGGACGCCCTGCCGTGCGAGGCTTTCGGCCTGGGAGTCGGTGAGCTGGACCTCGACGGTGGTGCGGCCCGTGCCGGTCACCTGCTCGCCGAGTTCGTGGCCGTCCTGACCGGCCTTCAGCAGCAGGGGTAACTGCCGTGCGGTCACATCGGCGCGGAAGACCTTGACCTGGTCCGGGTCCGGCCGGCCGGGACTTCCGCTCTGCGCCTGGGCGACGGGTGCAAGGCTCGCTCCGCCGAGCAGGAGCGTGCCGACAGCGAGGATCGATCTCGCTCTGTGTCTCATGAACCCCCCTAACGGTGGTCCGCCACAGTGACGAATGGTTGCCAGGCTCGTGTCGGTCCTGGACCGGGTCAAGGACGCTTCAGGACAGGAGAACGCCGGTGCCCGGGACCCCTGGGAGGGGTGCCGGGACGGCGGGTGAGGCCGACGGGGCCGCGGCGGGGCCGTGGTCCGGGAGGATTTCCGTACCCGACGGGTGCGGCGGCGGCTCCGCGGCACCTGCCGGTGCGCGAGAGGTTCACCCGTGGATGCGCGAGGAGTTCACGCGCCGGTGTTGTCCGGCGCGCGGGGACGGACTTCCGCCGGGCGGGCTCGCGGGGCGTGACCGGCCTTCGGGCCGTGCGAGCGGCTCGCGCTCGCACGGGAGGCCGGCGTCCGTGCGGGGTGGCTCGCGTCCGCCCGGGTGGCCCTTCCCGTGCGGCCGGCCGGCGTTCGTACGGGGTGGCTCCCGTCCGCCCGGGTGGCCCTTCCCGTGCGGCCGGCCGGCGTTCGTACGGGGTGGCTCCCGTCCGCCCGGACAGTCGCTCCCGTCCGGGTGGCCGTGGCCGCCCGGCGACTCGCGTCGCCCGGGTGCCTCGCCCCGGCGCGCGTGACCCGCGTCAGTGCGCGCGGGTCGGTGCCCGTGCGCGTGGCGTCCGTCCCTGCGCGTGGCGCGCGCAGGACGGACCCGAGCGGGCGTCAGCCGGCGAGGTTGTCGGCGAGTTCCTCGCTGAGGTTGGCCTCCGTGCCGGGCACGCCGAGGTCGGCGGCGCGCTTGTCGGCCATCGCCAGCAGGCGGCGGATGCGTCCGGCGACGGCGTCCTTGGTCAGCGGCGGGTCGGCGAGTGCGCCCAGCTCCTCGAGGGAGGCCTGCTTGTGCTCCATGCGCAGCCGCCCCGCGGCCGCGAGGTGCTCGGGCACGTCGTCGCCGAGGATCTCCAGGGCCCGCTGGACGCGGGCCCCGGCGGCGACGGCGGCGCGCGCCGAGCGGCGCAGGTTGGCGTCGTCGAAGTTGGCCAGACGGTTCGCCGTGGCCCGGACCTCGCGGCGCATCCGCCGCTCCTCCCAGGCCAGCACCGACTCGTGGGCGCCCAGGCGGGTCAGCAGCGCTCCGATGGCGTCGCCGTCGCGGACGACCACCCGGTCCACCCCGCGCACCTCACGGGCCTTGGCGGCGATCGACAGCCGGCGGGCGGCGCCGACCAGGGCGAGCGCGGCCTCCGGTCCCGGGCAGGTCACCTCCAGGGAGGACGACCGCCCGGGCTCGGTGAGCGAGCCGTGCGCCAGGAAGGCCCCGCGCCAGGCGGCCTCGGCGTCGCAGGTGGCCCCCGAGACCACCTGCGGCGGCAGGCCGCGGATCGGCCGTCCCCGGCCGTCGACCAGGCCGGTCTGACGAGCCAGCTGGTCGCCGCCGGCCACGACGCGCACCACGTAGCGCGAGCCGCGCCGCAGCCCGCCGGGCGCCATCACGATCAGCTCGGAGCTGTGGCCGAAGATCTCCAGGATGTCCCGCTTGAGGCGGCGGGCCGCCATCGCGGTGTCCAGCTCCGCCTCGATCACGATGCGCCCGCTCACCAGATGGAGGCCGCCGGCGAAGCGCAGGATGGCGGAGACCTCCGCCTTCCTGCAGCAGGTCCGGGTGACGGGAAGCCGGGAGATCTCATCCTTCACCGCTGCCGTCATCGCCATGGGCCGATCCTTCCATGCATCCGAAAAATACGGTCGTACGCGGCGGCCAACAGCTCCGGGTCGTGCCGGGGAGTTCCGTCGCCCCTGGCCACCGGCGCCAGCTCGACCGCGGCGCCGAACCGCTTGGCGGCCTCGGTGAGGACGTCGCGGTCGGGCGCGGCGGCCTCGTCGGCCAGCACCACGTCCAGGGCGAGTTTAGGGGCGTGTCGTCCCAAAACCTCCACATGACGCTGCGGGGAGAAGCCGGCGGTTTCTCCCGGCTGCGGTGCGAGGTTGAGCGAGAGCACCCGGCGCGCCTTCGTCGTGGTCAGGGCGTCCAGGAGTTCGGGGACCAGCAGGTGCGGGATGACCGAGGAGAACCAGGAACCGGGGCCGAGCACGACCCAGTCGGCGTCCAGGACCGCCTCGACGGCCTCCGGGACGGCCGGCGGGTCGTGCGGCACCAGGTGCACGGACTGGACCTCACCGCGGGTCAGCGCGACGGTCGCCTGGCCCCGGACGGTGTCGACGCAGTCCGGCCGGGCCGGGTCGTGGCCCTTGACCAGGGCCTGCAGTTCCAGGGGCACGGCGGACATCGGCAGTACCCGGCCGTGCGCGCCGAGCAGCTTGCCGACCAGGTCCAGGGCCTTGACGTGGTCGCCGAGCTGTTCCCACAGCGCGACGATCAGCAGGTTGCCGACCGCGTGGTCGTGCAGGTCGCCCTGGGAGGTGAAGCGGTGCTGGATGACGCGGGCCCAGGTCTGGCCCCAGTCGTCGTCGCCGCACAGCGCGGCCAGCGCCTTGCGCAGGTCGCCGGGCGGCAGCACGCCCAGCTCGTCGCGCAGGCGCCCGCTGGAGCCGCCGTCGTCGGCCACGGTGACGACGGCGGTGAGGTCGCCGGTGATCCGGCGCAGGGCGGCCAGCGAGGCGGACAGGCCCATGCCGCCCCCGAGGGCGACCACCTTGGGCTGGGCGCCCCGGCGGCGCGGTCTGCCGCCGCGGGCCTCGGCGGCGCGCCCTTCGGCCGCCGGGCGGCCGCGGCGGCCCTCGGGCACCGTCCGGCGCAGTCTGCCCAGCCGTGGAGTACGTCCGGTCACTCGCGCCCCATGTCCCGGTGTACGACCACGGTCTCCACTCCCTCGGCGGCGAGCCGCGCGGCGAGCTTCTCGGACATGGCCACCGAGCGGTGCTTGCCGCCCGTGCAGCCGATGGCGATGGTCACGTAGCGCTTGCCCTCGCGCCGGTACCCGGCCGCGACGAGCCGCAGCAGTTCGGCGTAGCGGTCGAGGAACTCCTTGGCGCCGGGCTGGTTGAAGACGTAGCCGGCGACCTCCTCGTTCAGGCCGGTGAACGGGCGCAGCTCCGGGACCCAGTGCGGGTTGGGCAGGAAGCGCATGTCCGCCACCAGGTCGGCGTCGACCGGCAGGCCGTACTTGAAGCCGAAGGACATCACGGTGGCCCGCAGCTCGGGCTCCTCCTCGCCGGCGAACCGGGCGTCCATCTTGGCGCGCAGTTCGTGGACGTTGAGGCTGGAGGTGTCGATCACCAGGTCGGCGTCGCCCCGCAGCTCGCGCAGCAGTTCCCGTTCGGCGGCGATGCCGTCGACGATGCGGCCGTCGCCCTGCAGGGGGTGCGGGCGGCGCACCGACTCGAAGCGCCGCACCAGGGCCTCGTCGGAGGACTCCAGGAAGACGATCCGCCGCGTGACCCCGCGGGCGTCGAGGTCCGCGAGGGACTCGCGCAGATTGTCGAAGAAGCGGCGGCCCCGCACGTCGACGACGACCGCGATCCGCGCCACGTTGCCCTGCGAGCGGGCGCCGAGGTCCACCATGGTGGGGATCAGCGCCGGCGGGAGGTTGTCGACGACGAACCAGCCGAGGTCCTCCAGACACTTGGCGGCCGTCGACCGCCCCGCGCCCGACATGCCGGAGATGATCACCAGCTCGGGGATGGCCGCTTCGGGGAACCCGACGGTGTCGATGCCCGTACTCACCTGTGCTCCGTTGTCGTGGGGAGTGCCCTGCGCAGGGCCCGGGGAAGTGCCCTGGGGCGTGTCCTGCCGGACGCCATCCTCTCCCGTTTCCCTGTGCGTTTCCCTGAGCGCCCGATCTCGATCCGGTGTCGGCCGCTCGCCGTGCTCGGTCATGTCTCCTGCCCCCGTCGTTCGTCCGGGGCGCCCGTGGCCACGGGCGCCCCCGCGGAGCCCGCCGTCGTCCCGGGCACCGCGTCGTCCATGTCTTCCATGATCTCTCCAGTGGCGGTGTTCACGGCCGGCGCGGCCGGGGCCGCCTGGGCGAGGGCGACGACGACCGTCTCGGCCGTCTTGCGGCCTATGCCCGGGACCTCGCAGATCTGGTCGATCGTCGCGGAACGCAGCTTCTTCACCGAACCGAAATGCTTGATGAGCGCCTGCTTGCGTGTCTCGCCGAGGCCGGGCACGTCGTCCAGGGGGCTGGACCGCAGGCGCTTGACGCGCTTGGTGCGCTGGTAGGTGATCGCGAAGCGGTGGGCCTCGTCACGGATGCGCTGCAGCAGGTACAGGCCCTCGCTGGTGCGCGGCAGGATCACGGGGTCGTCCTCCCCGGGGACCCAGACCTCCTCCAGCCGCTTGGCCAGGCCGCAGACGGCGATGTCGTCGATGCCCAGCTCCTCCAGGGCCCTGCGGGCGGCGGCGACCTGCGGCTGCCCGCCGTCGACGACGACCAGCTGCGGCGGGTACGCGAACCGCTTGGGCCGTCCGTCGTCCTCGGTGAAGGCGGCCGCGGAGCCGTTGACCACGAGTCCCTCACCGCCGGCGGGCGCGTCCTGGCCGTCGGCGGGGGCGTCCTGGCCCTCGGTCCACTCGCCGGTCCTCTCCTTCTCCGCGAGGTAGCGCCGGAACCGGCGGCTGATGACCTCGTGCATGGAGCGGACGTCGTCCTGTCCCTCGAAGCCCTTGATCTGGAAGCGGCGGTACTCGCTCTTGCGCTGCAGGCCGTCCTCGAAGACGACCATGGAGGCCACGACGTCGTCGCCCTGGAGATGGGAGATGTCGTAGCACTCGATCCTCAGCGGGGCGCTGTCCAGGTCGAGGGCCTCGGCGATCTCCTCCAGCGCCCGCGAACGGGTGGTCAGGTCGGAGGCGCGCCTGGTCTTGTGCAGCACCAGCGCCTGCTGCGCGTTGCGCTGCACCGTCTCCATGAGCGCCCTCTTGTCGCCGCGCTGCGGTATGCGCAGCGAGACGCTCGACCCGCGCCGGTCGGTGAGCCACTGCTGAACCGGCTCCACGGGGTCGGGCAGGGCCGGGACGAGGACCTCCCTGGGCACCGCGTCCCCGGTCTCCTCGCCGTACAGCTGCTGCAGGGCGTGCTCGACCAGGGCGCCGGTGGTGACGTCCTCGACCTTGTCGGTGACCCAGCCGCGCTGGCCGCGCACCCGTCCGCCCCGGACGTGGAAGATCTGCACGGCCGCCTCCAGTTCGTCCTCCGCGAGGGCGACGAGGTCGGCGTCGGTCGCGTCGGCGAGCACGACCGCGTTCTTCTCCATGGCCCTCTTCAGGGCCCCTATGTCGTCGCGCAGGCGGGCGGCCCGCTCGTACTCCATGTCCTCGGCCGCCGCCATCATCTGCTTCTCCAGGCGGCGCAGGTAGGTGCCCGTGCGGCCGGCCATGAAGTCGCAGAACTCCTCGGCCAGTTCCCGGTGGTCCTCGGCGGAGATCCGGCCGACGCAGGGCGCGGAGCACTTGCCGATGTAGCCGAGCAGACAGGGGCGGCCGGTGCGGGCGGCGTTCCGGAAGACGCCTGCCGAGCAGGTGCGCACCGGGAAGACCCGCAGCAGCAGGTCCACGGTGTCGCGGATGGCCCACGCGTGCGCGTACGGCCCGAAGTAGCGCACGCCCTTCTTCTTGTGGCCGCGCATCACCTGCACGCGCGGGACGTCCTCGTTCATGGTCACCGCGAGGTAGGGGTAGCTCTTGTCGTCGCGGTACTTGACGTTGAACCGGGGATCGAACTCCTTGATCCAGGAGTACTCCAGCTGCAGCGCCTCGACCTCCGTGGACACCACGGTCCACTCCACGGACGCGGCCGTGGTGACCATCGACCGGGTGCGCGGGTGGAGGTTCGCCAGGTCCTGGAAGTAGTTCGCCAGGCGCTGGCGCAGGCTCTTCGCCTTTCCGACGTAGATCACCCGGCGGTGCTCGTCGCGGAACCTGTAGACCCCGGGAGAGTCCGGGATCTGTCCCGGCTGGGGGCGGTAGCTGGAGGGGTCGGCCATGTTTCACACCCTACTGGCGCGGGGTGACAGCGCGGCGGGCCTGTGGACGACGCCGCGCCCGGTCCGCCCGCGCGCCCCCGCGGACCGCGTACGTGCGCCTATGCGGAGGGTGACCGATGGCCGGCCGCCCGGCGCCCGGACGGCCCGGGGGCCGTGACCGGGGTGCCGACTCGGCCAGGAGGGCACCGCCGCCGGGTCACAGGTGTTGTCGGGACCTGGTCAACACGCTTCAATGCGGGGGAACTCGGGGCCGGACGACGGCGTGCGCAGGTGGGGACGCCCCGTTTCCCGCGCCGGCTCACGCTCCGGGGGCCCGCGTGAACGGTCTGACCAGCCGTTGTGACACTTCACAGAAAGGCCGCTGCATGCCGCACGCCACACAGCAGGCGGACGTCACCACCGCCGAACTGGACACGGCCCTGCGGGGCGGCCCCTTCCACGTCGCACTGCGCGCCGCCATCGCCGCCCGGGGACTGCCGCTGCAGCGCGTGCAGCACCACCTGTCGCGCTACGGGGTCAGAGTCGGCGTCACCAGTCTGAGCTACTGGCAGCAGGGCGCCCGCCGCCCGCAGCGCCCCGAGTCGCTGCGGGCGGTACGCGCGCTGGAGGAGATACTGCACCTGCCGGACGAGTCGCTGATCCGGCTGCTCGCCGACAGCGAGGACCGCTCGGCCGCCCGTCGGCCCGCGGCCCGTTCCTACCGTTCCCTCGTCGAGGCCTCGGACGTCCTGGAACGGCTGCTGGCCGAGCTGGACGCGCCGCTCGACGGCGGCCTGCACACCCTCGGGCACCACGAGCGCGTACGCGTCGGGGCGCGCCGGGAACTGGCCGGACGCGAGTCGCAGCACATCGTGCGCGCCCACCGGCACGGCGTGGACCGCTTCATCGCCGTCCACCACGGCGACCCGGACTGCGTGCCGGAGCGGATGCGCGTGCACGCCCTGGAGAACTGCCGCGCGGGGCGTACCCGCTGGCACCACGACACGGGCGTGTTCGTGGCCGAACTCCTCTTCGACACCCGGCTGCGCGCCGGCGACACCTTCCTCTTCCGCTACGGCGTCGAGGACGGCACGGCGGGAGTGTCCCGCGAGTACGTCCGCGGGTTCGGCTCGGCGGGCGGGCAGTACGCCCTTCAGGTGCGGTTCGACGCCGGTGTGCTGCCCCTGCGCTGCCACCGCTTCGCGCAGCACTCGGCGGCGGCCCCGCGCAGCGGCCGTCAGGACCTGGCGGTCAGCGAGCGGCACCGCTCCGTCCATCTGGTCGAGCCGCGCGTGCGGTCGGGGATCCTGGGCATCGGCTGGGACTGGGAGTGACCCCGCCGGGGCGGGCGCGGGCGGACCGGCGCGCGGGAGCCCACGGGCCGGGAGCGGCAGGCAGGCCCGCGCCGGAGTGACCCGGCCCGCCCTGAGGTGGGCGCCGGTGCTCGCGGCAGGCGCGGCCGTCCCGGTCAGGCCTTCGGGCCCGCGACGATCGTGCCGTTGTCGGCGCGGACGGGCAGTTCCCGCAGCGCCTCGGTGGCCGGGGACTGCCTCACCTCGCCCGTCGTCGCGTCGAACCGGCTGCCGTGGCAGGGGCAGACGAGGGTCGTCCCCTCCAGCTTGTTGATGGCGCAGCCGGCGTGGGTGCAGATGGTGCTGAACGCCTTCAGGGCACCGCTCGCGGTGCGGGCGACCACCACGTTGTGCTCCCGGTAGAGCTTGGCGCCGCCCACGGCGACCTCGCTCTCGGCGCCGAGCCGGACCGGTGCCGTGGGTTCCGCGGCGGCCGGGCCACCGCCACCGCCCGGCGAGCAGGCGGCGATCCCCAGTCCCGCGACGGGCGTGAGGGCCGCCCCGCGCAGGACGGTACGACGGCTCGCTGAGGGACGGCCGGGCATGAGTCTCTCCACTGGTCCGGGGGCTGTGCACCGCGACGATACCCACACGGTCCGGACGGCCGGAGACCAGGTCCGCCGGTGCGCAAACGATTGCGCAAGCGTTTACGTCCGGCGCCCGATCGGATACGGTCCCCGGCGAGGGGGCCTGCGGAAGCGGCAGGGGCGATCCGGGGAGCTGAACGCGATGGCGACGATGGCGGACGTGGCGCGCAGTGCCGGAGTCTCGGTGGCCACCGTGTCGCACGTGCTGAACGGCACCCGCCCGGTCCTCCCCCACACCCGCCGGGCCGTCCTGGAGGCCGTGGAGGAGCTCGGCTACACGCCCAACACCCTCGCCCGCTCCCTGGTCACCTCCCGCACCCGCTCGATCGGGCTGGCGGTGTCGGCGGTGGGCAACCCGTTCTTCACGGAGATCCTCCAGGGGGTCGAGGCCGCCGCCCTGGCGCACGGCTACAGCCTGCTCATCGCCGACCCGCACGACGACCCCGCGCACGAGCGCAGGGTCGTCCGGCTCCTCCACGAGCGCCGTGTCGACGGCGTCATCGTGGCCCCGTCCGCCCGCCCGCACGAGCTCGTCGCCTATCTCAGCCGTCACGGCGTACCCACCGTGTTCCTGGACCGGGTCGTCGACGACCTGCCGGACGGCGCACCCGCCTTCGACCAGGTCTGCGCGGACGGCGCCGAACCGACGGCCCGCCTCGTCGCTCACCTCGCCGGTCTCGGCCACCGCCGGATCGGTCTGGTCGCGGGGCTGCCGGAGCTGAGCACCACCCGCGAACGGATCGCCGGCTACCGGCGGGGGCTCGCCGCGTCCGGGCTCCCGCACGACGGCCGGCTCGTCGTCCACGGCGACTCCTCCTCGGACGGCGCCGAACGGGCCACCGCGACGCTGCTGTCCCTCGCCGCGCCGCCCACGGGCCTCGTCACCGCCAACAACGCGATGACACTCGGCGCGCTGCGTGCGCTGCGCGAGCGGGGCCTGTCCGTGCCCGGCGACCTCGCGCTGTGCTGCTTCGACGACTTCCCGTGGGCGGACCTGTTCTCGCCCCGGCTCACCGCCGTCGCGCAGCCCAGCAGGGAGCTCGGCACGCGCGCCGTCGAGGTCCTGCTGGAGCGCCTGGCCGCGCCGGACCGCTCCGCCCGGACCGTGCGGCTCGCCTGCACCTTCGTGCACCGCACCTCGTGCGGCTGCCCCGAGCGGCCCTCGGGCGCCGTATCGCGGCACGCGGCGCGCCCCACAGCCCGCTCCCCGCTCCCGTCAGCCCGCGCAACCGCCCAGCAGCCGCCGAAAGGATCCGACCCGTGATCGTCGTCGCCGGTGAGGCCCTCATCGACCTGGTGCCGCAGGGCACGGGTGCCCTCGCGCAGCTCAAGCCGGCGCTCGGCGGCGGCCCGTACAACACGGCCGTCGCCCTCGGGCGCCTCGGCTCGGCCACGGCGTTCTGCTCCCGCGCCTCGACCGACGCCTTCGGCGAAGCCCTGCTCGACGGGCTGCGGCGGGCCGGCGTGGACGTCTCCGGTGTGCAGCGCGGCGACGAGCCCACCACGCTCGCCGTCGCCACCGTCGGCGCCGACGGCTCGGCCGCATACTCGTTCTACGTCGACGGCACCGCCGACCGGCTGTTCACCGCCCCGGCCGACCTGCCCGCCGCCACCCGCGCGGTGTCCTTCGGCACGTGCTCGCTCGTACTGGAGCCCGGCGCGAGCGCCTACGAGAAGCTGATGCGGACGGCTGCGGCCCGCGGCGTGTTCACCGCCCTCGACCCCAACATCCGCGCCGGGCTGATCCCGGACGCGGACGCCTACCGGGCGCGTTTCAGGAGCTGGCTGCCGTCGGTGTCGCTGCTGAAGCTGTCCGTGGAGGACGCACGGTGGCTCGGCGGCAGTCCGCGCGAGTGGCTGGCCGCCGGCCCCGCGGCGGTGGTGGTCACGCACGGCGGCGACGGGCTCACGGCCTTCACCCGGGACGGCGCGGAGCACTCGGTTCCGGGTGAGAAGGCCGACGTCGTGGACACGATCGGCGCGGGCGACACGGTCAACGCGGCCCTGCTGCACGGGCTGGCCGCTCGCGACGCCCTCTCCCCCGAGGGCCTGGCTGCCCTCGGCGCCTCCGGCTGGACGCGTCTGCTGCGCTTCGCCGCGCGCGCGGCGGCCGTCACGTGCTCACGGGCGGGCGCGGAGCCGCCGTACGTCCGCGAGGTGGGCGCGCCGTAGACGGGCGGCGCACGCGCCGCACGGCTGCGCGAAGAACGCTCACGACGCGACAGCACCCCCGCGGGATCGATCCCGTGGGGGCGCTGTCGCGTCGTGTGCCTCGTCTCAGGCCTTGCGCGTCCGCGCCGTCTTCTGGGCCGGCACCGCCTTCTTGCCGGCCCCGGCGGCCTTCTTGGCCGCGGCGGATCCGGCCGTCCTGGCCGTCGCCGTCCGCTTCGCCGGCGCCGCTGCCGCCACCGCCTTCTTGGCGGCGGCCCTGCGCGGCGTCCTGACCGGTTCGGCGTCGCTGATGCGGTCGGCGCCGAGAACCTCGCGCAGGAACTTGCCGGTGTGGCTGGCCGGTACCGCGGCCACCTGCTCGGGCGTGCCCTCGGCGACCACCAGGCCGCCGCCGGCGCCGCCCTCGGGGCCCATGTCGACGAGCCAGTCGGCCGTCTTGATCACGTCGAGGTTGTGCTCGATGACGATGACGGTGTTGCCCTTGTCGACCAGACCGGACAGGACCTTCAGCAGCTTGCTGATGTCCTCGAAGTGCAGACCGGTGGTCGGCTCGTCCAGGACGTAGACCGTGCGGCCGGTGGAGCGGCGCTGCAGCTCGCTGGCGAGCTTCACCCGCTGCGCCTCACCGCCGGAGAGGGTGGTCGCGGACTGGCCGAGCCTGACGTAGCCGAGGCCGACGTCGTTCAGGGTCCGCAGGTGACGCGAGATGGCGGGCACCGCGTCGAAGAAGTCCATGGCCTCCTCGATCGGCATGTTCAGCACGTCGGCGATGGACTTGCCCTTGTAGTGGACCTCCAGGGTCTCCCGGTTGTACCGGGCGCCGTGGCAGACCTCGCACGGGACGTACACGTCCGGGAGGAAGTTCATCTCGATCTTGATGGTGCCGTCGCCCGCGCAGTTCTCGCAGCGGCCGCCCTTGACGTTGAAGGAGAAGCGGCCCGGCAGGTAGCCGCGGACCTTCGCCTCGGTCGTCTCGGCGAACAGCCTGCGGATGTGGTCGAAGACGCCGGTGTACGTCGCCGGGTTCGACCGCGGGGTGCGGCCGATGGGCGACTGGTCGACGTGCACGACCTTGTCGACGAGGTCGTCGCCGTCCACGCGCGTGTGCCGCCCCGGGACGTTGCGGGCGCCGTTCAGCTCCCGGGCCAGGTGCGTGTACAGGATGTCGTTGACGAGCGTCGACTTGCCGGAGCCGGACACGCCGGTGACGGCCGTGAACACGCCCAGCGGGAACGAGACGTCGATGTCCTGGAGGTTGTTCTCACGGGCGCCGTGCACCGTGAGCTGCCGGGACGGGTCGCGCGGGCGCCGGACGTCGGGCACCGGGATGGCCTTCTTGCCGGACAGGTACAGCCCGGTCTGCGACTCGGCGTTGGCGAGCAGCTCCTTCAGGGAGCCGCTGTGCACGACCTTGCCGCCGTGCTCGCCCGCGCCGGGGCCGATGTCGACGATCCAGTCGGCCACCTTGATGGTGTCCTCGTCGTGCTCGACCACGATGAGCGTGTTGCCCATGTCGCGCAGCCGGACCAGGGTCTCGATCAGCCGGTGGTTGTCGCGCTGGTGCAGGCCGATGGACGGCTCGTCCAGGACGTACAGGACGCCGACGAGACCGGAGCCGATCTGGGTGGCCAGCCGGATGCGCTGGGCCTCGCCGCCGGAGAGCGTGCCGGCCGCGCGGTTCAGCGAGAGGTAGTCCAGACCGACGTCGACGAGGAAGCGCAGCCGCTCGTTGACCTCCTTCAGGACCCGCTCGGCGATCTTCTTGTCGCGGGCGGTGAGCTTCAGTTGGCCCAGGAAGTCCGCGCAGTCGCTGATGGACATCGCGGAGACCTCCGCGATGGACTTGCCCATGATCGTCACCGCGAGGACGACCGGCTTCAGGCGCGTGCCCTCGCAGCCGGGGCAGGGCACCTCGCGCATGTAGCCCTCGAAGCGCTCGCGGCTGGCGTCGCTCTCGGCCTCGCTGTGGCGGCGCTTGACGAAGGGGACGGCGCCCTCGAAGGGCGTGGTGTACCTGCGCTCGCGCCCGTAGCGGTTGCGGTAGCGCACCTCGACCTGGGTCTTGTGGCCGTACAGCAGGGCCTTCTTCGCGCGCTGCGGCAGGCCCGCGAAGGGGATGTCGGTGCGGAAGCCGAGCGCCTCCGCCAGGGCGCCGATCAGGCGGTCGAAGTAGTCCTTGGTGTGCCCGTGCGACCAGGGGTGGATGGCGCCCTCGTCGAGGGACTTCTCCTCGTCCGGGACGATCAGCTCGGGGTCGACCTCCATGCGCGTGCCGATGCCGGTGCATTCGGGGCAGGCGCCGAAGGGCGAGTTGAAGGAGAAGGAGCGGGGCTCCAGCTCCTCGAAGGACAGGTCGTCGTACGGGCAGTAGAGGTGCTCGGAGAACATGCGCTCGCGCTCGGGGTCGTCCTCGGGGAGGTCGACGAAGTCGAGCACGACCATGCCGCCGGACAGGCCGAGGGCCGTCTCCACGGAGTCGGTGAGGCGGCGCTTGGCGGAGTCCTTCACCGTGAGGCGGTCGACGACCACCTCGATGGTGTGCTTCTCCTGCTTCTTCAGCGTGGGCGGATGGGACAGCTGGACGGTCTCGCCGTCCACGCGCGCGCGGCTGTAGCCCTTGGTCTGCAGCTCGGCGAAGAGGTCGGCGAACTCGCCCTTGCGCTCGCGCACCAGCGGGGACAGCACCTGGAAACGGCTGCCCTCCGGCAGCTCCAGGACCCTGTCGACGATGGCCTGCGGCGACTGGCGCGAGATCGGGCGGCCGCACTCGGGACAGTGCGGCTTGCCGATGCGCGCGAAGAGCAGACGCAGGTAGTCGTAGACCTCGGTGATGGTGCCGACCGTGGAACGGGGGTTGCGCGAGGTGGACTTCTGGTCGATGGAGACCGCCGGCGAGAGCCCCTCGATGAAGTCGACGTCCGGCTTGTCCATCTGGCCGAGGAACTGCCGGGCGTAGGAGGAGAGGGACTCCACGTAGCGCCGCTGGCCCTCCGCGAAGATGGTGTCGAAGGCCAGGGAGGACTTGCCCGACCCGGACAGGCCCGTGAAGACGATGAGCGAGTCCCGAGGCAGGTCGAGCGAGACGTTCTTCAGGTTGTGCTCGCGCGCGCCACGGACGATGAGACGGTCGGCCACGCCGGTCCGCACCTTTCTTGAGAGAAGTGACAGGGGCGGGGCCCCCGTGCTTCTTCAGACTAGGGGGAGCCACTGACAACGCCGGTTCGGTTGCCCGGATGCATAACAATCCCCGACTCTCCAGCATGCCCGACGCCGGGTACGACCTTATGGCACGCGCATTCGATTTACGGGCGAGGTCGGCCACCTTCACCCGAACGTGTCACGCGGCTAGGGTCGGCCCCATGATGGATCACGCGCGCGACCTGGCGTCTGTACGTGAGGCGACCGACCGGCTGCTCACCGCAGCGGCGAAACTGGACAACGAGGCTGTGACCCACTCGTCACGCCTTCCCGGCTGGACCCGGGGTCATGTCCTCGCCCACCTCGCCCGCAACGCCGACGCCCTCGTGAACGTCCTCGAGGGGCGTCCCATGTACGTCGACGCCGGGACACGCGACGCCGACATCGAGCGGGACGCCCCGCGCCCCCTCGGCGCACAGCTCGACGACGTGCGTGAGAGCGCGGCCCGCTTCCAGCGCGCGACGGAGGCGCCCGCGGACTGGTCGCGCACCGTCGAGCTGCGCAACGGCGTCACCGACTCCGCGGCGCGGGTGCCGTTCCGGCGGTGGGTGGAGGTCGAGCTGCACCATGTGGACCTGGGCATCGGGTACGAGCTGGAGGACCTGCCGGCCGAGTTCGTGGAGCGGGAGATCGACTTCCTCGCCGCGCGGTTCCGGGGCAACCCCGGCGTGCCGGCCACCCGGCTGACGGACGGCACGGGCACGTGGACCACGGGCCGGGAGGCGGCCGGGCCCCCGGTCACCGTCACGGGAGGCCGCGCGGACCTGCTGGGCTGGCTCGCCGGGCGCCGCGAGGGGGCCGCCCTGACGGTGGACGGCGGACCCCTCCCGCGACTTCCCGCGCTATAGGCTGACGGCCATGATGTACAGCGGAGAGGTGCGGGTCGGCGGCCCGGCGGACGTCCACGAGCTGAGCGCCCTGATGATCACCAAGATGGCGGTCGGCCCCATGGACAACAACGTCTACCTGTTGCGCTGCCGGGCCACGGACGAGCAGTTGCTGATCGACGCCGCCAACGACGGCGCCACGCTGCTCGGCATGATCGGTGACGACGGCATCTCCGCTGTCGTCACCACCCACCGGCACGCCGACCACTGGCAGGCGCTGGCCGAGGTCGTCGCGGCGACGGGCGCACGGACGTACGCCGGCCGCGAGGACGCCGAAGGGATCCCCGTGCCCACCGACGTCCTCGTCGACGACGGCGACACGATCCGGGTGGGACGCGTGGAGCTCACCGCACGCCATCTGGTCGGGCACACGCCGGGCTCCATCGCGCTGGTATACGACGACCCGCACGGTCACCCGCACCTGTTCACGGGCGACTGCCTCTTCCCCGGGGGCGTCGGCAACACGCACAAGGACCCGCAGGCCTTCGCCCGTCTGATCCACGACATCGAGACCAAGATCTTCGACGTCCTCCCGGACGAGACGTGGGTCTACCCGGGACACGGCAACGACACCACGCTGGGCGCCGAGCGGCCCCACCTGCCGGAGTGGCACGCCCGCGGCTGGTGAGCGGCCCGGCCGGCTCCCGCGAGCCGGCGGGCGGGGGGGCGCACCGCGCCGAGCGCGCCCTGCGCACACCCACGGCGTCCGCGTTTCCGGCGTGCCCCCCGAGTGAACCGTCCGCACGCGTCGCCGGCCGGCGACGCGTGCGGCGCGCTCCGGCAGCGCCGTGCGGCTCAGGCCTGCGTGCGCGCCGGCCCGGCCAGCGCCGCGACCCGCTCCACGCCGAACACGTAGCCCTGCACCCCGCAGCCGGCGATGACGCCGTCCGCGCGCAGGGAGACGTACGAGTGGTGCCGGAACGACTCGCGCTGGTGGATGTTGGAGATGTGCACCTCCAGCACCGGCATGCCGTCGCAGGTGTTGAGGGCGTCGAGGATCGCGACGGAGGTGTGCGAGTAGGCGCCCGGGTTGATCACGATGCCGCAGTGGTGCAGCCGGGCCTCGTGGATCCAGTCGACCAGCTCGCCCTCGTGGTTCGACTGCCGGAAGTCCACCGTGCCGCCGTGCGCGGCCGCCGCCTTCACGCACAGGGCCTCGACGTCGGCGAGCGTGTCGGAGCCGTAGATCTCCGGCTGGCGCTGCCCGAGCAGGTTCAGGTTGGGGCCGTTGAGAATCATGATCGGGGCGTTGGCCAGGGTGCGGGGCACGGTTCCTCCGGTCCGTCGGTGATGGCGGCGGTGCGCTGACCACCGCTGCTCGGACCCGGTCTATCACGGTGCACCGGACAGGTGTCCCCCCACCGCGGGCGGCGGTGTCCGGGCCGGTGGAGCCACCGGAGTGGGCGCCCGCCGCGTCACGGGTTGATCGCCAGTTCCAGGTAGGCCGCGAAGATCACCAGGTGGACGCCGCCCTGGAGCGGTGTCGCCCGGCCCGGCACCACCGTCAGCGAGCTCACCACGACGGTCAGGGCCAGCAGCAGCATGTGCGTGGCACCGAGACCCAGGACGAGGGGCCCGGACAGCCAGACGGACGCCAGGGCGACCGCCGGGATGGTCAGGCCGATGCTGGCCATCGCCGAGCCGAGGGCGAGGTTGAGGCTGGTCTGCACCCGGTCCCGCCGGGCGGAGCGCAGCGCTGCGATGGTCTCGGGCAGGAGGACCAGGAGCGCGATGATCACACCGACCACGGCCTGGTGCAGCCCGGCGGCCGCCACTCCGGACTCGATGGTGGGCGACACGCCCTTGGCCAGTCCGACCACGCCGATCAGGGCCAGCCCCAGCAGTCCGATACTGCTCCACGCGGCACGCGCGGACGGCACCTTGGCGTGCTCCTCCGTGGTGATCACCTCGCCCTGCCGGGTGATGGGGAGGAAGTAGTCGCGGTGCCGGACGGTCTGGGTCGTGACGAACAGGCCGTACAGGATCAGTGAGGAGAGCGCGGCGAACGTGAGCTGCACGCCGGAGAACTCCGGGCCCGGCTTGCTCGTGGTGAACGTCGGCAGCACGAGGCTGAGCGTCGCCAGGGTCGCCACGGTGGCGAGGGCGGCACCGGTCCCCTCCGGATTGAAGACGGCCGTGCCGTGGCGCAGCGAGCCGACGAGGAGGCACAGACCGACCACGCCGTTGAGGGTGATCATCACCGCGGCGAAGACCGTGTCCCTGGCCAGGGTGGCGCTCTTGTCGCCGCCGTCCAGCATCAGCGTGACGATCAGCGCGACCTCGATGACGGTGACGGCGACGGCCAGGACGAGCGAACCGAAGGGTTCACCGACCCGGTGGGCGACCACCTCGGCATGGTGCACGGCTGCCAGCACCGCACCCGCGAGGACCGCGGTCATCACCACGACGACCACGACGGGCAGTTCGCGTCCCCACGTCAGGGCCAGCAGGACGACCGCGACCACCGGCGCGACGGTCGTCCACTGTGCAGTGAGCGTCCGGAGCCGAGCGATCATGCTGCGATCGTCCCAGACGTGCACGGGCTTCGCATTCCGGTGCTGAACAAGGCCTTTCCCTCCTTGTACGGCGTACGGATGCCGGGCCCCGCGACGCCTCGCCACGGGGCCCTCGGGCGGGCCGGCAGGCGGACCCGCCGGGCCGCGGTCAGACGTCGACGCTGCCCTTGCTTCTGCTGTCGGCGCGCTCCTCGGCGGCCTCGGCCGCCGCTTGCTTCCTGGAGGCCGCCAGGCTGGTGACCGTGGTGACGGCCAGGACGGCGACGATCACGCCGAGGGAGACCGGGATGCTGATCTCCGGGACGTGGACGCCGGACTCGTGCAGCGCGTGCAGCACCAGCTTCACGCCGATGAAGCCGAGGATGACCGACAGGCCGTAGGACAGGTGGACCAGCCTCTTCAGCAGGCCGCCGATCAGGAAGTACAGCTGCCGCAGACCCATCAGCGCGAAGGCGTTGGCGGTGAAGACGATGTAGGGGTCCTGGGTGAGGCCGAAGATCGCGGGGATGGAGTCCAGCGCGAAGAGCACGTCGGTGGTGCCGATCGCGAGCATCACGACCAGCATCGGCGTCATGACGCGCCGGCCGTTCTCCCGGATCCAGAGCTTGGTGCCGTGGTAGCGGTCGGCGACACCGAAGCGGCGCTCGGCGGCCTTGAGCACCTTGTTCTCCTCGTACTCCTCGCCCTCCTCCTCGGCACGGGCCTCCTGGATGAGCTTCCAGGCGGTCCAGATGAGGAAGGCTCCGAAGAGGTAGAAGACCCACGAGAAGTTCGCGATGATGGCGGCGCCCGCGGCGATGAAGACCGCGCGCAGCACCAGCGCTATCAGCACTCCGACGAGCAGCACCCGTTGCTGGTACTGCGACGGCACGGCGAACTTCGCCATGATCAGGACGAAGACGAAGAGGTTGTCGACGCTCAGCGACTTCTCGGTGATGAAACCGGCGAAGAACTCGCCGGCGGGCTGCCCGCCGGCGAAGACGAGCAGGCCGACTCCGAAGAGGCCGGCCAGGGCGATCCAGACGACGGTCCAGATTCCGGCTTCCTTGATCGACACGTCGTGGGGCTTTCGCCCGATGAAGAAGTCGACCGCGATGAGGGCGGCGAGGCCCAGGATGGTCAGGACCCACAGGGTCATGGAAACGTCCACTGCTCCTCCGGCAGGTGCGTAACGGCAAACGGTTCAGCGTCGTCGCTGCCGGAGGTCTCTTCCACCCGCGGAGTCCGGCGCACGTCGGGCGCCGGGCTACGTGGGCCGGCGCCCCGGGATCCGGCCGGATCCGTATTGACGGGTGCGCCGCAGCCAGCAGGGAGTACTCCCCTCCGTACGCAAAACGGTAACCCAATCACCAAGGGAAGGTAAAGGGCTCAGCAAAGAAAATGCCAAGTCGCCTGGTCAGAGGCTTTCGGGAGCGGCTTGACAACTGCAGGCGGAAGGCGCCTTCCCTCACCGGCCCCCGTCGCGGCGGGCGGCCGCGACCCGGGTCAGGACCTGCTGGACGACCTGGCTGCCGGGCGGCACCACCGGCGGTTCGTACGTCCAGGCGTGGCCCACCCAGGGGTCGGCGAGGTGGTCGTCGGGAACAGGGGTCAGTCGCAGCAGCGAACGCCACAGCGGGTCGAGCAACGGTCCGTAGGCGGCGGCGTCCTCCCGGTCGGCGACCATCATCAGGTGGACGCCCGCGGCCGGTCCCTCGTCGGCCAGGTAGCGCAGCCGGGTCACGGCGCGGTCGTCGAAGCCGTGCGGGAAGTCGTGGACGATCAGCAACTGCCGGGACATGTCGAAGCCCGGCGGCAACGCGTCGGGCGCGCCCCCGCGCACGGCCATCTGGATCAGGTCGACCCGCTCGGTGAGCCGGCCCAGCACCTCCGTGACCCCCGCGGCGCCGATCGCGGGCGGCCCCGCGAGCACACCCGTCTGAAGGAGCGCGACGAGCGCCTGCGCTCCCGAGCCGGCCGGGTCGATGACGTGCACACCGAACTCGCCCGGTGGGTGGACGGCGAGCAGCCGGGCCGCGTGCGCCACGGCCGTCTCCATCGCCAGACGGCGCAGCGCGTCCTCGTCGGTCAGGAAGCCGCCGCCCGTCGAGGTGCGGCCGCTGTCGATCCACAGGCCCCGTTCCAGCGGCAGCCTGACCAGCAGGGGGATGCGCACGGACGCGCTCTCGGGCAGGCTGAGGTCGCCCAGGCGCACGGCCATGGGTGTCTGCGCCGGCACGCGGTAGTTGTGCCACACCGGGCTGTCCCAGCCGGCGTACGCGGGCGGCAGGGCGGGTTCGACGACCTCGGACTCGGCGGTGAGCTGGGCGAGGTCACGGTCGAGGGCCGCTCTGGCCTGGTCGACGAGCCGGGCGTGCTTGGCGCGGGCCGCCTCGCGCGCGGCGGCCCCCTGTCCGCCGAGCCGGCTGCGGGGGTCGGACAGCACCTGGTCGAGTTCCTTCTCCATGCGCGAGTCGGCGAAGTCGACGGCGCCGCGGTACGCGGCCGTGGCGCGCGCCAGGTCCTCGAACATGCCCCAGACCTGGTTGTAGAGCCGCTCGTCCATGGACCAGCCGGTCGCGTCGCCCGCGACCGGCTGCGCGGGCTGTCCGGGCGGCAACGGGGGCGGGGCCGTGGCGGGCCGGCGTGGGTGGCTGTAGTCGATGGGGCCGGCCGCCGCCGGACGGGGCGCGGCGGAGGGGCCGGACGCGTCCGGGGCGTCCTGCCGCGGCGCGTCTGAGCCGGGGTGCGGCGTTTCGGGGGTGACGCCGGAGACGGCGTGCCCGGCCTGTGTGAACGGGCTGTCGGAGGGGGACGCCGGCTGCGGCGGCACTGGTTCGGGGAGGGGCGGTGGGGCCGCCGGACGGCTGTGGTCCGGGCCGGGCGCCGCGGCGTGCGCGGCCCGCGCGCGGTCGGTGTCGGCCGGACGCGGCGGCGCTGCCGTCGGCGAGCCGGTCAGGTCGCGGGCCACCGCGTCCTCGACGGCGCCGGCGAGCCGGTGGGCCTGGACCTGGGCCAGGCCCAGGTCGGCGAGGAGCTCGGCGAGGCCGCCCGCGTATCCCTGACCGACGGCGCGGACCTTCCAGCTTCCCTGCCTGCGGTAGAGCTCCAGGGCGACCACCGCCGACTCGGTGTCCAGGCCGGTGATGGTGTAGCCGGCGAGTTCGGTGCCGTCGAGGGCGGTGACCGCGACGAAGGGCGCGGCGACGGCGCCGAAGCGGGCCGGGCCCGGGCCGGCCTCGGGCAGGACGAGCAGCACGTCGACGCGGTGCACGGCGTCCGGGACGGCGGCCAGGTCCACCGAGAGGCGGTGATCCGCGGCCGCCCGCCGGGAGACCTCCAGCCCCGGCAGGACGGGGGCCGCGGGATGCGCCACCGACTCCGGGTCCCGCAGCCGGCCGTCGTCGCCGCCGAGGGCGGCCGCGGCCACGACCGGTGTGCCGGCCGAGACCCGGATGTCGAGGCGGGCCTCGGACAGCGGGTGGTTCTGCCCCCGCACCAGCTCGGCCGTCATCGCCCTGCTCCCCCTGTGTCGTTGTGTCGGTGCCGCTCGCCGGCCGTCCTACAGGTGCGGCAGGATCGCCGGCATCAGGTCCTGGAAGGTGCGGCCGTTGGCCGGGGTGCCCAGGGCCGTCATCGACCAGCCCGCGCCCGAGCGGTGCACCTTCGCCATGACCTGCGCGGTGTAGTTGCCGCCGCCCGCGAGCGTGTAGCGGGCGAGTTCCTCGCCGTTGGTCTCGTCGACGAGGCGGCAGAAGGCGTTCTGCACCTCCTGGAACGTCTGGCCCGTGAAGGAGTTGACCGTGAAGACGATCTGGTCGATGTGCACCGGGACGCGCTGCAGGTCGACGAGGACGGCCTCGTCGTCACCGCCCTGTCCCGCGCCGCCGACGAGGTTGTCGCCGGTGTGGCGCACGGAGCCGTCGTCGCTCACCAGGTGGCGGAAGAACACGACGTCGACCGGCTGCTTGTCGGCGAAGAGCACGGCGGAGGCGTCGAGGTCGATCTCCCGCGTGCGCGAGCCGAACAGGCCGCGGCGGGGCGCTGCCTGCCAGCCGAGACCCATGCGGACCGCGGTCAGGCTGCCCCCGTCGTTCTTCTGCAGACTGATGGCCTGGCCCTTGGTCATGTTGACGGTCACGGCGTCTTCCCCTCTCGGACTGCTCCCCGGTTGCCGCGGCATCCGCGGTTGACCAGAACCCTACGCAGGGGGACTGACAGGACCGCACCCCGGACCGCACTTTGTGTCGTTCTTGCAACACAGCGCGTACCGGACGGGGAAGCCCGGCCCGGCCGGGCCGGATCCCGAGCCGGTGCGGGGCGCGCCGGCAGACGCGCCCCGCAGCGCGGCGAGCGGCGGACGTGCCGTCGGCCGCCCGCCGTGCGCCCCGTCAGACGAGGCCGGCCTCCTTCATCTGGCGCAGCTCCTTCTTCATCTCGGAGACCTCGTCGCGCAGCCGGGCCGCGACCTCGAACCGGAGGTCCGCCGCCGCGGCGCGCATCCGCTCCGTCATCTCCTCGATCTGCGCGGCGAGCTCGGCCGCGGGACGGTCGGTCGGCACCGTTTCCCCGGTTTTGGCCTTGCCCTTGGCCGCCTTCGCCGGCTTGGCGGCCTTGGCCGCCTTGTCGCCGAGCGACGGCACCGGGGCCTTGGCGCCCTTGCCGTCCTTCGTCTTGCGGTAGCCGGTGCCGAGCAGCTGCTCGGTGTCGACCTCCTCGCGGGCGATCTGCGCGACGATGTCGTTGATCTTCTTGCGCAGGGGCTGCGGGTCGATGCCGTTGGCCTTGTTGTACGCGACCTGCTTCTCCCGGCGGCGGTTGGTCTCGTCGATGGCCTTCGCCATCGCCGGGGTGATCTTGTCCGCGTACATGTGGACCTGGCCGGAGACGTTGCGCGCGGCGCGGCCGATCGTCTGGATGAGCGACGTGCCGGAGCGCAGGAAGCCCTCCTTGTCGGCGTCGAGGATGGCCACCAGCGAGACCTCGGGCAGGTCGAGGCCCTCACGGAGGAGGTTGATGCCGACGAGGACGTCGTACTCGCCGGCGCGCAGCTCGCGCAGCAGCTCGATGCGTCGCAGGGTGTCCACGTCGCTGTGCAGGTAGCGCACCTGGATGCCGAGCTCCAGGAAGTAGTCGGTGAGGTCCTCGGCCATCTTCTTGGTGAGGGTGGTGACCAGGACGCGCTCGTCCCGCTCGACGCGCTGCCGGATCTCGTGCACCAGGTCGTCGATCTGGCCCTCCGTCGGCTTGACGACGACCTCCGGGTCGACCAGGCCGGTGGGACGGATGATCTGCTCGACCTGCCCGTCCGACCGCGACAGCTCGTACTGCCCGGGGGTCGCCGACAGGTACACCGTCTGGCCGATGCGCTCCTGGAACTCCTCCCACTTCAGCGGGCGGTTGTCGAGCGCGGAGGGCAGCCGGAAGCCGTGGTCCACGAGGGTGCGCTTGCGGGAGGCGTCGCCCTCGTACATGGCTCCGATCTGGGGCACGGTGACATGCGACTCGTCGATGACCAGCAGGAAGTCGTCCGGGAAGTAGTCGAGCAGCGTGTTCGGGGGCGTGCCGGGCGCGCGGTCGTCGAAGTGCATCGAGTAGTTCTCCACGCCGGAGCACGTGCCGATCTGGCGGAGCATCTCGATGTCGTACGTCGTGCGCATCCTCAGGCGCTGGGCCTCCAGGAGTTTGCCCTGCTTCTCCAGCTCGGACAGGCGCTCGCCCAGTTCCTTCTCGATGCCGTTGATCGCCCGCTCCATCCGCTCCGGGCCCGCGACGTAGTGGGAGGCCGGGAAGACGTAGAGCTGCTGGTCGTCGCTGATGATCTCCCCGGTGAGGGGGTGGAGGGTGGAGAGGGCCTCGATCTCGTCGCCGAACATCTCGATACGGACGGCCAGCTCCTCGTAGACCGGGAAGATCTCGATGGTGTCCCCGCGCACGCGGAAGGTGCCCCGGGCGAAGGCCATGTCGTTGCGGGTGTACTGGATGTCGACGAAGCGGCGCAGCAGCTCGTCCCGGTCGATCTCGTCACCGACCCGGAGCGGGACCATGCGGTCCACGTACTCCTGCGGGGTACCGAGGCCGTAGATGCAGGAGACCGACGCGACCACCACGACGTCCCGCCGGGTGAGCAGCGAGTTCGTCGCCGAGTGACGCAGACGCTCGACCTCCTCGTTGATCGAGGAGTCCTTCTCGATGTAGGTGTCCGACTGCGGGACGTACGCCTCGGGCTGGTAGTAGTCGTAGTACGAGACGAAGTACTCGACCGCGTTGTTCGGCAGCAGCTCGCGGAACTCGTTCGCCAGCTGGGCGGCCAGCGTCTTGTTCGGCGCCATCACGAGCGTCGGACGCTGGAGCTTCTCGATCATCCACGCAGTGGTCGCGGACTTGCCGGTGCCGGTCGCGCCGAGCAGGACGACGTCCTTCTCACCCGCCTCGACGCGCCGGGCGAGTTCGGTGATGGCCTGCGGCTGGTCGCCGCTCGGCTGGTAGGGGCTGACGACCTCGAAGGGCGCCACCGTGCGTTCGATGTGGGAAACGGGCCGCATGCATCCACGGTACGACCACCCACGGACAACCGGTCCCGGTCACCGTTTCTGCGGGGTGGGGCCGCGGTGCGCCACGGGCCGGCGCGGGCGGAGGCCGGCGCGGCGGGCGGAGTGCCGCACGAGCCCGGGCGCCGGTACGCCCGGCTTGCGTTCGGCGAGGGTCCGGTCGGCCCCGCCCGCGGCCATCAGCGGGTCGAACACCACGACCACGCCGGCCAGCAGCAGGAAGGCGAACGGACCGATCAGCATCGGTGCCAGCAGGGCCGCCGGTGACTCGCCGCCGGTGGGGCCGCCGCTCGCCCCGTGCAGGTGGACGCTGACGGCGGCCATGCCGGTGTAGTGCATGCCGCTGACGGCGAGACCCATGACGAGGCTCGCGCCGAGGCTCCACATCACGCCCCTGACCTGCCCGGCCGCCCAGAGGGCGGCGGTCGCGGCCACGACGGCGATGACGACGGAGGCGGCGACGGTGAGCGTGTTGTACTCCAGCCTGCCGTCGAGGCGCATTCCGGCCATCCCCAGGTAGTGCATCGAGGCGACGCCCAGGCCGGTGATCGTACCCCCCGTGAACAGGGCGGATCCCGTGGCGCCCCGGTAGCCGACCATGAAGATCCCGATGCCCACCATCACCACGGGGACCACCAGGCTCGCGTACATGGTGGGCCGGTCGTAGTGGACCGGCGCCTCCCGGACCGTGAAGCCCATCATCGCGATGAAGTGCATGGTCCATATGCCCGAGCCCAGGGCTGCCGAGCCGAGGGCGAGCCAGCCGGGCCGCCAGGAGTGCGGGGCGAGCTGGGCCCGGGTGGTGCAGCGCAGGCCCAGGGCCCCGCCGAGGCAGGCCATGAGATAGGCCACCACCGGGGTGACGAGGCCGTAGCTGAATCCGTCGACCGTGCCGTGCATGCGCGGTAGCCCTTCCACCGTCTTGCGTCCCGAAGCAATGGTCCCCCGTCCCAGGACCGCCCGAGCGGCCGAGGTCGACAGAGAGTATGACCCCCACCGGAACGGTCGAACGATTTCCCGGCAAAGAAAACACGCCCCTGCCCCAGTTGTGCGGCACTCGTGGGCGGCCCCCGGCGACCCGTTCCGCTTGTGGCCATTCCGCACCCACCCCTCGGCCACCCTCTGCTGTCACTCTTGTGCGGTCAGTGATCATACTCACAGCGAGGAGTACGCATGCACGCGCGCGCAGTCGCCGCCACGACGACCGCGGTCCTTGGAACCGCACTGCTGTTCCCCGGCGGCGCCCGGGCCGCCGACGACACCGGGCTGCCCGTGGTCGTCGCGCACCGGGGTGCCTCGGCCTACGCCCCCGAGAACACCCTCGCCGCCGTCGACAGGGCGGCCGCACTGGGCATCCGGTGGGTCGAGAACGACGTGCAGCGCACCAGGGACGGCGCACTCGTCGTCATCCACGACGACAGCCTCCAGCGGACCACCGACGCCGAGCAGGTGTTCCCGGACCGTGCCCCGTGGAAGGTGAAGGACTTCACCGCCGCGGAGATCGCGCGCCTGGACGCGGGCAGCTGGTTCGGCCCGGCGTACGCGGGCGCGCGCGTGCCGACGCTCCAGCAGTATCTGCGCCGCGTCGAGCACAACCACCAGAAGCTGCTCCTGGAGATCAAGAACCCCGAGCTGTACCCGGGCATCGAGCAGCAGACCCTCAAGCTCCTCGGCAACGAGGGCTGGCTGGACAGCCGGCACCTGGCGAGCCGGCTGATCGTGCAGAGCTTCAGCGCCGGCAGCGTGCGGACCGTGCACCAGCTCAAGCCCGGCGTACGGACCGGGTTCCTCGGCACCCCGGCGACGGCGGACCTGAGCCGGTACGCCGCCTTCACGGACTCGATCAACCCCTCGCACGGCTCCCTGTCCGGCGGCTGGGTCTCGGCCGTCCACTCCCTCTCCGGACCGCACGGCAGGCCGCTGCGGGTCTTCGCCTGGACCGTCGACGACGCCGCCCGCGCCCGGACCGTCGCCGGCTACGGCGTCGACGGCGTCATCACGAACAAGCCCGACGTGGTGCGCAAGGCGCTCGGCGGGTCGTGACCGCGTGATCCCCCGTCGGGCGCGCCGACCGGTCCGTGGGACCCGCGTCCGGGCCGCGGCACTGTCGGTGGCGGGCCGTACCGTGGTCGCATGGACAGCAACGGGCAGTACGGGCAGCAGGTCGTGTGGACCGTCGTCGACAGCGGCATCGGTCCCCTGCTGCTCGCGGCGACGCCCGACGGGCTCGTCAACGTCGTCTTCCACGCCACCGACGCGGTGCGCGACCGGGCGCTGGCCCGGCTGGCGTCCCGGCTGGGCACCGAGCCCGTCGAGACGCCCGGTTCCCCGCTGCTGGCCGAGGCGATACGCCAGGTGCGGGCCTATTTCGCGGGCGAACGGCGCGACTTCGAGCTGGCCCTGGACTGGTCCCTGATCTCCGGCTTCAACCGGGCGGTGCTGCGCGAACTGGCCTCCGGCGTCCCGTACGGCACCGTGGTCGGTTACGGCGACCTGGCGCGCCGGACCGGGCAGCCGGGCGCGGCGCAGGCGGTGGGGGTGGCGATGGGGTCCAACCCGCTGCCGGTCGTCGTGCCGTGCCACCGGGTGGTGGAGAGCGACGGCGGCATCGGCGGGTTCGGCGGCGGCCTGGAGACCAAGCGGAAGCTGCTGGCACTGGAGGGTGTGCTGCCCGAACCGCTGTTCTGAGGCGGTTCCGGTGGCGCCCTTGGGCACCCCGCGGTGCTGCCCGCCCTCCGGGCCTTCTCCAGGCGCCGGCGGCGGGCCGCGTCAGTCGTAGTGCCGGGCCTCCACGACGTTCCCGTCCGGATCGCGGAAGTAGAAGCTGCGCCGGGCCTTGCCGCGGGCGCCGAAGGCGTCGTACGACAGCTCGGAGACGGGCACCGCGCGCTCGTCCAGCCGGGCGCGGAGCGCGTCGAAGTCGTCGGCCGTCAGGGACAGGCAGACGTGGTTGACGGGATGGCCCGCGCTGGCGGCGGCGCCGGGGAGCACGTCCATGTGCCGGGTCATGGTGAGCGGCGCGAGGTCGAAGACGGTCTCCTCGTTGAGCCGCACGGAGGGGAAGGACACCTCGCCCGCGGCGAACTCGGCGACCCGCAGGGGTTCCAGCCCGACCGCCTTCTCGTAGAAGTCCGCCGCGGCCACCGGGTCGCGCACCCACAGGACGACGTGGTCGAGACGTGCCGTGTTGTCCGTCATGGCCTCCAGGCTGCTCCCGGGCCCCACCGGCCGCAAGGGTTTGACCGGACGCGGCGCCCGCCAGAGATGAGGGAGGGGCGACAGACGGGAGGCAGGCTCGTGCTGGTGGTGTCCGAAGAGGTGCGGGAGGCGCTCGCCGCGCGCCGGCCGGTGGTGGCCCTGGAGTCCACGATCATCGCCCACGGGCTGCCACGCCCCGACAACCTGCGGGTGGCGCGGGAACTGGAGGGGGCGGTGCGGCAGGAGGGTGCCGTCCCCGCGACGGTCGCCGTGCTGGACGGGCGGCCCCACATCGGTCTCGGCAAGGAGGAGCTGGAGCGGGTCGCGCACGAGCAGGGGATCCGCAAGCTGGGGCACCGTGACCTGCCGCTCGCCGTGGCGGGGGGCGTGAGCGGGGCGACCACCGTGTCGGCGACCGCCCTGCTGGCCGCCCTGGCGGGCATCAGGGTGTTCGCCACCGGCGGGCTCGGCGGCGTGCACCGGGAGTGGACGGTGACGCAGGACGAGTCGGCCGACCTCGGGCTGCTGGCGCGCACCCGCATCACGGTCGTGTGCGCGGGCGTGAAGTCGATCCTGGACGTGCCGGCGACCCTGCAGCGGCTGGAGACGCTGGGCGTGCCGGTGGCCGGGTACGGAACGGACCGCTTCCCCGGCTTCTACCTCTCCGACTCGGGCCACCCGGTGGACTGGACGCTCCGGACGCCGGAGGAGGTGGCCGCGGTCATGCGCGCGCAGGACGCGCTCGGCGCGCCGGAGTCGGCGCTGATCGTCGCCCGGCCCGTCCCCGAGGACGAGCAGCTCGATCCGGCCCTGCACGCCCGCGTGCTCGCCGACGCGCTGCACACGTGCCAGGAGAACGGTGTCACCGGCCAGGCGGTCACGCCGTTCCTGCTCGACCACCTGGTGCGGCACACGGACGGGGCCTCGCTGCGGGCCAATCTGGCGGCCGTACGCGGCAATGTGCGGCTCGCCGGGCGGATCGCGGCGGCCTGGGCGCGGGCGTGACACCGGGCCGCACGGGCACCGCGGGAGCGACCGGCGGTGCCGCGGGCGGGGCGCTGCTGGTGGTCGGCGATGTCGTCACGGACGTCGTCGCACGGCACCGGGGGCCGCTCGCGCCGGGGACCGACACGCCCGCGCTGATCCGCCGGGTGCCCGGTGGCGCGGGAGCGAACGTGGCGTGCTGGGCCGCCCGTTGGGGGTGGGGCGACGTGCGGCTGCTGGGGCGGGTGGGCGCGGACGCGGTGGCCTGGCACGAGCGGGAACTCACCGCCTCGGGAGTGCGTTCCCGGCTCGTCGTCGATGCGGACGCGCCGACCGGGACGGTGCTCTGCCTCGTCGACACGGGTGCCGCGGCCGAGCGCACGTTCCTCACCGACAGCGGCGCCTCGTTGCGCCTGGAGCCCGGTGACTGGTCGGAGACGTTCCTCGACGGTGCCGCGTGGCTGCACCTGTCGGGTTACCTGCTGTTCTCCGAGCCGAGCCGGGCACTGGTGGCGGTCGCCGTGGCGTCGGCACGCGCACGGGGAGTGCCGGTGAGCCTGGATCCGGCGTCGGCCGGGTTCCTCACCGCACTGGGCGTCGACCGGTTCCTGTCGTGCGTGGATGGGCTCGACGTGCTGCTGCCCAGCCGTGACGAGGCGCGCCTGCTGACGGGGCTGCCCGACCCGCTGGACGCGGCGGCGAAGCTGAGCCGCTACGTGCCCCTCGTGGTCGCCAAGCAGGGAGCCGACGGTGCGCTGGTGGCCCGCGCCGGCACCGTGAGCGCGCGGGTTCCGGCCGCGCCGGCGACACCTCGGGACACCACGGGCGCCGGTGACGCCTTCACCGGGGCGTTCCTCGCGGCCCTGCTCGGGGGCGCCGAGCCGGAGGCCGCGGCGCTGGAGGGGTGCCGTGCGGGGGCGCTGGCGGTGGAACGGGTGGGGGCCAGGCCCGCGGGACCCGGCAGCGACGGTGAGGGAGGCCGCGGTGGGCAGGGACGGGCGGAGGACGGCAGCGACCGCTGAGGAGGAGGCCGCGGTCGCCACTGCGCCGGCCGTCGTGTCCGGAAGCGGGGTCGCCGCTCCGTCGGCCGTCCTGTCCGCAAGCGCGGGGCCGTGAGGGGGCCGGTTCCCCGGCCGGGCGGCCCCGGGCCCGCGGGTCCACGGGGCGTACGTCGGTGCCCGTCCACAGGCGGGAACGAAGCGGAATCGCCCGTTTCCCCAGGCCGGCCCGCCGCGTGCGCCGGCCTGGCAGACTGGCGCGCCAAGGCGCAGCGGTGTGGCGCACGGGGAGACGCACACGGGGAGATCCAGATGTCCACGGCAGGCAATCTGCGGAAGGTGACGGGCTTCGACAAGGTCGGCGGTCTGCGCCGGGTGGCACGGCTCGCCCGCCGGCGCCCGCGGGTCGACCTGAGCCATCCCGCCCGGTCCCCGCTGGGCTCCTCGGTGGTGAACTGCGTGGCGTACCGCGAGGGCGTCCGGATTCCCGAGGCGGGCGACCTGGCGGAGGCGCTCACACGCGTCCGCAGGACCGGCGGATTCGTCTGGCTCGGTCTCCACGAGCCGACCGACCAGGAGTTCGCGGGCGTGGCCGAGCTGTTCGACCTGCATCCGCTCGCGGTCGAGGACGCGGTCGAGGCCCATCAGCGGCCGAAGGTGGAGCGGTACGACGCCACGCTCTTCGCGGTGTTCAAGACGGTCTGCTACGTCGAGCACGACGAGCTGACGGCGACGAGCGAGGTCGTGGACACGGGCGAGATCATGGTGTTCCTCGGCGAGGACTTCGTGATCACGGTGCGCCACGGACGGCACGGTTCGCTCGGCCCCCTCCGTGAGGAGCTCGAGTCCGACCCGCGGCAGCTGGCCAAGGGACCGGCCGTCGTCCTGCACGCGATCGCGGACCACGTGGTCGACGACTACCTGACGGTGACCGACTCGGTCCGGGCGGACATCGACCAGGTCGAGAGCGACGTGTTCGCGGAGAACGCGGCCCGGGTCGACCCGGGCCGGATCTACCAGCTCAAGCGCGAACTGCTGGAGTTGAAGCGGGCGGTGGTCCCGCTCGGCCGTCCGCTCGAAGACCTCGCCACCCGGCCGACACGGACCGTCGATCCGGAGATACAGACCTACTTCCGTGACGTCTTCGATCACCTGATGCGGGTCAAGGACCACATCGGCTCCTTCGACGAACTGCTCAACTCGATCCTGCAGGCGCACCTCGCGCAGGTGACGGTGGCGCAGAACGAGGACATGCGGAAGATCACGGCGTGGGCCGCGGTGGTCGCCGTGCCGACCATGGTCTGCGGCGTGTACGGCATGAACTTCGACCACATGCCGGAGCTGCACTGGCGGTTCGGCTACCCGCTGGTGGTCGGTGTGATCTCCGTCGCCTGCCTGGCGCTGTACCGCGGGTTCCGGCGCAACGGCTGGCTCTGACCGGGGCTCGGCGCGGGACCGGTCAGCCGCGCCACGCCGGATGGCGCGGATCGTCGGCACGGACCAGGACGTCGGCCGTGCCGGCCGGGTCGGTCTCGGCCTCGTAGCGCTCGAAGGCGGGCAGCGTCCAGTGCTCCGCCTCCGGGGTGCGGCGGCGGAGGGCGCCCGGGGAGAGGAGGACGTGGACGGTCAGGTCGAAGGGGAACCAGTGACGCAGCAGGAGGGGGCCGTGCATCAACAGCAGCCCGCCCGGCGGGAGCTGGACGTAGGCGCTCCGGGTGGCGCGGTCCGTGGCCGGGTCCCACAGGTCGGGCAGGACGCGGCCGTCACCGCCGGGTTCGAGCGGGCCGAAGACCTCGCGCCACAGAGCGCCGGTGTCGAGCCAGCCGTCGTAGTACGACTCCACGTCCCGGTGGCCGTGCTCCAGACGCAGGGAGGCGGGGCGGAGGAAGCCCTCGGCGCCCACGACCAGCGAGGGGCGGCCCCTCAGTCGCAGCACCTGCGCCACGCGTTCGGCGAGGTCACCGGGGCGCGCGGCGGGCGCGCCGTCGAAGGCGACGCGGATCCAGCCGCTGCCGTCGGCCGGCTCCAGGTCGAGCAGGCGCTCGGCGAGGAGTTCGCCGAGCCGGTCCCAGGTGATCGCTTCGAGTCGCACACGGCCCATGATGCCCCGCGGCACCGACGGCCCCCCGTCCTGCTCCGCCCCGCGGGACCGGCGACCGGGAGACCCGTCCCGGGCAGGCGGCCGCGGCGGGGTGCCACGGCACGAGGCACGACGGCGGATCTCGGCGGGCGTCGCGCATCGGTGCTGCGGTCGTGGCGCGAAGCGGAGGCCGACACGGCCTGACACGGGCACCGGAGCCGCCCGGCACCCGAGGGGACGGCTGCCCTTGAGAAAGCGCTGTCGGGCACTTCGCGCACGGGATCGGCCGGACGTATCGTGGCCGCAGGAGTGCCGCCCGATGCCGCACGGCCCGTCGTACGCTCACGCGAGGAAGACGGCCATGGCCGATCCCAAGGGGTTCATGACCACTCCGCGCCGCGAGTGGCCCCGCCGGCCCGTCGAAGAGCGAGTCCGGGACTGGAACGAGGTGTACGTCCCGGGTGCGCTGCTGCCGATCATCGGTGAACAGGCCGACCGCTGCATGGACTGCGGCGTTCCGTTCTGCCACCAGGCCTGCCCGCTGGGCAATCTGATCCCCGAGTGGAACGACCTGGTCTCCCGCGAGGACTGGCGGGCGGCCGGTGACCGGCTGCACGCCACCAACAACTTCCCCGAGTTCACCGGCCGGTTGTGCCCGGCACCGTGCGAGGCGGGTTGTGTCCTCGCGATCAACCAGCCCGCCGTCACCATCAAGAACGTCGAGTGCGCCATCGCCGACCGGGCCTGGGAGGAGGGCTTCGTCCCGCCGCGGCCCCCGGACCGGCTGTCGGGGCGGACGGTCGCGGTGATCGGGTCCGGCCCGACCGGGCTCGCCGCGGCCCAGCAGCTGACGCGTGCCGGGCACACGGTCGCGGTGTACGAGAAGGACGACCGGCTCGGCGGGCTGATGCGGTACGGCATCCCCGCGTTCAAGATGGAGAAGCACCACCTGGAGCGGCGGCTGGAGCAGATGCTGGCCGAGGGGACCAGGTTCCGCACCTCCACGGCGGTCGGGCGGGACGTCGACGCGGCCGGGCTGCGCTCGCGCTACGACGCCGTGGTGATCGCCACAGGAGCCACGGCCTGGCGGGAGCTTCCCGTGCCGGGGCGGGAGCTCACCGGGGTGCACCAGGCGATGGAGTACCTGCCGCTGGCCAACCGGGTCCGCGAGGGCGACCTGGAGTGCTCCCCGCTGTGCGCCGCCGGCAAGCACGTCGTCATCGTGGGCGGCGGCGACACCGGGGCCGACTGCCTCGGCACCGCGGTCAGGGAGGGCGCCGCGTCCGTGACCCAGCTCGACATCTACCCCCAGCCGCGCACGGAGCGCGACGAGGACACCGAGCCGTGGCCGACGTATCCGAAGGTCTACCGGCTGTCGGGCGCCCACGAGGAGGCGCGCGACCTGCGGACGGCACCGGCCGCGGACGCCGACGCGCGGCTGTTCGCGGCGTCGACGCTGCGCCTGACCGGGGACGCGGACGGGCATGTGCGGTGCCTGCACCTGGCCGGGGTGGACGAGCGGCGCCGCCCCCTGCCCGGCGCCGGCCGCACCCTCCCGGCGGACCTGGTACTGCTCGCGCTGGGCTTCTCGGGGCCCGACCGCGGGGACGGGCTCATCGACCAGCTGGGGCTGGAGCTCACCCCGCGCGGGACGCTCGTACGGGACGCGGGCTTCGAGACGAACGTGCCCGGCGTGTTCGCCGCGGGGGACGCGGCGCGCGGCCAGTCGCTGATCGTGTGGGCGATCGCCGAGGGCCGGGCGGTGGCGGCCGCGGTCGACCGTCGTCTGACGGGCAGTTCGCGGCTCCCGGCGCCGATCGGGCCCTACGACAGGCCGATGACGGTGTAGTCCGGCAGCGACCGTCCGGTGCGGACCCCGCGCCCCGGGGTCCGCATCGGACGGGGCCCGCCGCCCCGAGGCCCCATGAACGCGCGGTCGATCAGCGCCGTCACCGGCACCCTCGGGACGAGGTCCGGCATCTGCCGGCCCGTCTCCTCGTCGACCGGGTGGTTGTTGTCCTTGCCGCCGAGGCATCGGTCGTACATGCGGGCGGGATGCGGCCTGCTCCTGTCGATCTCGACGGCGTCGGCGCCGGTTCCTGCCCGGTCATGCGGGGTCTCGTAATGGTCGGAGGCGGATGGTGAACAAGTCGGTACCAGGCATAGGAAGTGCCAGAGAAAAACAGCAGTCGGGTGGTCAGGAGAGCAGGAAGTCCGCCTCCCCGGCCTTGGCGCCCTCGATGAAGGCGGTCATCTCGTCGGAGGTGTAGATCAGCGCCGGCCCGTCGGGGTCGGTCGACTGGCGTACCGCGATCCGGCCGTCGGCGAGTTTCATCGCCTCCAGGCAGTTGCCCCCGTTGCCGCCGCTCCACGGTTTGCGCCAGCCCTCGCTGCCCAGTTCCCGGGCGGGCATGCCGTTGTAGATCCGCTCGCTGCGGATCCGCGGCTTGGGCTGGGACGTGAGGTGTTCCATTCACAGCTCCTTGCGGAGGTCCCGGAGGATCTCCCTGGTGCGATGTGCCGTGGCGGCGTGGGCCGCCATGCGGTCCATGACCTCGAGGTGGGTCGCCACCTCGGTGCGCGCGTCCAGGTAGACGGCGCCGGTCAGGTACTCGCTGTAGACCATGTCCGGCAGTTCCGGGATGGCGAATCGGAACAGCACGAAGGGCCCGTACGTGCCCGGGTGCGGCCCCGAGGAGAAGGGGGCGACCTGGAGTGTCACGTTCGGCAGCTCCGTGGCGTCGAGCAGCCTGTCGAGCTGAGCCCGCATCACCTCGGCGTCGCCGACCGGCCGGCGCAGCGCCGTCTCGTCCATGACCACCCAGAACCTGGGCGCGTCGGGACGGGTGAGCAGGCCCTGGCGCTGCATGCGCAGCGCCACGTGACGCTCGATGTCCTCGGGCCGGGTCTGGCCGACGGCCCCCGACATCAGCACCCCGCGGGCGTAGTCCTCGGTCTGCAGCAGGCCGGGCACGAAGTGGGGTTCGTAGGAGCGGATGAGGGAGGCCGCGCCCTCCAGGCTGACGTGCATCGAGAACCAGCCGGGCAGGATGTCGTGGAACCGCTGCCACCAGCCGGGCCGGTTGGCCTCCTCGGCCAGGTGCACGAAGGCGTCGGCCTCCTCGTCGGAGACTCCGTACGCCTTCAGCAGCAGTTGGAGGTACGGGATCTTGAGCCCGACCTCGGCCATCTCCATCCGGCGGACCGTGGCGGGGGCGACGCGCAGGATGCGCGCCGCCTCCTCGCGCTTGAGCCCCGCGCGCTCCCGCAGGTCCAGCAGGCGCCTGCCGAGCACGACCTGCCCGACGGTCGGCGCGGACCGCGGTTCGCTCACGCTCCACCTCCAGCAGTCGATCCGGACAGCCCTTGCGGCGCCATGCGGAGACCCTTCGAAGATTCGGCGGATCTTCGAACGATCCCAACTGGCGCTCCGCAGCATGCTGTTGCGAGCAGTGTGCCATGGCACTCCACAGCGTCACACGACACTCTGGATTTTTCAGAGTGACGCTTGCCAAGTGTTCTTGGCAGGGAGATAGTGGCAAGCGTGATTCCGTCCCTGCCCTTAGGAACAGACGCCGCCGCGGAACCTTTCGGTCCGGGTGTCGCCATGGCGGCGGGCCCCGACGGGGCCCCTGCCGAGCGCCGGTTCCGCTTCGAGCTGGCAGCGCACCCGGGTTCCCCCGCGCGGGCCAGACGTCTGGCCCGGGCCCGCCTGTCCGGCTGGTCGGTGTGCGAGGACACCTGTGAAACGGCGGACCTGGTCATCTCCGAACTGGTCACCAACGCCGTGGTGCACACCGCGAGCAGCCGGATCGTGTGCGAACTGCACGACGGCGACGACGTGGTGCGCATAGCCGTGCGCGACCAGGGCTGCGCACCGGGAGAGCCGTACTCGTCCCCGCGCGGGCCGGAGGAGGAGGAGCACGGGAGGGGACTGCTCCTCGTCGACGCCCTGTGCCGGGCCTGGGGCGCGCAGCAGGACGGGCCGGGGCTGCTGGTGTGGGCGGAACTGCCGCGTGGAGCCGCCGCGGCGCACGGCGGGGAGGAACCGCGCGGCGACCTGGGCTGGGGCGCCCGCCCCAAGCCGAACCCGTCCCGCGGTCCTGCGGACGAGGACGACGACCCGCAGGCACATCCCGGAGCGGGGGCCGCATGGCGGTGAGCGCCTCCTCCGGCTCCGGCGGCGTGCTCAGCCTGAACACCCTCGTACGCCTGGGCCGCGACCTGCGCACGCCCGACGCGCCTCGCCGGCTGGCGGTTCCCGAGGGCATGACCACGCCACTGGGCTGCGACGCCGTGGCGGTGCCCGCCGGCATCGGGCCGCGGGTGATGCCGCTCCTGCCCCGCGTCGGGTGCGTCTACGCCGACCAGGCGCACTGGTGGTGGCTCGTCCCGTCCGACTCGGACCACGCCCTCGAGTGGCCCGCTCCCGCGCACTACGCCACCGGCGCCGTCCTGCCCGACGGGGCTCGGGACCGGATTCCTGATCTCATCCACCGACCGGACGGTACGGTTCCGTACACCCCGCCGATTCCCCTGTACCTGGCGCTCTGCCACGTCACGGGGTCGACTCCGGCGTGGTCACGGCCGATCATCGCTTAGACCGCCCGCCTGCGGGCCGGCCCGCCCGTTCAGGACCGGCCGGTCCACGGGTGCGCCGTCCGTGACTCTCCCGCCCGGCCGGCCGGGCTCCGTGCTCCACGCTCTGGCGGCGAGCTGCCGGGGCGTGCCGGCGGAGGTCGTGCCGTCGTGCCCAGGACGCGCGCCGGCCGTCAGAGGCGCCGGATCACCGCCTGTGCGTCGTCACTCCCCGTCACGCCCGGGCGCGTCATCAGGCGGTCGCGTCACCGCCGCTGTCGCGGCTCCGGACGATGACCAGGAAGGTGTCGCTCGCCAGGTCCATCACGACCTCGGCGGGCAGGCCCTCCAGGCGCCGCGCATGGGCGAACTCCTCCGCCGGCCACGATCCACGCGGACCACCAGCAGGAAAGCGTTCGAGCACTGTTCGCCCGTTCACCCTGCACCTCCATGTAGCGCTGTACTCGTAGAGTTAAACGCCAACCATGGGGCCTGCGCCTCGTGCAGTGATGGTACTGAGACGTAGTTGACACTCGTTCACCGCAAAGTGCGGGCGAATTCTCAGCTTTTCGGCGGCATCGATTACGAGCGGTGACAGTTGATGTTCGCCGTGTGTTTACCCGTCCGACCCGCCGCGGCAACCGATCCGTGCGTTGCCCGGCGTCGGAGAGACCCCTTCCGGCCCGGCACCGTGTGGAGCCGACGGCCGTGGTCGCGGGGCAGGCCGGTGCCGCCCGTTCGGCGCGGCGCACCCTCAGCCCTGTTCACTCGCGTTCCGCACCGCGTCACCGAGAACGGCCTCGGCCTCACCGACCGCGTGGGCCAGGGCGTCCGGGGAGGCCGTCAGGCGGCCGACGATCCGGTCGACGGCGAGGAGGCCGGCCCGTTCCAGGAGACGCTTGTCGTTGGTGACCCACTCCCCTCGCGCGGCCAGCACGGCGTGCGCCGTCTGGGTGGCGGCGACGGCGATCGCGGCCGGCGACCTGCGTGAGCGCGCCCTTCGGCGCGTGACCCGCCTTCGCGTACTTGAGGGTCGCGGCGGCCAGGTCGTGCCATCGGCCGGGGGCGGCGCGGCGCAGGGCGGGCGGGTAGGCGGCGGGCTGTCTCAGCTCGCCGCGCAGGACGCGGTTGACGGCGAGTTCCGCGACGACCAGGTAGCTGGGGATGCCGGCCAGGTGGAAGAGCAGCGGTTCGATCCGGAAGCGTCCGTGCTCCGCCTCCGTCCACTCGTGTTCGACGACGTCGAGGTTCCGGTAGTGGACGTCGACGCGGCGCTCGTCGACCGTCAGCCAGGCGCCGCCGTTGAACACCCCGCCGCCCCACTCGCCGATGTCGCACACCTCGCCCTCCCAGCCCACGGCGCGCAGATCGCCGGGGTCGAAGCGGCCCCGGTAGTAGACGGCCAGGTCCCAGTCGCTGCCGGGTCCGTGGGTTCCCTGGGCGCGGGAGCCGCCAAGGGCCACGGCGCGGACCCCGGGGAGGGCGGAGAGCCGGTCGGCGGTGGTGTCGAGGAACGTCCGGTCCGTGAGGGACGGCACGGCTGCGGCTCCATCGGATCGCGGACGGGGCGGGCGGCGAGCCTGGACCCCCTTCCGCGGCATCGCCACCGAATGACCGCGGAGGCGGTCGCGACAGCGACTCGGCATGGACGCCATGGTCGCTGGACCGTCCCCGTGCCCGCTCAGGTGCCCGTCGCCGCATCCCCCCGTTCACGGCCGCTTCGTCCGTTCACGGCCGCACCCCCCGGTCACGGCCGCTTCGTCGGCAGACCGGCCGCTTCCGCCGCCGTTGCGAGGACGTTCCGGAGCATCGCGGGCGTGAGCCGCCCGGTGAACGTGTTGCGCTGGCTGACGTGGAAGCAGCCGAAGAGCTCCAGCCCGTCGAGCGGGACCCGGGCCCCGTGCGCGAAGGCGGGCCGCGGCCGCGGCACGATCCAGCCCGCCTCGGCGAAGGCCGGCAGTGCCGCCTGCCAGCCGAAGGCGCCGAGCACCACCACCGCCCGCAGCGTCGGCCGCAGCAGCCCCAGTTCCCGCACGAGCCAGGCCCGGCAGGTGTCCCGCTCCCCGGGCGTCGGCTTGTTGGCGGGCGGGGCGCAGTGCACGGGAGCGGTGACGCGGACCCCGTACAGCTCCAGGCCGTCGTCCGCGGACACGGAGGTGGGCTGCGAGGCGAGGCCCACGTCGTACAGCGCCTCGTACAGCACGTCGCCGGAGCGGTCGCCGGTGAACATGCGGCCGGTGCGGTTGCCGCCGTGCGCGGCGGGCGCCAGGCCAACGATCAGCAGCCGCGCGTCCGGCGGTCCGAAGCCCGGCACCGGCCTGCCCCAGTAGACCCAGTCGGCGAAGGCGGCACGCTTGGTACGGGCCACTTCCTCGCGCCAGGCGACCAGACGCGGGCAGACCCGGCAGTCCGCGATCCGCCGGTCGAGGGCGGCGAGGCCGCTGCTGGTGTCCATGCTCACCGTATGCCCGCTTCGTCCGTGCCATGCCGTCGCGCGCAGCGCCGCCGGGACGGCTCGGGGACGGTTCCCGCCGCCGCTGCTGCCGAGGCGGTCGAGCACACCCAGCGGGCGGGCGGTGCCTCGCACGCGCGGGTTGGGCGAGGAAATCCGTCCGGCCCCGGGACGTCCTGCGACTAAGGTCGGAGACATGGCTTCCGAGGGTGCTCAGGACAGGGACGCACACCGCTCCGCCGAGGAGAGCGGTCCCGCGACGCAGGAGTCGGCGGGAGCGGACGCGGTGACGCGGCAGGCGGCGGGGACGGCTGCCGGCGCCCCGCCCGTGGATCCGAAGATCGCCGCCGCCGTGGCCGCCGCCGAGGCGGCCGGTCCGGGGGACGGCGGGAGCGTGCGCATCGACAGCTGGATCTGGTCGGTGCGTCTGATCAAGACCCGTTCCACCGGTGCCGCCGCCTGCCGGGGCGGACACGTCCGGGTGAACGGCGAGCGGGTCAAGCCGGCCTACTCCGTGCGCGTCGGCGACGAGGTGCGCCTGCGGCACGAGGGGCGGGAGCGCGTCGTCGTGGTCAAGCGGCTGATCCGCAAGCGGGTCGGCGCTCCCGTGGCCGTCCAGTGCTACATCGACAACTCGCCGCCGCCCCCGCCGCGGGAGGCCGTCGCCCCCATCGCCATCCGCGACCGTGGCGCGGGCCGTCCCACCAAGCGGGACCGCCGCGAACTGGAGCGCCTGCGGGGTATGGGCGGCCTGGACGGTCCGAGCGGTCCGGCCGGCCGGCCCAAGGCCCGTTAGGCAGCCGGCCGGCCCTGCTGCCCCTTCCCCAGCCTCAGCAGCCCCAGCAGCTCCACGGTGCGCCGCCGCCGTGCCCGGGCGATGAGCAGGAGCGGCACGACGAGGATCAGCGGAGTGGCCGCGTTCCGTCCGTCGAAGGCGGTGAGCTGGACGACGAACGCACCCACCATGAGCGCGCTCAGCGCCGTCGCGGCCACCGACTGCAGGACCGGGACGAGCAGCGCGACGGCTCCGGCCAGCTCCAGGGCCCCGATGGTGTACATCCCCGCGCTCCCCCAGCCGAGCCTGTCGAAGGACTCGGCGGCCGTCGGATGCGCGATGAGCTTGGGCAGCGCACTGGCGAAGGCGTAGAAGAGGGCGAGCAGCACCTGCACCAGGCGCAGCGTGACGCGGGCCCAACGACGTCGGACGGTCTGCGTCCCGTGGACGGCGGCAGCGGGACCGCCGGTACCGACGGGGGAAGCGCCGGCGGGGGCGGCGGCGGACGTACGGAACACGGGGTCTCCCGGGGTGGCGGTCGTCGGGGTCGCTGTCGCAGGGGTGGACCGGCGCGCGCCGCGGAACTCATCGCCGTACGACGCGTTCGCTCCCCCGGCCCGTCGTGCCGCCGGTCTGCCGAGCCGCGCCGGTACCGCCCGCACCCGGACCCGTCCTCCGCCAGGAACGGTCCACGCTCAACCGGGCCTCGGCCTGCGCCTGCGCCTGCGCCTGCGCGAACCGTCCGGGGCGATCGCCCCCGGTCCCGTCCCTCGTACCCCGCATGTGTCGTCCTCTTCTCCATGCCCGTCGAACGGCCGGGGTTCGCACGGCCGTTCCAGCATCCGGCCCGCTTCACCCGTCCGAGTGAGACGGACGGGGCACGCCGACCCCGGCGCGCGGGTCCGCCGGCGCTGGCCGGGAGTCGTGGCAGCCCGCCTCACCAGGGAGTACGTTGCAGTAAGGAGAGGTGACCGGCGATGCGTACGGGCAGTGAGCCGAGAACCGCGCGCAGTCCGCTGCGGGCGCGGTTCTGGCTGTGCGTGTGGGGACTGCCCTGGGCGATTTTCGGAGCGGTGCTCTTCGCGCTGCTGGGGCAGTCCGGGTGGGCCGCCGCCTGCGCGGCGTTGGCCCTCGTCATCGCGGTCGACATGGCGGTGGTCGTCCGGCACATGCGCCAGGGCGCGCACTACCAGCCGGGTCCCGACGTCCCGCCCTACCAGCCGCCCCGGCCGCCGTCCCGTTAGCCGGCGGCGCTCCGGCGGGGCGGTGGGAGAGCGGTCAGGAGTCGAACCGCGCCCGCTGCAGGTACTCCGGGTTGGGGTCGAGCGCGGCCGCCAGCCGGAAGTGGCGCCTGGCCTGGTCGGAGCGCCCCTGCCGCTCGTAGGTGCGGCCGAGGGCGAAGTGCGCGAAGGCGTTGTCCGGCTCGCGCTCCAGGACGACGGTGAACTCCAGCTCGGCGGGCCGCAGCTGCGCGGCCGCGAAGAACGCCCGTGCGCGCAGCAGGCGGGCGGCGGTGTTCTCCGGGTGCGCGGCGATGACGCCGTCCAGCAGCTTCACCGCGCCGCGCGGGTCCCGCGCGGCGAGCAGATGCTCGGCGGCGCGGAAGTCGATGACGTGCGTCTCCGGGGTACGTCCGGGGGATCCGCTGATCTCGGGCACGGCGAAGTCCTTCCCTCACTGGCGGGGTTCAACGCCCCGTACGGACCCCGCTATTCCGCGGACGCCGTGCGAGAGCCGCGGGCCCTGCGGACCAGGTCGGCCCACACCTCCCGCACCCGCTGCTCCAGTCGCTCCAGCGGCACGTCGTTGTCGATGACGAGGTCCGCGATCCGCAGGCGCTCCTCGCGCGTCGCCTGGGCGGCCATGCGCGCGCGTGCGTCCTCCTCGGTCATGCCGCGCAGCCGCACCAGCCGGTCGAGCTGCGTCTCCGGGGCGGCGTCGACCACGACGACGAGGTCGTACAGGGGCGCCACGCCGTTCTCCGCGAGGAGCGGAACGTCGTGGACCACGACGGCGTCCTCGGCGGCGGCCGCCTCCAGCTCACGGGAACGGGCGCCCACCAGGGGGTGCACGATCGAGTTCAGGACGGCCAGCTTCGCCGGATCGGAGAAGACGATGGACCCCAGCCGGGGGCGGTCCAGGCCGCCGTCCGCGGCGAGCACCTCCTCGCCGAAGGCCGCCACGACGGCGGCGAGGCCGGGGGTGCCCGGGGCGACGACCTCGCGCGCGATGCGGTCGGCGTCGATCAGCACGGCCCCGCACGCGACGAGCAGCCGCGACACCTCGCTCTTACCGGCTCCGATGCCCCCGGTCAGGCCCACCTTCAGCATGAGCGGAAGCTTAGGGCCTGCCCCGGGAGCCGGGTCCGGCGGGCGTCAGTTGTCGCCTTCCCGCTCCGCCAGGAAGCGCTCGAACTCCCGGCCGATCTCGTCCGCCGACGGGATCTCGACGGGTTCGGCGAGCATGTTGCCCCGGGTCTCGGCGCCCGCGGCTGCGTCGTACTGGTGCTCGAGGCCTTCGACGAGAGCGGTCAGTTCGTCGTCGCCCTCGCGGATCTGCCGGTCGATCTCCGTCTGCGTGCGGTGCGCGTCGGTGCGCAGGGCGTGGGCGATGCCCGGCAGGACCAGGCCGGTGGCCGCGGTGATCGCCTCCAGGACGGTCAGGGCCGCGTCCGGGTACGGGGAGCGGGCGATGTAGTGCGGAACGTGCGCGGCGACACCGAGGACGTCGTGCCCGCCCTGGATCAGGCGGTACTCCAGCAGCGACGCGGCGCTGCCGGGCACCTGCGCCTCTTCGAAGGGGCTGCTGTGGGCCGGGACCAGGTCGGTGCGGTTGCCGTGCGGGGTGAGGCCCACCGGGCGGGTGTGCGGGACGCCCATGGGGATGCCGTGGAAGTTGACCGACAGGCGCACGCCGAGCCGCTTCACGATCTGCTGGACGGCGGCCGCGAAGCGCTCCCACTCCACGTCCGGCTCCGGGCCGGACAACAGCAGGAAGGGCGCGCCCGTGCCGTCCTGCACGACCCGCACCTCGATGGCGGGTTCCTCGTAGTCGGTCCAGCGGTCCCGCTGGAAGGTCAGCAGGGGACGGCGGGCGCGGTAGTCGACGAGCCGGTCGTGGTCGAACCGGGCGACGACCTGGTGGGGCAGCGAGTCGAGGAGCCGGTCGACGATCTGGTCGCCGGTCTCACCCGCGTCGATGTATCCGTCGAAGTGGTAGAGCATGACAAGGCCGGCCGACTCCTGGGCGAGCGCCATGTCGACGACGGCCAGGCCCTTCGGTTCCCATGCGTACAAACCCTGCGGATCAAGCACTGTGACCGCTCCTCCTCGTGTTCTCACTGCACAACGAGGTGCAGGTCGCGGGCATTCCCGCCCGCGGCCCCGCACAGCCTCCCCCAGGTCCCGCCGGCCGTCCCCGGGTGCAGCACGACGGCGGCCCGCATCCCGTTTCCGGGATGCGGGCCGCCGTCGTCGGCTGATGCCTAGCGGAGGGGAGCTACGCCCTCGGGGGAGCTCAGCTCTGGCCGCCGGCCAGCTTCTCGCGCAGGGCAGCCAGCGCCTCGTCCGAGGCCAGGGCGCCGGAGTTGTCGCCACCCTCGGAGGAGTAGGACCCGCCGCCGGACGCGGCCGGAGCAGCGGCCTCGCCACCCTCGGCAGCGGCCTGGGCGTCCGCCTCGCGGGACTTGATGACCTGCTGCTGGTGCTGCTCGAAGCGGGACTGCGCCTCGGCGTACTGGCGCTCCCACTCCTCGCGCTGCTTCTCGTAGCCCTCGAGCCAGTCGTTGGTCTCGGGGTCGAAGCCCTCGGGGTAGATGTAGTTGCCCTGGTCGTCGTAGGACGCGGCCATGCCGTACAGGGTCGGGTCGAACTCGACCGCGGACGGGTCGGCACCGAAGGACTCGTTGGCCTGCTTCAGCGAGAGGCTGATGCGACGGCGCTCGAGGTCGATGTCGATGACCTTGACGAAGATCTCGTCGTTGACCTGGACGACCTGCTCCGGGATCTCCACGTGGCGCTCGGCCAGCTCGGAGATGTGGACCAGACCCTCGATGCCCTCGTCGACGCGGACGAACGCACCGAACGGAACCAGCTTCGTGACCTTGCCGGGCACGACCTGGCCGATCTGGTGGGTGCGGGCGAACTGCTGCCACGGGTCTTCCTGGGTCGCCTTCAGCGACAGGGAGACGCGCTCGCGGTCCATGTCGACGTCGAGGACCTCGACGGTGACCTCCTGGCCCACCTCGACGACCTCGGACGGGTGGTCGATGTGCTTCCAGGACAGCTCGGAGACGTGGACCAGACCGTCGACGCCACCCAGGTCCACGAAGGCACCGAAGTTGACGATCGAGGAGACCACACCGGAACGGACCTGACCCTTCTGGAGGGTCGTGAGGAACGTCTGGCGGACCTCGGACTGGGTCTGCTCCAGCCAGGCACGGCGGGACAGGACCACGTTGTTGCGGTTCTTGTCCAGCTCGATGATCTTGGCCTCGAGCTCCTTGCCGACGTACGGCTGGAGGTCGCGGACACGGCGCATCTCGACCAGGGAGGCCGGGAGGAAGCCACGCAGGCCGATGTCGAGGATGAGACCACCCTTGACGACCTCGATGACGGTACCGGTGACGATGCCGTCCTCTTCCTTGATCTTCTCGATCGTGCCCCAGGCACGCTCGTACTGGGCGCGCTTCTTCGAGAGGATCAGGCGGCCTTCCTTGTCCTCCTTCTGGAGGACCAGGGCCTCGATCTCGTCGCCGACGGCGACGACCTCGTTCGGGTCGACGTCGTGCTTGATCGAGAGCTCGCGGCTCGGGATGACACCTTCGGTCTTGTAACCGATGTCGAGCAGGACCTCGTCCCGGTCGACCTTCACGATGACGCCGTCGACGATGTCGCCGTCGTTGAAGTACTTGATCGTCTCGTCGATCGCTGCGAGGAAGGCTTCCTCGTTACCGATGTCGTTGACCGCTACCTGCGGGGTGGTGGCGGTGGTCTCGGTGCTGCTCGTCATGTGGGAAAGGGCTCCGGTACGGACATTGAAGTCGTAGGTACTGCTTACGCCGGGAGCCCGTTTCGCTCTGCAGAAGCCGGACAGCCTAGGAAGCGTCGAACCGGTGCCGCGCCCCTTTCGGGACACCACCTGGCCGACGCCTCGACAACCGAGGGGACATACAACAGATGCGAGCGCAGCCTGCTACGTCTGAGGTGCGCAGGCCCGCAGCGCAACTTGTAGCATACGGGGGCAGCCGGGCAGGGTCAACGCACGAAGCCGCCCACGCGGGGCGGATCGCCGCATTCCCGGCACAAAACCCGTCTCCCGAGGCCACGCGAAGCGCACGGCACCCCCGCGGTGACACACCGGGGACCCGGTTGGACGGAAGAGTACGACGAGGGAGCCGATCATCCAAGAGCCCGAACCGTCCGAACCCGAGGCCACCCGGCGCGAGGCCGGTGCCACGGAGAGCGCGCGTGCCAACCGGGGCTGGTGGGACCGCAACGCGGACGAGTACCAGAACGAGCACGGCACCTTCCTCGGCGACGAGCGCTTCGTGTGGGGGCCCGAGGGGCTGGACGAGGTGGAGGCGGAGCTGCTCGGCCCGCCGGAGGAGCTGAAGGGCAGGGACGTCCTGGAGATCGGCGCCGGCGCGGCCCAGTGCTCGCGCTGGCTGGCCGGGCAGGGCGCGCGGCCGGTGGCTCTGGACCTGTCCCACCGCCAGCTCCAGCACGCGCTGCGCATCGGCGGATCGTTCCCGCTGGTGTGCGCCGACGCCTCCGCGCTGCCCTTCGCGGACGGCTCCTTCGACCTGGCGTGCTCCGCCTACGGGGCGCTGCCGTTCGTCGCCGACCCCCGGCTGGTGCTGCGGGAGGTGCGCAGGGTGCTGCGGCCGGGCGGGCGGTTCGTGTTCTCCGTGACCCATCCGATCCGCTGGGCCTTCCCCGACGAGCCGGGACCGGAGGGGCTGTCGGTCGTCTCCTCCTACTTCGACCGCACGCCGTACGTGGAGCAGGACGAGGAGGGCCGGGCGGTCTATGTCGAGCACCACCGGACGCTCGGCGACCGGGTGCGGGACGTCGTCGCGTCGGGGTTCCGCCTGGTGGACCTCGTCGAGCCGGAGTGGCCGGCGTGGAACGCCTCGGGGTGGGGCGGCTGGTCGCCCCTGCGCGGCCATCTGATCCCGGGCACCGCCGTCTTCGTGTGCGAGCGGGACTGAAGCGCGTGGGGGACGCCCGCGGCGCGCCCCGGGCAGGTCCGGGGCGCGCCGGGGGGTGAGACGGCCCGCATCCGCGGCCGGCGGGCGCTCCGGGCGTGTGGGGCGTACCCGGGGTACCCGGGAGGGGCGGCGGCACCGTACTGCGCGGGGAGGCGCCGGGCGGCGGCCCGCCCGCGCGGGAGCGCCGGGCGGCCGGCAGGCGTGCGCGAGGCGGCGGGCGTCGAGCGGCGGTCACGAGCTGCCGGCGGGGTCCAGCGGGGGTCGGGGAGCTGCCGGCGGGGGCAGCGGCGATCACGAGCTGCCGGCCGCGCCGGCGGGGGGCACGAGCTGCCGGCGGGATCCAGCGGGGGTCACGAGCTGCTGGCCGGTGCCGGCGGGGGTCAGGGAGCTGCCGGCGGGCGCCGGCGGCGGTCACGAGCTGCCGGCCGGCGTACGACACTGGTGGGCGTGATCCGTTACGACGCCCTGGACGCCCTGCCCGTGCGCGCCGCGCTGCCCGCCCTGGACGACGCCCTGGAGGGGCACGGCACCGCCGTGCTCGTGGCGCCGCCGGGCACCGGCAAGACCACGATGGTGCCGCTCGCCCTGGCCGGAGCGCTGGGCGGGGGCCCGGCACGGCGGGTGGTCGTGGCCGAGCCGCGGCGGATCGCGGCGCGTGCGGCGGCCCGGCGCATGGCGTGGCTGCTGGGCGAGAAGGCCGGCGACAGCGTCGGCTACTCGGTGCGCGGGGAGCGGGTCGTCGGGCGCCGCACGCGCGTGGAGGTCGTCACCACCGGTGTGCTGCTGCAGCGGCTGCAGCGGGACCAGGAGCTGGCCGGGGTCGACGTGGTGGTGCTCGACGAGTGCCACGAGCGGCACCTGGACGCGGACACGGTGGCGGCCTTCCTGTGGGACGTGCGGCAGGCGCTGCGGCCGGAGCTGCGGCTGGTGGCGGCGTCGGCGACGACCGACGCGGAGGGCTGGGCGAGGCTGCTGGGCGGGGCTCCGGTGGTCGTGGCGGAGGGCGCGTCGTACCCCGTGGAGGTGGTGTGGGCCCCGCCGTCGCGTCCCGTGCGGCCACCCCACGGGACGCGCGTCGACCCGGCGCTCCTGGCGCACGTCGCGTCGGTCGTGCGGCGGGCGCTGACCGAGCGGCCGGGGGACGTGCTGTGCTTCCTGCCGGGCGTCGGGGAGATCTCCCGGGTCGCCGGGCAGCTCGGGGACCTGGGCGACGTGGAGGTGCTGCAGGTGCACGGGCGGGCGCCGGCGGCCGTGCAGGACGCCGTGCTGGCGCCCGGTGGCCGGCGCCGGGTCGTGCTGGCCACGGCCGTGGCCGAGTCCTCACTGACGGTTCCCGGGGTGCGCGTGGTCGTGGACTCGGGGCTGGCGCGGGAGCCGCGCGTGGACCACGCCCGGGGGCTGAGCGCCCTGACGACGGTACGTGCGTCGCGGGCCTCGGGGCGGCAGCGGGCGGGGCGTGCCGGACGTGAGGGGCCGGGCGTGGTCTACCGGTGCTGGCCGGAGGCCGAGGACGCGCGTCTGCCGCGGTTCCCGGCGCCGGAGATCAAGGTGGCCGACCTGACGGCGTTCGCCCTGCAGGCGGCGTGCTGGGGCGACCCCGACGCCTCCGGGCTGGCCCTGCTCGATCCGCCGCCCGCCGGGGCGATGGCGGCGGCGCGGTCGGTGCTGACGGCCGTGGGGGCGGTGGACGCCCGCGGGCGGGCCACGGACCGGGGCGTGCGGCTGGCCCGGCTGGGCGTGCACCCGCGGCTGGGTCGGGCCCTGCTGGACGCGGCCCCCCTGGTCGGGGGCGAGCGCGCCGCCGAGGCCGTGGCACTCCTCGCCGAGGAGGCGCCGCGGGAGTACGGCGACGATCTGGCCGCCGCGTCGCGACTCGCCCGGCGCGGGGGCGACGCGTACGCCAAGCGGTGGCTGACGGAGGTGCGGCGGCTGCGGGGCCTGACCGGGGACTCCGCCCGCTCGTCCGGAGGGAGCGGCGAGGGGGCGGGTTCCTCCGCGGCAGTGGGTTCCTGCGCGGCAGCGGATTCGTCCGCGGGGGCGGGGTCGTCCGCGGGGGCGGGCTCCTCCGCGGCAGCGGGCTCCTCCGCGGGGACGGGGTCGTCCGCCGGAGCGGGATCCTCCACGGGAACGGACCGCACCGCGGGAACGGGCTCGCCCGCGAGAACAGACCGCACCGCGGGAACCGGCTCCCCCGCGAGAACAGACCGCACCGCGGGAACCGGCTCCCCCGCGAGAACAGACCGCACCGCGGGAACCGGCTCCCCCGCGAGAACAGACCGCACCGCGGGAACCGGCTCCCCCGCGAGAACAGACCGCACCGCGG
>NZ_JBEYXZ010000004.1:96535-139611 GCF_040645305.1 Streptomyces sp. NPDC046831 | reverse complement strand
GGGAACCGGCTCCGCCACGGGAATGGGCTCCGCCACGGGAATGGGCTCCGCCACGGGAATGGGCTCCGCCACGGGAATGGGCTCCGCCGGAGCAGCGGGCGGGGACCGGGTGGCCGGGCTCGTCGCCGCGCTGGCCTTTCCGGAGCGGGTGGCCCGGCTCGACGGCGGTTCGTACCTCATGGTGTCCGGGACCCGGGCCGAGCTGCCGGAGGGGTCCGCGCTGCGCGGGGCGCCCTGGGTCGCCGTCGCCGTGGCGGACCGGCCGATCGGCAGGGGCCACGCGCGGGTGCGGCTCGGCGCCGTGGTCGACGAGGACGTCGTGCGGCTCGCGGCCGGGGCGCTGCGGGAGGAGCGCGACGAGGTCCGCTGGAGCGGCGGCGACGTCGTCGCGCGGCGGGTCGAGCGGCTCGGGGCGATCGAGTCGGCCGTGCGGCCCCTGACCGCCCCCGCTCCCGCACTCGTCCGCGACGCCCTGCTGGACGGTCTGCGGCAGGAGGGGTTCGGGCTGCTGCGGTGGACACCGGAGGCGGCGGTGCTGCGGCAGCGGCTCGCCTTCCTGCGCCGGCACCTCGGCGAGCCCTGGCCCGACGTGTGCGACGAGGCGCTCCACGCGCGCGTGGACGAGTGGCTGGAGCCCGAGCTGGGCCGGGCGCGGCGGCGGGCGGACCTGGCGCGGATCGACGCCGGGCAGGCCCTGGCCCGGCTGCTGCCCTGGGCGTCCGGCGACGCCGCCCGGCTGGACGAGCTGGCCCCGGAGCGGATCACCGTGCCCAGCGGGTCCCGCGTCCGTGTCGACTACGCCCGTCCCGAGCAGCCCGTGCTCGCGGTGAAGCTGCAGGAGATGTTCGGCCTGCAGCGGTCGCCCGTCCTCGCGGGGGTGCCGGTCCTGGTGCACCTGCTCTCCCCCGCCGGGCGGCCCGCCGCCGTGACCGCCGACCTCGCCTCGTTCTGGCGGAACGGCTACCCGAGCGTGCGGGCGGAGCTGCGCGGGCGGTATCCCCGGCATCCGTGGCCCGAGGACCCGGCCACCGCGGAGCCGACGCGGCACACCAACGCCCGGCTCCGGCGCTGACGCCGGGTCCCGCGACGCGGAAGGGCGCCCCCACCCCGCTGCCGATGCGGGACGGGGGCGCCCTGAACGGACTTCCCGGGGCTAGGCCGAAGCGCCGGGCGACGGCTCGGCCGGGGTCTCGGCCGGGGTCTCGGCCGCCGCGACCTTCAGTTCCACGGTCAGGACCGCACCGCCGGTGGTCGTGACGCGGAGCAGGAACGTGCCGGTGGTGTCGTCCGCGTACAGCTTCGGCAGCGTCAGCAGACCCTCGGCGTCCGTCCGCAGGCCCTCCAGGGTGCGCACGGGCTTGCCGTCGGCGCCCTTGAAGAACGGGCCCTTGTCGTTCTCGGCGGCGTCCTCGGCCGACCCGACCAGGGTGGCGGTGGCCGCGACCCCGCCGGCGGCGGCGCCCTTGTAGGTGGCCTTGATCCCCACCTGCCCGGCGAACTCGCCGCCCGGCGTGCAGGTCAGCGGGGTGTCGCCGGTGCGGGTGAGCGTGTCGGCGGCCCTCGGGGTGACGGTGGCCCGGTACTCCAGGCCCGTGAGGGTGCGGCCCACGACGAGGGCGCGGACGGTGAAGTCGCCCGTCCGCTCGCCCGCCTGGAGCGCCGGTGCGACGGCGACGCCCGAGGAGTCGGTGAGGACCGTGGCGACCTTCTCCCCGCCGGTGAAGGCGGCGTCGGTGTCGCCGAGGACGGTGAACCGGACGCGGACCTTGGCGACCGCCCTGCCCGCCTCCGTCTCGGCGCGGGCGCTGATCTTCCGGGCGAACGTCTCGCCCGTCATGGCGGTCAGCTTGCCGGTGCCCGCGTCCTTCAGCCGGGCGACCGTGTCGGTGGGGGTCGGCGTCGGGACCGGCGTGCCGGGGGTCGACGGCGGTGTGGTGGGGGTGGACGGCGTGGTGGGAGCGGGGTGCGTCGTGCCGCCGCCCGGCTTCGCGGGGGTGGCGGGCTTGCCCGGCGTGCTGGACTTGCCGGGGTCGGGGTCCGCCGTGGACGCCGAGGGCGACGGCGACGGGTCGGGACCCGCCCCGGCGGTGCTGTCGCTGCGGTCGGTGGGCAGCGTGCCGGTGCCGTCCGGGATCGAGTGGGTGCCGTCGCGGTAGTAGTCCAGCCACGTGAGGACGAGGTTCAGGTAGTCCCGCGAGTTGTTGTAGCTGAGGACGGCCCGCTCCAGGTCGGCGCGGGTGGCCAGGTCCCAGCCGTTGCGGCACAGGTAGTGACCGGCGGCCAGCGCGGCGTCGTAGACGTTGTTGGGGTTCTTCCTGCCGTCGCCGTTGCCGTCGCGGCCCGCCCACGCCCAGGTGGAGGGTATGAACTGCATGGGGCCGACCGCGCGGTCGTAGGTGCTGTCGTTGTCGTAGGCTCCGCCGTCGGTGTCCTTGATGTGGGCGAAGCCGACGCCGTTGAGGACGGGGCCGAGGATCGGCGTCACGGTGGTGCCGTCCGCGGTGACGCGGCCGCCGCGGGCCTGGCCCGACTCGACCTTGCCGATCGCGGCGAGCAGCTGCCAGGGCAGGTTGCACCCCGGCTTGGAGGTCCGCAGTTCCGCCTCGGCCTTCTTGTACGCGTCCAGCACCGTCGCGGGGATGCCCGCCTCGGACGGGCCGCGCGAGACGGGGGTGCCGATGGTGGGCGCCGGGCTGGGGCTGTTGAGCGGCGGCAGGTCCGTGTAGTAGGGCGAGTTGCCGGTCGCGGCGCCGTCGGCGGACACCTCGGGGGACGGCACGGCGTCGGCGGTCGTCCGTCTGCCGTGGTCGTCGGCCGTCACCCCCGGTGCCTGGGAGGCGGAGAGGGCCGCGACCGCCGCTGCGGCCACGGCCGTCGTCGCCGCTCCCTTGCGCAGTCTGCTGCCGAAATGCGCCGCCATAGAGTGAACCCCTCCTGTGGACGTCCGAGCGTCCGTCTCTGTGCGTCTGTTCGCCCTGTTGTGACGGTTGACCCGTGGTGCTGGTTGCCCTCGTGGAACGTTCCGGGTGGTGTGTCCCGCGGTGCGTCTGTCCGTTCGGCGCGCCGTCGAACATCCCGTCGGCCCGTTCGACCGCCGTGGCGGCAGAGCAACCCAGGTGACCCTACGACAACTTGCTTTCTCTGGGGACCCGTTCGTGCCCGGTTTTCACCAGTTGGCCATCTTCCCTTGCGCGCGGCGTCACACAGCGCCTCCCGCATACTGGGCTGCGCTGATCGTCCGGGCCGGGCCGTCGGGCCAACACACGTCAGAGGGAGCCCCGTTGCCGTTCACACTGAGTCATGCGGCGGCCGTGCTGCCCGGGGTGCGCGGTGACGGCAGTGGGCGGGGGCGGCTCGTCCCGGCGGCGCTCGTGGCGGGCTCCTTCTCCCCCGACATGACCTATTACGCGGCGAGTGTCCGGTCCGGGGCCATGGAGTTCGGCACGGTCACGCACTCCCTCCCCGGTGTCCTGAGCGTCGACGTGCTCGTCGCCTGGGTGCTGGTGGGGCTGTGGCTGCTGGTGCGCGAGCCGCTGGTTGCGCTGCTGCCGCGGTCGCGTCAGGGGCGCGTGGCCGCGCTGTCGCGGTGCGGGGCCGAGCGGAGCCGCGTCAGCCCTTCCACGGCCGTGTGGGGTTACGTCTCCGCCGTCCTGGGCGCGCTGACGCACGTGGTGTGGGACGCGTTCACCCACCTCGACCGGTGGGGCATGCGGCTCTTCCCGGTCCTGGGCCGGGAGCTGGCCGGGTCACCGCTCTACTGGTACCTGCAGTACGGGGGTTCGGCCGTGGCGGCGGCTGTCATCGCCGGGTTCCTGGTGCACGCGCTGCGCCGGGCGCCCGGGGGCGAGCCGGCCGGGGTTCCGGTGCTGTCGGCGCGCGACCGGTGCTGGGCCGGTGCCGTCATCGGGGGCTGCGTGTTGGCGGGAGCGGTGCGGCGGGCGGCGGGGTGGTGGGCGCTGCGGGGACCGGCGGCCGGGCCGTGGGAGCTGGTGCCCACCCTGTGCTTCGGGGCGGGTGCGGGGCTGGTGCTGGGGCTGCTGGTGTACGCGGCCGGCGTCAGGCTCTGCCGTCCGGTGCGGGTCCCGGAGGATGCCGGCGGGGACGCGGTGGCGGCAGGCCGCCCGGCCGGACGGTGACGGCGGGCACGTCCGCCACGAGGTGACGGTGCGCACCGGCGCCGGCGCGGCTGCCGCGCCGCGGCCGGCGCCGCCGAGGCGGCGTGCCGCGGCTCGCCGGTCTTCTCCCGCCGCACGGCAGGCTGCGGCCCCTGCCGGGTGACACCCGGCGGGGGCCGCTCGCTCAGGTCGGCCGGAGCCGGCGAACGTTGCCTGCCGCGGCGCTAGTGGGCCGCGGACTCCCAGTCGGTTCCGACGCCGACCGACACGTCCAGCGGGGCCCGCAGCTGGACCGCGGCGGACATCTCGCGGCGGACGATCTCCTCCGCCGCAGCCCGCTCCCCCGGTGCGATCTCCAGGACGATTTCGTCGTGGACCTGCAGGAGCATGCGGGACCTCAGATCGGCCTCGCGCAGGGCGCGGTCCACGTTCAGCATGGCGATCTTGACGATGTCCGCCGCCGTCCCCTGGATCGGCGCGTTGAGGGCCATCCGCTCGGCCGTCTCTCGGCGCTGGCGGTTGTCGCTGTTCAGGTCGGGCAGGTAGCGCCGGCGTCCGAACAGGGTCTCGGTGTAGCCGGTCGCCCTCGCCTCGTCGACGACCCGGCGCAGGTAGTCCCGCACCCCGCCGAAGCGCTCGAAGTACCGGTCCATGAGGAAGCGGGCCTCCGCCGCCTCGATGTTGAGCTGCTGGGAGAGCCCGAAGGCGGACAGCCCGTACGCCAGGCCGTACGACATCGCCTTGATCTTGCGGCGCATCTCCGCGTCGACCGCCGAGCGGTCGACGGCGAACACCTGCGAGGCGGCCGTCGTGTGCAGGTCCTCGCCGGAGGTGAAGGCCTCGATCAGACCGGCGTCCTCGGAGAGGTGGGCCATCACGCGCAGCTCGATCTGGCTGTAGTCGGCCGTCATGAGCGACTCGTAGCCCTCGCCGACCACGAAACCGCGGCGGATCGCCCGGCCCTCGTCGGTGCGGACGGGGATGTTCTGCAGGTTCGGGTCCGTCGACGACAGGCGGCCGGTGGCTGCGACCGTCTGGTTGAAGGTGGTGTGGATCCGGCCGTCCGCCGCGATGGTCTTGATCAGGCCCTCGACGGTGACGCGCAGCTTGGCCTGCTCGCGGTGGCGCAGCATGATGACCGGCAGCTCGTTGTCGGTCTGGGCGGCCAGCCACGCCAGGGCGTCGGCGTCGGTGGTGTAGCCCGTCTTGGTCTTCTTCGTCTTCGGCAGCGCCAGCTCGCCGAAGAGGACCTCCTGGAGCTGCTTGGGCGAGCCGAGGTTGAACTCGTGCCCGGCCGCCGCGTGCGCCTCCTTCACGGCCTGCTGCACCGCACCGGCGAACAGCTGCTCCATGGCCTCCAGGTGGGCCCGGTCGGCGGCGATGCCGTTGCGCTCCATCCGCGCCAGCAGGGCGGAGACGGGCAGCTCCACGTCACGCAGCAGGTCGGCCGCGCCCACGTCCTGCAGCCGCTGCCCGAACACCTCGCCCAGGTCGAGGACGGCGCGGGCCTGGATCATCAGGGCCTCGGCCTCGGCGCCGTCGTCCGCTCCGAAGGCCAGCTGGCCGTCGGCCGCGGCGGCGGGCGCCAGCTCGCGGTGCAGGTACTCCAGGGACAGCGCGTCCAGGTCGAAGGAGCGACGGCCCGGCTTGACCAGGTAGGCGGCCAGGGCGGTGTCCATCGTCACGCCCTCGATCCGCCAGCCGTGCTCGGCGAAGACCCGCATCGCGCCCTTGGCGTTGTGGAACACCTTGGGGCGGCCGGCGTCGGCCAGCCACGCGGCGAACGCGGTCTCGTCCGCCTCGTCGAGCTGGGAGGGGTCGAACCAGGCGGCCGCACCGGCGCGCGGCCCGTCGGCGCCCTCCTGCGCGGCCCCTTCGGACGGCCCCTTCGCCGGCGCGGCGAGCGCCACCTCGGCCACCGAGCCCGCGCCGAGCGCCCAGGTGTCGACCGTGGCGACGCCGAGGGTCTGCGTGCCGTGCTCGGCGAGCCACGGCGCCAGCTCACCCGTGCCGAGCACCGTGCCGTCCAGCTCCACGCCGTCGGCCACGACCGGGGTCGACTCGGCCTCCTCGGTGCCGGGGTCGACGGCGAAGAGCCGCTCGCGCAGCGACGGGTTGCGGATCTCCAGGGTGTCCAGGACCATCGCCACGGCCTTGCGGTCGTACGGCAGCCGCGTGAGGTCGGCGACTCCCCTGGGCAGCTCGACGTTCCGCTCCAGCTCGGTCAGCCGGCGGTTGAGCTTGACGGACTCCAGGTGGTCGCGCAGGTTCTGCCCGGCCTTGCCCTTGACCTCGTCGGCGCGCTCGACCAGCTCGGCGAAGGAGCCGAACTGGTTGATCCACTTCGCGGCGGTCTTCTCGCCGACCCCGGGGATGCCCGGGAGGTTGTCGGACGGGTCGCCGCGCAGCGCGGCGAAGTCCGGGTACTGCGCCGGCGTCAGCCCGTACTTCTCGACGACCTTCTCCGGGGTGAACCGGGTCAGCTCGGAGACGCCCTTCGTGGGGTACAGCACCGTGGTGTGCTCGGAGACCAGCTGGAAGGAGTCGCGGTCGCCGGTGACGATCAGCACCTCGAAGCCCTCGGCCTCGGCCTGGGTGGCGAGGGTGGCGATGACGTCGTCCGCCTCGAAGCCCTCGACGGCGAAGCGCGGCGCCTGCATCGCGTCGAGCAGCTCCCCGATCAGCTCGACCTGGCCCCTGAACTCGTCGGGGGTCTTGGAGCGGTTCGCCTTGTACTCGGTGAACTGCTCCGAGCGCCACGTCTTGCGGGAGACGTCGAAGGCCACCGCGAAGTGCGTGGGCGCCTCGTCACGCAGGGTGTTGGCCAGCATCGACGCGAAGCCGTAGATCGCGTTCGTCGGCTGGCCCGTCGCGGTCGTGAAGTTCTCCGCGGGCAGCGCGAAGAACGCGCGGTAGGCCAGCGAGTGCCCGTCCATGAGCATCAGGCGGGGGCGCTCGCCGGGGTTCTTGTCGGTCGTCTTCGATGCTGTTTCTGCCACGCCCCGATCCTGCCACGCCGCGCTGACACAGGCCCCCTCCGGCGGACGTCCCGCCGGTCACGGACCCGGGCCCGGCCGGCCACGGACCGCCCTGGCCGGGCGCGCGGGCCCGGCCAGGGCCGGGTGCCCGCGTCCCGTGGCAGGATCGGGGGCGTTTCTCACAGGTGCCAGCGAAGGAGAGCGCCGCGATGGCCACGAAGCCGCCCGAGAGTGATCCGGTCCAGGACGCGCCGCTGGTCGCCGGCCCGAAGCACGTGGCGGCGGGGCTGCCGGCCATCGGCCGCACCCTGCGGACGGCGCAGCGGCAGATGGGCCTGCGGCGCACGGCGCTGACCCTGCTGCGCGTGAACCAGAAGGACGGCTTCGACTGCCCGGGCTGCGCCTGGCCCGAGGCGGACGACCGGCACACGGCGGAGTTCTGCGAGAACGGCGCGAAGGCGGTCGCCGAGGAGGCCACCCTGCGCCGGGTCACCCCGGAGTTCTTCGCGGCGCACTCCGTGACGGACCTCGCCGGCCGCAGCGGCTACTGGCTGGGCCAGCAGGGGCGCCTGACGCACCCGGTGCACCTTCCCGAGGGCGCGGATCACTACGAGCCGGTGACCTGGGAGCGCGCCTTCGACATCGTGGCGGAGGAACTCGCCGCCCTCGGCTCCCCCGACGAGGCCGTCTTCTACACCTCGGGCCGCACCAGCAACGAGGCGGCGTTCCTCTACCAGCTGTTCGCGCGCGAGTTCGGCACCAACAACCTGCCGGACTGCTCGAACCTGTGCCACGAGTCCTCGGGCTCGGCGCTGTCCGAGACGATCGGCGTCGGCAAGGGCAGCGTCCTGCTCGAGGACCTCCACCGGGCGGACCTGATCATCGTCGCCGGGCAGAACCCCGGCACCAACCACCCGCGCATGCTCACCGCCCTGGAGAAGGCCAAGGCGGGCGGCGCGAAGATCATCAGCATCAACCCGCTGCCCGAGGCCGGCCTGGAGCGGTTCAAGAACCCGCAGACCCCCAGGGGCCTGACCACGGGCACCGCGCTCACGGACCTGTTCCTGCAGATCCGCATCGGCGGGGACCAGGCCCTGTTCCGCCTGCTCAACAAGCTGGTCATCGAGACGCCCGGCGCGGTCGACGAGGACTTCGTCCGCGAACACACCCACGGCTACGAGGAGTTCGCCGAGGCGGCCCGCGCCGCCGACTGGGACGGGACGCTCGCCGCGACCGGCCTCACGCGCGAGGAGATCGAGCGGGCCCTGCAGATGGTCCTCGCCTCACGGCGGACCATCGTGTGCTGGGCGATGGGCCTCACCCAGCACAAGCACTCCGTACCCACCATCCGCGAGGTGGTGAACTTCCTGCTGCTGCGCGGCAACATCGGCCGCCCCGGGGCCGGCGTGTGCCCGGTGCGCGGCCACTCCAACGTGCAGGGCGACCGCACGATGGGCATCGTCGAACGGCCCGCGCCGGCCTTCCTCGACGCCCTGGCGGAGGAGTTCGGCTTCGCGCCGCCGCGCGAGCACGGCTACGACGTGGTCCGCGCCATCCGCGCCCTGCGCGACGGTGCGGCGAAGGTGTTCTTCGCCATGGGCGGCAACTTCGTCTCCGCCTCCCCCGACACCGAGGTCACCGAGGCGGCCATGCGGCGGGCCCGCCTGACCGTGCACGTGTCGACCAAGCTGAACCGCTCCCACGTCGTCACGGGCGCGCGGGCCCTGATCCTGCCGGCGCTCGGCCGGACCGAGCGCGACGTGCGGGCCGGCGGCGAGCAGTTCGTCACCGTCGAGGACTCCATGGGCATGGTGCACGCCTCACGGGGCCGCCTGGCGCCGGCGAGCGCGCACCTGCTGTCGGAGCCGGCCATCGTCTGCCGGCTGGCGCGGCGGGTGCTCGGCGGGCGCAGCAGGGTGCCCTGGGAGGAGTTCGAGAAGGACTACGCCGCGATCCGCGAGAGGATCGCCCGGGTGATCCCGGGGTTCGAGGACTTCAACGCCCGCGTGGCCCGACCCGGCGGCTTCGCGCTGCCGCACGCCCCGCGCGACGAGCGCCGCTTCCCGACGGCCACCGGCAGGGCCAACTTCACCGCCGCGCCGGTGGAGTACCCGCGGCTGCCCGAGGGCCGGCTGCTGCTGCAGACGCTGCGCTCGCACGACCAGTACAACACCACGGTCTACGGCCTCGACGACCGCTACCGGGGCATCAGGAACGGCCGCCGGGTGGTGCTCGTCCACCCCGAGGACGCGCGGGCGCTGGGCGTGGCCGACGGGGCGCGTGTGGACCTCGTCGGCGAGTGGAGGGACGGGGTCGAGCGGCGGGCACCGGGCTTCCGGGTCGTGCACTATCCGACGGCCCGCGGCTGCGCGGCCGCGTACTACCCGGAGACGAACGTCCTGGTGCCGCTGGACGCCACCGCGGAGATCAGCAACACCCCGGCCAGCAAGTCCGTCGTGGTCCGTCTGGAACAATCGGCGACCGACTGAGCGTTTGCTCAGCCGAGCAGAACGCATCACGACGGACGAATGGAGCCGGGCCCATGGGCGAGCAGCAGCACGTGAAGTTCCCGCAGGAGGTCATCGACGAGTACGCCGCGCTCGGTGTGGACCTGCAGGCTCTGTTCTCCGCGGGGCACCTCGGCACGCGGATGGGCGTGCAGATCCTGGAGGCCTCGGCCGCGCGGGTCGTCGGGACGATGCCGGTGGAGGGCAACACCCAGCCGTACGGGCTGCTGCACGGCGGCGCCTCCGCCGTGCTCGCCGAGACGCTGGGCTCCGTCGGGTCGATGCTGCACGGCGGCACGTCCAAGATCGCCGTCGGTGTCGACCTCAACTGCACCCACCACCGCGGAGTGCGCTCCGGCCTGGTCACCGGTGTGGCCACGCCCGTGCACCGGGGGCGGTCCACGGCCACCTACGAGATCGTGATCAGCGACGAGGAGGGGCGGCGGGTGTGCACCGCGCGGCTGACCTGCATGCTGCGTGACGTGCGCCCGCAGGACGCCGAGCACGCGACCACGGCCGGCTGAGTCAGCCCGCGCACAGGCATCGGCCCCGCACGGCAACGCGCGGGGCCGATGCGCATCCGGGCCCGGCGGGCCCCGGCACGGGCAGCCGTCGGCCGCACGCACCGCGCGCGGCCGAGAACCGGTCCGCACGGCACCCCGGCACGGCCGGAGGCTCACCCGCCACACGGCACCACACCCCGCACGGCCGGAAGGCCCCGCCCGCGACACGGCGCCACACCCCGCACGGCCGAAGCACCGGCCCACCCGCCGCACGGCACCGCACCCCGGCACGGCCGCAAGGCCCGCCCGCCACACGGCACCACACCCCCGCACGACCGAAGCACCGGCCCACCCGCCACACGGCACCCCACCCCGGCACGGCGTGCCCGCACCCCGCGGCGCCCTTGTCGGCGGCCACCCCGCGGCCTAGCGTCGAGGCATGGGGCGGGGGCGGATGTCCGGACCGGCGACGGCACTGTGCGCGGCCGGAATCGCGGTGGCACTCGTGACGGGCGCGGCGGTGACGGGGTGTGCCGCCCCGTCCGCCTCCGGAAGCGGAGACGGCACCGGACGCACCGGCCCCGCGACGGCCCGGCCCACGACGTCACCGCGTGTCACGACGGACGCGGAGCTGTGCACGCGGCTCGTCGTGCACTGGTCCGGTAAGGCACTGGACAGCGGCACGTACGGTGACTACCAGTCGATGGGGCTGTCCAACGCCCAGTACGACATCCTGCGCGACGTGGTGGCCGCCGCCCGGTCCGTGAGACAGCGACAGGGCGCCGCGGCCGCCCGGGAGCTGGTCGCCCGTCGGGCGCGGGAGGACTGCGCGGCCCGGTACCGCGACGGCCGGCCCGGCCGGGGTCCCTGGCGGTGACCGGCGTCGGTCCGGTCGAGCCGGGCGAAGGCACGTACGCGCTGGACACCCCGCCCCGGCGCCGCTCCCCTCCCGGGCGCGGACTTTCCGGACGCCTGTACCGGCGGCACCGCCGCGCCTTCCTGACCGCGCTGACCTGCGCCGTCGCCCTGACGGCCGGCTACCTCCACGCGACCTGGCCGCGGCAGCCACCGCCGCCGGCCCCGCCGTATCCGTCCCAGGTCACCCGCGTCGTCCACCTCACCCCGGGGGCCGTGAGACGGGGCGGCGCGCCCCGCACGTTCGCCTTCGACGTGGCCGTCGAGGTCGGCTCCGGCCCGCCGGTCGAGACGATCCGCGTCTCCCAGCCGTACGCGGGCCTGGCGGTGACGCCGAGCCCGGCCACCCCTTTCCGGACGAAGGCACGTGCCCCACGCAAGGTCACCATCACCATGCATGTGACGGAATGCGGGAAAGTGCCGGAGAACGCCGGACTGCCTTTCCTGGACGTAACTCTGCGTAATACGCGCGCAATGCAGGCACAGAGCTTCATCCTGGGGCCGCGGTATGCGGCAGCGCTCTCCGAGGCGCTGCGAGCGGTCTGCGGTACGACTTTCAGGTAATTAGCAAAACCGCTGATACACCTGAACGCATCCGGCCGGTTCCTGCGGTTTCTCAGCATGCGGACAGGGCGAACCGGCAAGAATTCCGGCGTTCCCCCCACGCGGTACCGCTCTGCAATACGTCGTGTCATAACAAGAGAGTCACAGCCTCGGCCAGACTCTCCTCCACGTTCCCCACACACGCCTAGAGTCACGGCCAGTCACCGCGCCGTGGATTGCCACTTCGGCCCAGCGCTCGACTCGGCCGTTTCCACGGGGATGCGGCTGTGCCAGGGAAAGGACTGATCGTGCGTCAACGTTCGCTCATCGCCATCACCGCCGCTTTGGCGGCGGGAGCACTCACCCTCACCGCCTGCGGCTCGCGCGACAGCGGCGACAACGGCAAGGACTCCGGTGGCACCACCGTCGTCATCGGCGTCGACGCCCCGCTGACCGGCGACCTGTCCGCGCTGGGCCTCGGCATCAAGAACTCGGTCGACCTCGCCGCCAAGACGGCCAACAAGCAGGACTACGTCAAGGGCGTCACGTTCAAGATCCAGGCGCTCGACGACCAGGGCCAGCCGGCCTCCGGCCAGCAGAACGCCACGAAGCTCGTCGCCGACAAGGACGTGCTCGGCGTGGTCGGCCCGCTGAACTCCTCCGTCGCCGAGTCCATGCAGAAGGTGTTCGACGACGCCAAGCTGGTCGAGGTCTCCCCGGCCAACACCAACCCGGCGCTGACGCAGGGCACCAACTGGCAGACCACCAAGGCACGGCCGTACAAGTCGTACTTCCGCACCGCGACCACGGACGCCGTCCAGGGCCCGTTCGCCGCGCAGTACCTCTTCAACGACAGCAAGAAGAAGAAGGTCTTCGTCATCGACGACAAGAAGACCTACGGCGCCGGCCTGGCCTCCACCTTCACCGCGGAGTTCAAGAAGCTCGGCGGCACCGTCGCGGGCACCGAGCACATCAACCCCGACACCAAGGACTTCTCCGCGGTCGCCACCAAGGTCAAGAAGTCCGGTGCCGACGTCGTCTACTACGGCGGCGAATACCCGCAGGCCGGCCCGCTGAGCAAGCAGATCAAGGCCGCGGGCGCGAAGATCCCCGTCGTCGGCGGCGACGGCATCTACAGCGCCGACTTCATCAAGCTGGCCGGCACCACCTCCACCGGCGACCTCGCCACCTCCGTCGGCGCGCCCGTCGAGGAGCTGCCCTCCGCCAAGGAGTTCGTCGCCAACTACAAGAACGGCGGCTACAAGGAGGCCTACGAGGCCTACGGCGGCTACTCCTACGACTCCGCCTGGGCGATCATCGAGGCCGTGAAGAAGGTCGTCGACGACAACGACGGCAAGCTGCCCGACGACGCCCGCGCCAAGGTCACCGAGGCCATGCAGGGCGTCTCCTTCGACGGAGTCACCGGCAAGGTGTCCTTCGACGAGTACGGTGACGCCACCAACAAGCAGCTCACCGTGTACGCCGTCGAGAACGGGACCTGGAAGCCGGTCAAGTCCGGTACCTACACCGGCTGATCCGACCCGCCCAGCACCACCACGAGCCGCGCGGGGCGCTGTTCCACTGGCGCCCCGCGCGCACTCGCATCCGGCCCCATCCGTCGAACTCATCCGAACGTCTCGGAGGACATGCGGTGAACGAACTGCCGCAGCAGCTGGTCAACGGCCTGCTACTGGGATCCATGTACGGGCTGGTCGCCATCGGCTACACAATGGTCTACGGCATCGTCCAGCTCATCAACTTCGCCCACGGCGAGATCTTCATGACCGGAGCCTTCGGGGCGCTCTCGGTCTACCTGTGGGTGGTGCCCGACGGCACCTCCATGTGGGTGGCCCTGCCGCTCATGCTCATCGGCGCCGTCCTGGTCGCCGTCATCGTCGCCGTGGGAGCGGAACGATTCGCCTACCGCCCCCTGCGCGGCGCCCCGCGTCTGGCCCCGCTCATCACCGCCATCGGCCTCTCCCTCGCCCTGCAGCAGGCGGTGTGGGCCTGGTACCCCAACGCCAAATCCGCCCGCACCTTCCCCCAGATCGACGGCGGCCCCTTCCACCTCGGCGACGTCACCATCCAGACCGGTGACATCTTCCTGCTCGTCGCCGCGCCCCTCAGCATGGCCGTCCTCGCCTACTTCGTCATGAAGACCCGCACCGGACGCGGCATGCAGGCCACCGCCCAGGACCCCGACACCGCCAAGCTCATGGGCATCAACACCGACCGCATCATCGTGGTCGCCTTCGCCCTCGGCGCCGCGTTCGCCGCCGTCGGCGGCGTCGCCTACGGCCTCAAGTACGGCCAGATCGACTACCGCATGGGCTTCATCCTCGGCCTGAAGGCGTTCACCGCGGCCGTCCTCGGCGGCATCGGCAACATCTACGGAGCCATGATCGGCGGCGTCGTCCTCGGCGTGGCCGAGACCCTCGCCACCGCCTACATCGCCGACCTCCCCGGCATGGACCAGTTCGGCAGCCAGTCCTGGGCCGACGTCTGGGCCTTTGTACTCCTCATCCTCGTACTGCTGTTCAGGCCCCAGGGCCTGCTCGGCGAACGCGTCGCGGACAGGGCGTGACACCGATGACCACACAGACCACCGCACCGGAAACCCCGGAAACCCCCCGGAGCACCGACGCCGCCACCGGCACGGCCACCGGCCTCATCGGCATCCCGCCGCACATCGGCCGCGCCCTGGCCACCGGCGGCGCGATCCTCACCGTCCTGTCCACCTTCCTGGCCTGGACCTGGACCGCGTCCTTCCCCGGCGACCTCACCGTCTACGGCTACCCCGGCGGCCTCCAGGTCCTCGTCCTCGTAGCCGGCGCCCTGACCGCCCTCTTCTGCCTCTCCTCCTACGGCATCCGCGGCCTGCACTGGCTGACCCCCGCGGGCGCCGACGGCGCCATCAAGTTCGCCGCCGTCGCCACCTTCGCCACCGCCTGGTACACGGTCGTCGCGATCAGCGTGAAACTCGGCGGGGTCGTCAACCTCGAACCCGGCGGCTACGTGGCCGCCGCCGCCGCCCTCGCCACACTCCTCGGCGCCCTCGCCCTCCCCTTCCAGCGGCCCCTGCCCGATCCCGTCGACCCCGACGACACCTCCTGGGCCCGCTTCACCCACCGGGCCGGGCACGGCTGGCAGACCCTCAAGGCCGCCTTCGCCTCCGGCACCGCACGCCCCGTGCCCACCCTGCCCTCCTACGCCGAGATCCTCATCATCGTCGCCGTCCTGGCACTCGGCCTGGTCGTCTTCACCTACGGCATCGGCACCGAGTACGACGAACTCTTCGTCGGCTTCCTCATCACCGCCGGCTTCGGCTTCGCCGCCCTCAACAAGTCCGGCCTCATCAGCCAGGCCTCCCAGATCACCGCCCGGCACCAGAACATCACCATCTGCGGCGCCTTCGTCGCGGCCGCACTGTTCCCCTTCACCCAGACCGACGACCAGTACGCCACCGTCGGCGTCTACATCCTCATCTTCGCCACCGTCGCCCTCGGCCTGAACATCGTCGTCGGCCTCGCCGGCCTCCTCGACCTCGGCTACGTCGCCTTCCTCGGCGTCGGCGCCTACGCCGCCGCCCTCGTCTCCGGCTCCCCCAACAGCCCCTTCGACGTCCACTTCCCCTTCTGGGCGGCCGTCCTCGTCGGAACCGCCGCCTCCCTGGTCTTCGGCGTCCTCATCGGCGCCCCGACCCTCCGGCTGCGCGGCGACTACCTGGCCATCGTCACCCTCGGCTTCGGCGAGATCTTCCGCATCACCGCCAACAACCTCGACGGCACCTCCGGCCCCGACGTCACCAACGGATCCAACGGCATCTCCTCCATCCCCAACCTGGACATCCTCGGATTCGACTTCGGCGCCCAGCACGACATCGCCGGCTTCACCATCGGCCGGTTCGCCAACTACTTCTTCCTGATGCTCCTCATCACCGCCGTCGTCGTCCTGGTCTTCCGGCGCAGCGGCGACTCCCGCATCGGCCGCGCCTGGGTCGCCATCCGCGAGGACGAGACCGCCGCCCTCGCCATGGGCATCAACGGCTTCCGCGTCAAGCTCGTCGCCTTCGCCGTCGGCGCCTCCCTCGCCGGTCTCGCCGGCACCGTCCAGGCCCACGTGACCTACACCGTCACCCCCGAGCAGTACCTCTTCGCCGGCCCCATCCCGCCCAACTCCGCCTTCCTCCTCGCCGCGGTCGTCCTCGGCGGCATGGGCACCATCAGCGGCCCGCTCATCGGCGCGGCCCTGCTGTTCCTCATCCCCAACAAGCTCCAGTTCCTCGGCGACTACCAGCTCCTCGCCTTCGGACTCGCCCTCATCCTGCTGATGCGCTTCCGTCCCGAGGGCCTCATCCCCAACCGGCGCCGCCAGCTCGAATTCCACGAAGAGGCCGAAGCGCCCGCAGTCCTCGGCAAGACAGGGGCCTGACCACCATGACCACCGACACCACCACCACGAACGCCGCATCCGGCGACGCCACCACCGGCGGGACCGTGCTCGACGCCCGCGGCGTCACCATGCGCTTCGGCGGCCTCACCGCCGTCCGCGACGTCGACCTCACCGTCAACAGCGGAGAGATCGTCGGCCTCATCGGACCCAACGGCGCCGGCAAGACCACCTTCTTCAACTGCCTCACCGGCCTCTACGTCCCCACCGAGGGCGAAGTCCGCTACCAGGGCGAGGTCCTGCCGCCCAAGTCCTTCAAGGTCACCGCCGCCGGCATCGCCCGCACCTTCCAGAACATCCGGCTCTTCGCCAACATGACGGTCCTCGAGAACGTCCTCGTCGGCCGCCACACCCGCACCAAGGAAGGCTTCTGGTCCGCCGTCCTGCGCGGGCCCGGCTTCCACAAGGCCGAGGCCGCCTCCCGCAAACGCGCCATGGAACTCCTGGAGTTCGTCGGCCTCGCCGGCAAGGCGGAACACCTCGCCCGCAACCTCCCCTACGGCGAACAGCGCAAACTCGAGATCGCCCGCGCCCTCGCCAGCGAACCCGGGCTGCTCCTCCTCGACGAGCCCACCGCCGGCATGAACCCCCAGGAAACCCGCGCCACCGAAGAACTCGTCTTCGCCATCCGCGACATGGGCATCGCCGTCCTCGTCATCGAGCACGACATGCGGTTCATCTTCAACCTCTGCGACCGCGTCGCCGTCCTGGTCCAGGGCCAGAAGCTCATCGAAGGCGACCCCGCCACCGTCCAGGGCGACGACCGCGTCATCGCCGCCTACCTCGGTGAACCCTTCGAGAACGCCCCCGGCTCCGAGGAAGTCGCGGAGGTCGAGGCCGCCGAGGCGCACGCCGAGACCACGACGGACGACGCGCCCGGCAAGGAGAACGACCGATGACCACCCTGCTCGAAGTCGAGGACCTCCGGGTCGCCTACGGCAAGATCGAAGCCGTCAAGGGCATCTCCTTCAAGGTCGACGCCGGCGAAGTCGTCACCCTCATCGGCACCAACGGCGCCGGCAAGACGACCACCCTGCGCACCCTCTCCGGCCTCCTCAAGCCGGTCGGCGGCCAGATCAAGTTCGACGGCAAATCGCTGAAGAAATACCCCGCCCACCAGATCGTCTCCCTCGGGCTCGCCCACTCCCCCGAAGGGCGGCACATCTTTCCCCGCATGACGATCGAGGACAACCTCCGCCTCGGCGCATTCCTGCGCAGCGACAAGACCGGCATCGAAAAGGACATCCAGCGCGCCTACGACCTCTTCCCCATTCTCGGAGAACGCAGGAAGCAGGCCGCCGGCACCCTCTCCGGCGGAGAGCAGCAAATGCTCGCCATGGGCCGCGCCCTGATGTCCCAGCCCAAACTGCTCATGCTCGACGAACCCTCCATGGGCCTCTCCCCGATCATGATGCAGAAGATCATGGCCACCATCGCCGAGCTCAAATCCGGGGGCACCACCATCCTGCTCGTCGAGCAGAACGCCCAGGCCGCCCTCTCCCTCGCCGACCACGGCCACGTCATGGAGGTCGGCACCATCGTCCTCTCCGGCACCGGACAGGACCTCCTGCACGACGAGTCCGTCCGCAAGGCCTACCTCGGCGAGGACTGACACCCACCACCCGGACACGGCGAGGCCCGCGCCCCTGAACACCAGGGGCGCGGGCCTCGCCGTGTGCGGCGCGCGCGGGGATCAGTCCCGGGCGTCGGCCTTCCCGCCGCCCTTCGCCGCCGCCTTCTTCTCCTCGCTGTCCTGGATGACCGCCTCGGCCACCTGCTGCATCGACATCCGGCGGTCCATCGACGTCTTCTGAATCCACCGGAACGCCGCCGGCTCCGTCAGCCCGTACTCCGTCTGCAGGATCGACTTCGCGCGGTCCACCAGCTTGCGCGTCTCCAGCCGCTGGCTGAGGTCGGCGACCTCCTTCTCCAGCTCCTTCAGCTCCGTGAACCGCGACACGGCCATCTCGATCGCCGGCACCACGTCACTCTTGCTGAACGGCTTCACCAGGTACGCCATCGCACCGGCGTCCCGCGCCCGCTCCACCAGATCCCGCTGCGAGAAGGCGGTCAGCATCAGAACAGGGGCGATCCGCTCCTCCGCGATCCGCTCCGCCGCCGAGATGCCGTCGAGCTTCGGCATCTTCACGTCCAGGATCACCAGGTCGGGCCGGTGCTCCCGGGCCAGCTCCACGGCCCGCTCACCGTCACCGGCCTCACCGACGACCGAGTAGCCCTCCTCCTCCAGCATCTCCTTCAGATCCAGCCGGATCAGCGCCTCGTCCTCGGCGATGACGACGCGGGTCGTCAGCGGAGGCACGTGGGACTTGTCGTCGTCGGACACGTCTACGGGCTGGGGCGACTCGGCGGTCACGGGGGCGCTCCTCGTTCCGGGGCGGGGCGGGTACTGCTGCCTATGCAGCCTACCTAGAGGCGGGGAGCCGAGCTCACCCGGTACACTCACGGCAGTGCCCAGCCGGGTTGGTGGAATGGAATACACGGAGGTCTCAAACACCTCTGCCCGTGAGGGCTTGCGGGTTCGAATCCCGCACCCGGCACGTTGCAGGTTGAAGCGGAGGATCACGTTCTCGTGATCCTCCGCTTTTTGCTGCGTGTCGCGCCAGTAGGTCACGCACCGTGTTCACATGACCTACCACAGCACACAAGTGCGACAGGAGGCCGTGACCCTCCTGCGGGACGGCGCAAGGAACGCGGACGTCGCACGGCGCCTGAACGTCCCGCCCGGCACCGTCGGCTACTGGAAACACGTCGACCGGATGAAGCGAGGCGAGTGCCCGGGCAGGCACGGGGGCGAGTGTCCACGGTGCGACGGCCGCGACCTGGATCGCGCGGCATACAGCTACTTGCTCGGCCTGTACCTCGGCGATGGGCACATCAGCCACTACTCCGGCCACCGCGTACCCACCCTGTCGATCACGTGCGCCGAGGCATGGGCAGGGCTCATGGACGACTGCGAACTGGCCATGCGGGCCGTGTTCCCCGACAACTCCGTCTGCCGCCGCCGACGCACCGGATGCCGCGAGGTCAAGGTCTACTCAAAGCATTTGGTCTGCCTCTTCCCCCAGCACGGCCCCGGCAGGAAGCACGAGCGGCTGATCGTCCTCGAGTCCTGGCAGCAGGAGATCGTCGACGTGCATCCCTGGGACTTCATCCGCGGCCTGATCCACTCCGACGGCTGCCGGATCACGAATTGGACGACCCGGCTCGTCGGCGGCGAGCACAAGCGGTATGAATACCCCCGTTACTTCTTCACCAATGTCTCCGACGACATCCGGCGGCTCTGCACGGACACCCTCGACAAGGTGGGTGTGGAGTGGACCCGCTGCACCCGGAACGGCAATCCGTACAACATCTCCGTCGCCCGCAGGGCCTCCGTGGCCCTGATGGACGCCCACGTCGGCCCCAAGTACTGAGACGTCCTACCTCGGGCCGTCGTCCTCGCCGATGCGGTGGACGCGGACCATGTTCGTCGAGCCGGACACCCCCGGGGGTGAGCCGGCGGTGATGACGACCATGTCGCCCCGCCGGCAGCGGCCGTACTTCAGCAGCAGTTCGTCGACCTGCTCGACCATCGCGTCGGTGGAGTCGACGTGCGGGCCGAGGAAGGTCTCGGCGCCCCAGGTGAGGCTGAGCTGGGAGCGGGTGGCCGGTTCGGGGGTGAAGGCCAGCAGCGGGATGGGTGAGCGGTAGCGGGAGAGGCGCCGGGCGGTGTCGCCCGACTGGGTGAAGGCGACGAGGAAGGTGGCGCCGAGGAAGTCGCCCATCTCGGCGGCGGCGCGGGCGACGGCGCCGCCCTGGGTGCGGGGCTTGTTCTTCTCGGTGAGCGGGGGCAGGCCCCGGGCGAGGATGTCCTCCTCGGCGGCTTCGACGATGCGGGCCATGGTGCGGACGGTCTCGACGGCGTACTTGCCGACGCTGGTCTCGCCGGAGAGCATGACGGCGTCGGTGCCGTCGATGACGGCGTTGGCGACGTCGCTGGCCTCGGCCCTGGTGGGGCGCGAGTTGTCGATCATCGAGTCGAGCATCTGGGTCGCCACGATGACCGGCTTCGCGTTGCGCCGGGCGAGCTTGATGGCGCGCTTCTGGACGATCGGCACCTGTTCGAGGGGCATCTCGACGCCGAGGTCGCCGCGGGCGACCATGATGCCGTCGAACGCGGCGACGATGTCGTCGATGTTCTCGACGGCCTGGGGCTTCTCGACCTTGGCGATGACGGGGAGCCGGCGGCCCTCCTCGTCCATGATGCGGTGGACGTCCCTGATGTCCCGCCCGCTGCGGACGAACGACAGGGCGATGACGTCGAAGCCGGTGTTCAGGGCCCAGCGGAGGTCTTCCTCGTCCTTCTTGGACAGGGCGGGGACGGAGACGGCGACGCCGGGGAGGTTGAGTCCCTTGTGGTCGGAGACCATGCCGCCCTCGGCCACGCGGGTGTGGACGCGGGGGCCGTCGACCCGGGTGACTTCGAGGCAGACCTTGCCGTCGTCGACGAGGATGCGTTCGCCGGGGGTGACGTCGTCGGCGAGGCCGGAGTAGGTGGTTCCGCAGATGTGGCGGTCGCCTTCGACGCCTTCCTCGACGGTGATGGTGAAGGTGTCGCCGCGTTCGAGGAGTACGGGCCCTTCGCGGAATCGGCCGAGCCTGATCTTCGGGCCCTGAAGGTCGGCGAGGACGCCGACGCTGCGGCCGGTCTCGTCGGCGGCCTTGCGGACGTGCTGGTACCGCTCCTCGTGTTCGGTGTGTTCGCCGTGGCTGAGGTTGAAGCGGGCGACGTCCATTCCGGCTTCGACCAGTGCCTTGATCTGGTCGTACGAGTCGGTGGCTGGTCCCAGGGTGCAGACGATTTTGGCTCGGCGCATGGTTCGAGACTAGGGCTTACCGACCGGTAGAGCCGGGGACTGACGTGACTACTCAACGTCTCTTGGGTGAAGGGACGTTGACAAGTGTTGAAGTGTGCGAGGGCTCGCTCCTTCGAGCGGGTGACGGCTGTTGGAGTGACCTCGACGGCCGCCCCGCGGTGGCCGGAGGCGGCCGTGTCGTGGTGGGCTGCGCGCTGACCTGCACGTGAACACGGTGCGACCGGGCGGCGCGAGGACGGGGGCGCACGGCGGCCGTAGGGCAGTCATATGTGCCGGTCTGTCACCCGTGGCCGGTTTTCGCCCCTCTGCCGGTCACCGGATCGCAACCTGACGGGCCTGTTGTCGCTGGTCATGACCGGGTCAGAATCTACGCGCGTTGTCGTCCTTTTCCCGAGGAGAACCACAGATGCCTTTCAATCGCCGGAAGTTCCTGAGAAAGTCCGCGGTGACCGGGGCGGGGGTCGCGCTCGCCGGCACGGCGGCGGCTCCGGCGGCGCAGGCTGCCGAGGCGAAGAAGCCGGGCAGGCCCGAGAAGCGGTACTCCCTGACCGTCATGGGCACCACCGACCTGCACGGTCATGTCTTCAACTGGGACTACTTCAAGGACGCGGAGTTTTCCGACAAGGCCGGCAACGCGCTCGGCCTGGCGCGCGTCTCGACGCTGGTCGACGAGGTCCGCAAGGAGAAGGGCCGCGGCAACACGCTGCTCATCGACGCGGGTGACACGATTCAGGGCACTCCCCTGACGTACTACTACGCGAAGGTGGACCCGATCACCGCCGAGGGCGGTCCGGTGCACCCGATGGCGCAGGCCATGAACGCGATCGGGTACGACGCGGTGGCGCTGGGCAACCACGAGTTCAACTACGGCATCGAGACGCTGCGGAAGTTCGAGGAGCAGTGCGACTTCCCCCTGCTGGGCGCCAACGCGCTGGACGCGAAGACGCTGCGGCCGGCGTTCCCGCCGTATGTCATGAAGACGTTCCACGCGCCGGGGTGCGCGAAGCCGGTGAAGGTGGCGGTGCTGGGTCTGACGAACCCGGGCATCGCCATCTGGGACAAGGCGTATGTGCAGGGGAAGCTGACGTTCCCGGGTCTGGAGGAGCAGGCCGCGAAGTGGGTGCCGAAGCTGCGTTCGATGGGTGCGGACGTGGTCGTGGTGTCGGCGCACTCGGGTGCGTCGGGGACGTCGTCGTGGGGTGACCAGCTGCCGTACGTGGAGAACTCGGCGGCGAACGTGGCGCGTCAGGTGCCGGGCATCGACGCGATCCTGGTGGGACACGCGCACCTGGAGATCCCGGAGCTGAGGGTCGTCAACGAGCGCACGGGGAAGACGGTCGTGCTGTCGGAGCCGCTGTGCTACGCCGAGCGGATGACTCTGTTCGACATCGAGCTGGTGTTTGACAAGGGGCGCTGGGAGGTCGAGTCGGTCTCCGCGTCGCTGCGCGACTCCAGGACGGTCGCCGACGACCCGAGGATCACCAGGCTGCTGACGGACGAGCACGCGAAGGTCGTGGAGTACGTCAATCAGGTCGTCGGCTCCGCGACGCAGACCCTGACGACGGTGGACGCGCGGTACAAGGACGCCCCGATCATCGACCTGATCACGAAGGTCCAGGAGGACGTGGTCAAGGCGGCGCTGGCGGGCAGCGAGTACGCGTCGCTGCCGGTGGTGTCCCAGGCGTCGCCGTTCTCGCGGACGTCGCAGATCCCGGCCGGGCAGGTGACGATCCGGGACCTGTCGAGCCTGTACGTGTACGACAACACGCTGGTCGCCAAGCTGATGACGGGTGCGCAGCTGCGGGCGTACCTGGAGTACTCGGCGGAGTACTACGTGCAGACGCCGGCCGGCGCGGCGGTGGACGTGGACAAGCTGACGAACGCCAACGGCCGTCCGGACTACAACTACGACTACGTGTCGGGCTTCTCGTACGAGATCGACGTGGCGCAGCCGGCGGGTTCACGGATCCGGAATCTGACGTTCGGCGGCGCGGCGGTGGACGACGCGCAGCAGTTCGTGCTGGCGGTGAACAACTACCGTGCCAACGGCGGAGGCGCGTTCCCCCACGTGGCGTCGGCGAGGGAGCTGTGGGCGGAGTCGACGGAGATCCGTACGCGGATCGCGGAATGGGTGACCGCGAAGGGTGTGCTGGACCCGCGGGACTTCGCGTCGGTGGACTGGAGGCTGACGCGGAACGGTACGCCGGTGTTCCCGTGAGGGCCGCCGCGGTGACGCGGGGGTGAGGTGACCGGCCGACGGCGCCGGCGCGCGATGTGCGTGCCGGCGCCGTGGTGCTGTTCCCGGCGTGTGCCGATCGCCCGCAGCCCGGCGGAGCCGGTCTACCGGTGGTCGACGAGGGGGACGAGGGCCGGGGTCTGCCGGGTGGAGGGGAGCTGCGGGTGGGGCTGGAGACCGAAGGTGGTGAAGGCGGTGCGGGCGGGCAGGGGGTAGGGCTGGTCGCCGGTGAGGGCGTTGAGCACGGTGGCGCTGCGCCAGGCGGCGAGGCCGAGGTCGGGGGCGCCGACGCCGTGGGTGTGGAGTCCGGCGTTCAGGACGTGGATCGCGCAGCCGGTGGTGGCGATGGACGGGTCGAGGACGAGGCGGTGGTGCTCGTCGACGCGGGGGCGTCCGCCGGCGTCGCGGACCAGGTGGGGGTCGAGGGCGGCGAGGAGGCGGGTGAGGGGGCGTTCGCGGTATCCGGTGGCGAGGACGACGGCGTCGGTGGTGAGGCGGGTGCGGGTCTCCTGCTCGACGTGTTCGAGGTGGAGTTCGATCCGGGTGGTGGCGACGCGGCCGGCGGTGCGGACGCGCACGCCCGGGGTGAGGACCGCGTCGGGCCAGCCGCCGTGGGGGGTGCGCCGGTAGAGCTCGTCGTGGATGGCGGCGGCGGTGCCGGCGTCGATGCCCTTGTGCAGCTGCCACTGGGCGGTGGCGAGCCGGTCGCGGACGGGCTCGGTGAGGGCGTGGAAGTAGCGCGTGTAGTCGGGGGTGAAGTGCTCCAGGCCGAGTCGGGAGTACTCCATGGGGGCGAAGGCCGGGGTGCGGCCGATCCAGTGGAGGCGTTCGCGGCCGGCGGGGCGGTGGCGGAGCAGGTCGAGGAAGATCTCGGCGCCGGACTGGCCGGAGCCGACGACGGTGACGTGGCCGGCGGCGAGGAGGGTGTCGCGGTGGTCGAGGTAGTCGGCGGCGTGGACGACGGTGCTGCCGGGGGCGTCGACGAGGGGCCTGAGGGGTTCGGGGACGTACGGGGCGGTGCCGATGCCCAGGGCGATGTTCCTGGTGTGGGTGCGGCCGAGTGCCCGGGCGTCGCCGTCGGCGTCGAGTTCGGTGAAGTCGACCTCGAAGCAGCGGTGTTCGGGGTTCCAGCGGACGGCGTCGACGTGGTGGCCGAAGCGGAGGCCGGGGAGGTTCTCCGACACCCAGCGGCAGTAGGCGTCGTACTCGGCCCGCAGGACGTGGAAGCGCTCGGCGAAGTAGAAGGGGAAGAGCCGGTCGCGGGCCTTGAGGTAGTTGAGGAAGGACCAGCGGCTGCTGGGGTCGGCGAGGGTGACCAGGTCGGCGAGGAAGGGGACTTGGACGGTGGCGCCGTCGATCAGCAGGCCGGGGTGCCAGTCGAAGCGGGGGCGCTGGTCGTAGAAGACGGTGTCGAGCGCGGTGAGCGGGTGGGCGAGGGCGGCGAGGGAGAGGTTGGACGGGCCGATGCCGATGCCGACCAGGTCGCGGGGCGTCTCGGGGATGTGGGGCGCGGGGTGTTCGGTGGGGGTCGTCAGCATGTGGTTCCTTCCACCAGTTTCAGGAGGGCGGCCAGGTCGTCGGGCTGGGCGTCCGGGTTGAGGAAGGTGGCTTTGAGCCACAGCCGGTCGCCGAGCCGGGCGCGGCCGAGGACGGCGCGGCCTTCGGTGAGGAGCCGGCGGCGGGCGGCGGCGACGGCGTGGTCGGGGGCGTCCGCGGGCCGGAAGAGGACGGTGCTGATGGTGGGCCGGTCGTGCAGCTCGAAGCCGGGGTGGTCACGGACCAGGCCGGCGAACTCGCGAGCGCGGGCGCAGACCTGGTCGACGAGGGCGCCGAGGCCGGTCCGGCCGAGCGTCCTGAGGGTGACGGCGACCTTGAAGATGTCGGGGCGGCGGGTGGTGCGCAGGGAGCGGCCGAGGAGGTCGGGGAGGCCGGCTTCGGTGTCGTCGTCGGGGTTGAGGTAGTCGGCGCGCTGGTGCAGGACGTCGAGGTCCTGGGGGCGGCGGACGGCGAGCAGTCCGGCGGCGACCGGCTGCCAGCCGAGTTTATGCAGGTCGAGGGTGACGGTGTCGGCGGCTTCGAGGCCGGTGAGCTTGTCCCGGTGCCGGGGGCTGAACAGCAGGCCGCCGCCGTGCGCGGCGTCGACGTGGAGGCGGGCGCCGTGGGCGGCGCACAGTGCGGCGATCTCGGGCAGCGGGTCGATGAGACCGGCGTCGGTGGTGCCCGCGGTGGCGGCGACGAGGAGTGGACCGCGCCGGCCGGTCAGGTCGGTGAGCGTGGCGTGGAGGGCGGCGAGGTCGAGGGTGCCGGTGGGGGCGGGGACGACGACGGGGCCGGGCAGGCCGAGCAGCCAGGCGGCGCGGGGCAGTGAGTGGTGGGCGTTGGCGCCGTGGACGAGGTGGACGGTGCCGCCGTGCGCCTCGCGGGCGAGCAGGAGGGCGAGGTGGTTGGACTCGGTGCCGCCGGTGGTGACGACGGCGTCGGCGAGGCCGGCCTCGTGGGCGAGCCGGCGGGTGACCAGGGTCTCCAGTACGGAGGCGGCGGGGGCCTGGTCCCAGGAGTCCAGGGAGGGGTTGAGGGCGGTGGCGGCGAGGTCGGCGGCGGTGGCGACGGCGAGGGGCGGGCAGTGCAGGTGCGCGGCGCACAGGGGGTCGGCGGGGTCGGCGGCGCCTTCGGCGAGGGCGTGCACGAGGGTGCGCAGGGCCTCGGGGTCGCCGTGCTCGGGGAGGATCTCGCCCACCGCGTCCCGCAGCCGCGCGGCGACCGCCCCGGGCCCGCCGGCGGGCAGCGGTCCCCCGCGGGCACGCCGGCCGCTGTCCAGGGCGTCGAGCACGGTGTCGACCAGGGGCCGCAGGGCGAGAAGGCCCTCGGGGGCCGAGGCGAGGGGCGGAGTCCTCATGGGCCGTCCTCCGGGAGCGCACGGGGCAGTGGGACATACAGCTTGTACGCACGGGACCCGACGCGCCCGGAATGCCCGGCTGTGGGAACCCGAAAGGAGGTACTGCCGTGTGCGGGGTCCGGGGTGGAGCGGCGTGGAAGGCCGTGCCGGGCAGGTGGCTACACGCGCGGCGTCAGACCACCTGGCCGCCCTCCCGCCGGAGGACCGGGGTCGCCGGTTCGCAGGGCGCGGCGGCGGACGGCGGGACACGGCGGGACGGCAGGCGGCGCGACGCCAGACGCAGCACAGGCACCGCGACGTCGGCATGCGGACCACGACACAAGACGCAGCACAGGCCGCGGCATCGACACGCGGAACACGACGCGGTACGCAGCACAGGGCGCGGCGCGGGCAGTGGGGCGCGGCGCAAGACGGCAAGCGGAGCAGGGCGCGGCGCGGCATCGGACGGCGGCACGCGGCGCGGCACGCAGCACAGCGCGAGACGCGCGACGCGGAACGGCACGCAGCACAACCCGGAACAGGACACGGTTGCGGCACGCAGGGTGGCGGCACGCGGCCGGGGCGGGTGCCGCCGCACCCGGTACGGAACGCGGTCCCCGGCGGATGCTGCCGCATCCGTCCGGGGCCGGGTTTCGCGGTGGCGGGGGCGGCCGGGTGGCGGCCGCGCCCGTGGGTGTGGTCCTACGCCTCCCTGACCCGCAGCGCCCGCGCCAGGTCGTCGAGTTGGTCGGTGAGCTTGCGGCGCAGGGCGGGGATCGGGTCGGCGTCGCGCAGGCAGGCCCGGCCCAGGCGCAGGTTCTCGGCGTCGACGGCGTGGGCGGGGAAGGCCCAGCGGCCGGCGGCGTCGGCGATGGCGGCGCCACGGCGGGCGGCGACGGCGACCGCGTCCCGGTAGTACCGGGGCACGTACTCCCTGACGAGGTCGGCCTGTTCGGGCTGCCAGAAGCCCTGGGCGGTCGCGGTGAACAGGTAGTTCGACAGCTCGTCGCCGGTGAACATCTCCTCCCAGGCGCGGCGCTTGGCGTCCGCGTCGGGCAGGGCGGCCCGGCAGCGGGCGGCGCCCTCGCGGCCGGTGGCGCTGGGGTCGCGTTCGAGTTCGGCGGCGATGGCGCCCTCGTCGGTGGCGCCGAGGACGGCGAGGCGGGACAGGATGCGCCAGCGCAGTTCGGGGTCGAGCTCGGGGCCGCCGGGGACGGTTCCCTCGGCGAGCCAGGCGGCGATGGTGTCGGGGTGCGCGGCGACGTCGATGAAGTGGCGGACCGCGGTCAGGCGCAGGCCGGGGGCCTCGCCGTCCTCGGTGCGGCGGATGAGGGCGCGGCACAGGGAGGTGAGGGAGGTGAGTGCGGCGGGGCGTTGCCCGGCGCCGACGAACCGGTCGGCGAGCTGTGTGGTGGCGAAGCCGAGGACGCCCTCGACGACGGCGAGTTCGGTCTCTTCGCCGAGGTGGGCGGCGGCGGTCGCCAGGTAGTCGGCCGGGGCGAGTTCGCCGTCGCGGACCATGTCGCGCAGGGTGTTCCAGACGACGGCGCGGGTGAGTCCGTCGGGGATGCCGGACAGGCCGCGCAGGGCGGTCTCCAGGGACGTCCCGTCGAGGCGGATCTTGGCGTAGGTCAGGTCCTGGTCGTTGGGGACGACGAGGGCGGGGTGGGTGCCGGAGCGGGGCTGCGGGGCGCCGGCCGGCGGGATGTCGCTCTCGTGGCGTTCCCGCAGGACCAGGGTGCGGCCGTCGCCGAGGTCGCGGTCGTACACGCCGACGGTGACGCGGTGCGGCCGGCTGCCGTCGCGGTCGAGGGCGAGGGTCCACTGGCCGGGGCGGGATGCGACGGAGGCGGTGATCGTGTCGACGCCGGTGGTGCGCAGCCACGCGTCGGCCCAGGCGTGGACGTCGCGTTCGGTGGCGGAGGCGAGGGAGTCGATGAAGTCGGCGAGGGTGGCGTTGCCGAAGCGGTGGCGGGCGAAGTGGGTGTTGATGCCGGCGAGGAAGTCCTTCTCGCCGAGCCAGGCCACCAGCTGGCGCAGGGCGGAGGCGCCCTTGGCGTAGGAGATGCCGTCGAAGTTGAGCAGCGCGGAGGCGGTGTCGCCGACGGCTTCGGGGGCGACGGGGTGGGTGGAGGGACGCTGGTCGGCGTCGTAGCCCCAGGACTTGCGGGCGACGGCGAAGTCCGTCCAGGTGTCGGTGAAGCGGGTGGCCTCGGCGGTGGTCTGGTAGCCCATGTACTCGGCGAAGGACTCGTTGAGCCAGATGTCGTCCCACCACCGGAGGGTGACGAGGTCGCCGAACCACATGTGGGCCATCTCGTGGGCGATGACCATGGCGCGGTTCTGCCGCTCGGTGTCGGTGACGGCGGAGCGGTAGACGAACTCGTCGCGGAAGGTGACCAGGCCCGGGTTCTCCATGGCGCCCTCGTTGAACTCGGGGACGAACGCCTGGTCGTAGGAGTCGAACGGGTAGGACTCCTCGAACTTCTCGTGGTAGCGGTCGAAGCAGGCCCGGGTGACGCCGAGGATCTCGTCGGCGTCGGCGTCGAGGTGGGGGGCCAGGGAGCGGCGGCAGTGGATGCCGAAGGGCAGGCCGCGGTGCTCGGTGCGCACGGAGTGCCAGGGGCCGGCGGCCACGGCCACGAGGTAGGTGGCGATGGGCGGGGTGGTCGCGGCCCGCCACCGGCCGTCGCCGAGGTGTTCGGTCACGCCGTTGGCGAGGACGGTCCAGCCCGCCGGGGCCGTCACGGACACGTCGAACGACGCCTTCAGGTCGGGCTGGTCGAAGGCGGCGAAGACCCGCTGCACGTCGTCCAGGAAGAGCTGGGTGTAGACGTAGGTCTCGCCGTCGGAGGGGTCGGTGAAGCGGTGCATGCCCTCGCCGGTGCGCGAGTAGTGCATGGCGGCGTCGACGCGCAGCTCGTGCGCGCCGGGCGTGAGGTTCTTCAGGAGCAGGCGGTTCCCGGTCAGGGCCGCCGGGTCCAGGGGCTGCCCGTCGAGGGCGGCGGAGCGCAGTTCGGCGGGCTTCAGCTCGACGAACGTGTCCGTGACGTCCTGGCCCGCGCGCACGGTGAACCGGATGACGGTCAGGGAGCCGAAGGTCGCGTCCCCGGCCGTCAGATCGAGTTCGATCGTGTAGTGGTGGACGTCGAGGAGCTGGGCACGGGTCTGCGCTTCGTCGCGCGTGAGTACGGACATGGACGACATGCTGCCTGATGGCGGTGACCGGGGACGAGGGGGTTACCGCAACGCCGCGCCCGTTCGCGGGGGCGGGGGCGGGCGCCGTGCGGGACCGGTGCGCCGGAGCGGGCGCGGCGGGGGCCGGCGGGGGCGCGGCGGCGCGGGGCCGGGCCGGAGCGCGGCGGGGGCGCGTGCGCCGGGCGCCGGCCGGGTCAGGGCGCTGTCGCCGGGGCCGTGCCGTTGCCGGTGTCCTCGGCGATGCGCTCGTGGTGGCGGATCACCTCGGCGATGATGAAGTTGAGGAATGTCTCCGCGAACGCCGGATCGAGCTTGGCGTCCTCGGCGAGCGCGCGCAGGCGGGCGATCTGGCGGGCCTCGCGGGCGGGATCGGCGGGCGGCAGCCGGTGGACGGCCTTGAGCCGGCCGACCTGCTGGGTGCACTTGAACCGCTCGGCGAGCATGTGGACGACGGCCGCGTCGATGTTGTCGATGCTGTCGCGCAGCCGCGCGAGCTCCGCCCGGACGGCGGGATCGGCGTCGCTGGTGCTGCTGGTGCTGCTGGTGGTCATGGTCGTCACCCTACGGCGTGCGCCGGCGTCCCCTGGCGGGCGGCGGCCGGGGCCGGGGCTGCCGGGCCCCGGCTGTGGCGGCGCCCCGGGCTCCCGGGTCGCGCGGCCGCTCCGGACGCCTCGCGGCCATGGTGGGGTGTCCCCCGGTCCCGGTGGGGTGTCCCGGTCCCGGTGGGGTGCCGGGATGCGTGGCAGCGTGGGCGGCGGCCGGGGCCCAGGAGTGCCGGTGGCCGTGGCGGCGCGCCGGGCCCCAGGGGGGCACGCGACGGCCGGAACGCCTCGCGGCCCTGGTGCATGCCCCCCGGTACCTGGGGTGCCGGGAAACGTGGGCGGCGGCCGGGCACCGGGATGCCGGACCACGACCCTGGCGGCGCGCCGGGCCCCGGGGCACGCGACGGCCCGGATCACCTCGCGGCCCTGGCGCGGGCCCCCCGATACCGGTGGCGTGCCCCGGTACCGGGGGCGTGCCGGGCAGCGTCGGCGCCGTGGGCGGCGGCCGGGCACCGGGATGCCGGACCACGGCCGTGGCGGCGCGCCGGGCCCCGGAGCACGCGACGGCCCGGATCACCTCGCGGCCCCGGCGCGGGCCCCCCGATACCGGTGGCGTGCCGGGCAGCGCCGGCGCCGTGGGTGCCGGCCGGGCACCGGGGTACCGGACCACGGCCGTGGCGGCGCGCCGGGCCCCGGGGCACGCGACGGCCCGGATCACCTCGCGACCCCGGCGCGGGCCCCCCGATACCGGTGGCGTGCCCCGGTTCCGGTGGGGTGCCGGGGAGCGTGGGCGCCGCAAGTCGGCGCCCTCGGGGACCATGCCGTGGCCGCGAGGGCGACGGACGCCGGGTGCGAGGGCCGCGCGCCCGTGGTCCGGCCGCCGGGACTGGGCCACGTCCGGTGACCCGGCGGCCGGGCACGCCCGTCGCCGGGTCACCGGCAAACCGCTCCCACCGGCCTAGAGTGAGAGGACGGTGCTGGGCGTCTTTGGGGGTTCGGGCGTGGTGAACGGCGGACCGGTCGAGCACGGGTACCCGCACCTGGAGACGGTACGGGCCGCGATCACCGCGTTGTACAGGCGGCTGTCGTACGACACCGTGCAGACCTTCGCGACGAGCGTGGCCCCCGCGGACGTCGCCTTCTGCGACACCGACGACCTGCACCTGGGCGCGCAGCGGGTGGCCCGCGAGATGGTGCGGCACTACCGGCTGCCGGACGCCCGTCTGGTCGTCGGCTTCCGCGAGATGGAGCACGCGGCGAACGTCGAACTGGCGGCCGGACCCGAGTACTTCGTCGAGCTCAACGACCGTTTCCGCACCCACCGGCGGGACATCGGCGCGGCCCTCGCGCACGAGGTCACGCACGTCTATCTGCACCGCCTGGACCTGTCCTTCCCCGGGACCCGCGCCAACGAGATCCTGACGGACACGGCGGCGACGTACCTGGGCGCGGGCTGGCTCCTGCTGGACGCCTACCGGGAGGACGCCGTGTCCTCGCAGAAGCTGGGCTACATCACGCCGGAGGAGTTCGGGTACGTGCTGGCCAAGCGTGCGCTGGTCTTCGGTGAGGACCCCTCGGTGTGGTTCACCAGCCCGCAGGCGTACTCGGCGTACGCGGACGGCCTCGCCCGGGCCCGTCACGACGAGCAGCAGCCGCCCCTGACGGCGGCGGGCTGGGCGGGCCGCCGCCGCTACGCCCGCGACCGGCGGCACGCGCAGGAGCGTGTGCCGCGCGGGCAGCAGGACGCTCCCTACTCCTTCAGCCCGGCCGGGGACGGCCCGCTGCGGGTGTCGTTCTCCTGCCCGACGTGCCATCAGCGGATCAGGGTGCCGGTGCGGGGGCGGCTGCGGGCGCGGTGCGCGCTGTGCCGGCGGGTGCTGGAGTGCGACACGTAGGACGTGGGGCCGGCCCCCGGTGCCGCCCGCCGACCGCGTCCGTGTCCTTCTTCGCAGCGGACCGGCCCGGGGTGGCCTCGGGGCAAGCGGCTCCCGGACAAGCGGCGGCGCCTGCCCCGTCGTCCGGTCGGGGACAGGGGAGCAGGCGCCGTCTCGGGGGTCTGTGCGATCCCCGATCACCGTCCGTACGCCGTTGTACGGGACGTGGGTGAGTGACCGTCGGACCGGAGCGTCACCGGGTCACGGGCTGTCCGTCAGACCGCCAGCGCGCGGTCCGTCGGACGGATCGGGGCCGGCAGGTCGCTGGCGCCCGTGAGGAAGCGGTCGACGCCGCGGGCGGCCGAGCGGCCCTCCGCTATCGCCCACACGATGAGGGACTGGCCGCGGCCGGCGTCACCGGCGACGAACACACCGGGCACGTTGGTCTGGAAGTCGGCGTCGCGGGCGATGTTGCCGCGCGCGTCGAGCTCCAGGCCGAACTGCTCCACCAGGCCGTTGTCCTGGTCGGTGCCGGTGAAGCCCATGGCGAGGGTGACCAGCTGGGCCGGGATCTTGCGCTCGGTGCCCGGCTTCGGGGTCAGCCGGCCGTCGACGAACTCGACCTCGCTCATGTGCAGCCACTGGACGTTGCCGTCCTCGTCGCCCTCGAAGTGGGTGGTGGAGACGGAGTAGACCCGCTCGCCGCCCTCCTCGTGCGCCGAGGTGACCTTGTACAGCATCGGGAAGGTCGGCCAGGGCTGGGTGACCGGGTTCCGCTCCTCGCCCGGCCGGGGCATGATCTCCAGCTGGGTGACGGAGGCCGCGCCCTGGCGGTGGGCGGTGCCCACGCAGTCGGCGCCCGTGTCGCCGCCGCCGATGACGACGACGTGCTTGCCCTCGGCCGAGATCGGCGTGGTGACGTAGTCGCCCTCCTGCACCTTGTTGGACAGGGGCAGGTACTCCATGGCCTGGTGGATGCCGTTGAGCTCCCGGCCCGGGACGGGCAGGTCGCGCGCCGTGGTGGCGCCGACGGCCAGCACGACCGCGTCGTAGCGCTTGCGCAGGTCGCCCGCCTTGATGTCGCGGCCGACCTCGACGCCGGTGCGGAAGCGGGTGCCCTCCGCGCGCATCTGCTCGATACGGCGGTTGATGTGCCGCTTCTCCATCTTGAACTCGGGGATGCCGTAGCGCAGCAGGCCGCCGATGCGGTCCGCGCGCTCGTACACCGCGACCGTGTGGCCGGCCCGGGTCAGCTGCTGGGCGGCGGCCAGGCCCGAGGGGCCCGAGCCGATGACGGCGACCGTCTTGCCGGACAGGCGCTCGGGGATCTGCGGCGCGACGTCACCGGTCTCCCACGCCTTGTCGATGATGGAGACCTCGACGTTCTTGATGGTGACCGGCGCCTGGTTGATGCCGAGCACGCAGGCCGACTCGCACGGCGCCGGGCACAGCCGGCCCGTGAACTCCGGGAAGTTGTTCGTCGCGTGCAGGCGCTCGGAGGCGGCCGTCCAGTCCTCGCGGTAGGCGTAGTCGTTCCACTCGGGGATCAGGTTCCCGAGGGGGCAGCCGTTGTGGCAGAACGGGATGCCGCAGTCCATGCACCGGCTGGCCTGCTTGCTGATGATCGGCAGCAGCGAGCCGGGGACGTAGACCTCCTTGAAGTCCTTGACGCGCTCCTCGACCGGCCGGGACGTGGCGACCTCACGGCCGTGGTTCAGGAAGCCCTTCGGGTCAGCCATTGATCGCCGCCTCCATCATCTTCTCGGTGATCTCGGTCTCGGACAGACCGGCTCGCTCGGCGGCGTCCTTGGCGGCGAGCACTGCCTTGTACGTGCTGGGGATGATCTTGCTGAAGCGTGCCGCGCCGCCGTCGGGGCTGTCCCACTCGGCCAGCAGCTTCTCGGCGACGGTGGACCCCGTCTCCTCCTGGTGGCGGCGCACCACCTCGCGCAGCCACTGCTTGTCCGCGTCGTCCAGCGCCTCGATCGACGCCAGGTTGCCGGCGTTGACGTTGTCGCGGTCGAGGTCGACGACGTAGGCGACGCCGCCGGACATGCCGGCCGCGAAGTTGCGGCCCGTCTCGCCGAGGACCACCGCGTGACCGCCGGTCATGTACTCGCAGCCGTGGTCGCCCACGCCCTCGGAGACGACCAGTGCGCCGGAGTTGCGGACGCAGAACCGCTCGCCGGTCCTGCCGCGCAGGAACATCTCGCCGCCGGTGGCGCCGTAGGCGAGCGTGTTGCCCGCGATGACGCTGTACTCGGCGAGGTGGTCGGCCGCGCGGTCCGGGCGGACGACGATCCGGCCGCCGGACAGGCCCTTGCCGACGTAGTCGTTGGCGTCGCCCTCCAGGCGCAGCGTGACACCGCGCGGGAGGAAGGCGCCGAAGGACTGGCCGGCGGAACCGGTGAAGGTGATGTCGATGGTGTCGTCGGGCAGGCCCGCACCGCCGAACTTCTTCGTCACCTCGTGGCCGAGCATGGTGCCGACGGTGCGGTTGATGTTGCGGATGGGGACCTGGGCGCGCACCGGCTGGGCGTCGGTGGCGGAGTTCGCGGCCAGGGCGTCGGCGGCGAGCCTGATCAGCTCGTTGTCGAGTGCCTTCTCCAGGCCGTGGTCCTGGGCGACGATCCGGTGGCGCACCGCGTTCCCGGGCAGCTCGGGCACGTGGAGCAGCGGCTCCAGGTCCAGGCCCTGCGCCTTCCAGTGGTCCACCGCGCGGGTGACGTCGAGGACCTCGGCGTGGCCGACGGCCTCCTCGATGGAGCGGAAGCCGAGCTCGGCGAGGAGTTCGCGGACCTCCTGGGCGATGAACTGGAAGAAGTTCACGACGAACTCGGCCTTGCCGGCGAACCGCTCGCGCAGCACCGGGTTCTGCGTGGCGATGCCGACCGGGCAGGTGTCCAGGTGGCACACGCGCATCATGACGCAGCCGGAGACGACGAGCGGGGCGGTCGCGAAGCCGAACTCCTCGGCGCCGAGCAGCGCGGCGATGACCACGTCGCGGCCGGTCTTCAGCTGGCCGTCGGTCTGCACGACGATGCGGTCGCGCAGGCCGTTGAGCAGCAGGGTCTGCTGGGTCTCGGCGAGGCCGAGCTCCCAGGGGCCGCCGGCGTGCTTCAGCGAGGTCAGCGGGGAGGCGCCCGTGCCGCCGTCGTGGCCGGAGATCAGGACGACGTCCGCGTGCGCCTTGGAGACGCCCGCGGCGACCGTGCCGACGCCGACCTCGGAGACCAGCTTGACGTGGATCCGCGCCTGCGGGTTCGCGTTCTTCAGGTCGTGGATGAGCTGGGCCAGGTCCTCGATGGAGTAGATGTCGTGGTGCGGCGGCGGCGAGATGAGCCCCACACCCGGCGTGGAGTGCCGGGTCCTGGCCACCCACGGGTACACCTTGTGGCCGGGCAGCTGGCCGCCCTCGCCGGGCTTGGCGCCCTGGGCCATCTTGATCTGGATGTCGTCGGCGTTGACCAGGTACTCGGACGTCACGCCGAAGCGGCCGGAGGCGACCTGCTTGATCGACGAGCGGCGCGCCGGGTCGTACAGGCGCTCGGGGTCCTCGCCGCCCTCACCGGTGTTGGACTTGCCGCCCAGCTGGTTCATGGCGATGGCGAGGGTCTCGTGCGCCTCCTGGGAGATGGAGCCGTAGGACATGGCGCCCGTGGAGAACCGCTTGACGATCTCGGAGACCGGCTCGACCTCCTCGACGGGGATCGGCTCGCGGTCCGAGGTGAAGCCGAACAGGCCGCGCAGCGTCATCAGGCGCTCGGACTGCTCGTTCACGCGGGAGGTGTACTTCTTGAAGACGTCGTAGCGGCCGGTGCGCGTGGAGTGCTGGAGGCGGAAGACGGTCTCCGGGTCGAACAGGTGCGGCTCGCCCTCGCGGCGCCACTGGTACTCGCCGCCGATCTCCAGCGCGCGGTGCGCCGGGGCGATGCCGGAGGCCGGGTAGGCCTTGGCGTGGCGGGCGGCGACCTCGCGGGCGATGACGTCGATGCCGACGCCGCCGATCTTGGTGGCGGTGCCGTTGAAGTACTTCTCGACGAAGGTCTCGTCGAGGCCGACGGCCTCGAAGACCTGGGCGCCTCGGTAGGAGGCGACGGTCGAGATGCCCATCTTCGACATGACCTTCAGCACGCCCTTGCCGAGGGCGTGGATGAGGTTGCGGATGGCCTTCTCGGGCTCGACGCCGGGCAGGAACGTGCCGGCGCGGACCAGGTCCTCGACGGACTCCATGGCCAGGTAGGGGTTGACGGCGGCGGCGCCGTAGCCGATGAGCAGGGCGACGTGGTGGACCTCGCGGACGTCGCCGGCCTCGACCAGCAGGCCCACCTGGGTGCGCTGCTTGGTGCGGATGAGGTGGTGGTGGACGGCCGCGGTGAGCAGCAGCGACGGGATCGGTGCGTGCTCGGCGTCGGAGTGCCGGTCGGACAGGACGATCAGCCGGGCGCCGTTGTGGATGGCGGCGTCGGCCTCGGCGCAGATCTCCTCGATCCGCGCGGCCAGTGCCTCCCCGCCGCCGCCGACCCGGTACAGGCCGGACAGGGTCGCGGCCTTGAAGCCCGGCATGTCGCCGTCGGCGTTGACGTGGATGAGCTTGGCCAGCTCGTCGTTGTCGATGACCGGGAAGGGCAGGACGACGCTGCGGCAGGAGGCCGCGGTCGGCTCCAGCAGGTTGCCCTGCGGGCCCAGCGACGAGCGCAGGGAGGTGACCAGCTCCTCGCGGATCGCGTCCAGCGGCGGGTTGGTGACCTGCGCGAACAGCTGGGTGAAGTAGTCGAAGAGCAGGCGCGGGCGCTCGCTGAGCGCGGCGATCGGCGAGTCGGTGCCCATGGAGCCGATCGGCTCGGCGCCGGTCTTGGCCATCGGCGCGAGGATGACGCGCAGCTCCTCCTCGGTGTAGCCGAAGGTCTGCTGGCGGCGGGTGACCGAGGCGTGGGTGTGGACGATGTGCTCGCGCTCGGGCAGGTCGCCCAGCTCGATCCCGCCGGCCTCCAGCCACTCGGCGTACGGCTGCTCGGCGGCGAGGGCGGCCTTGATCTCCTCGTCCTCGATGATGCGGCCCTCGGCCGTGTCGACGAGGAACATCCGGCCGGGCTGCAGGCGGCCCTTGCGGACGACCCTGGCCGGGTCGATGTCGAGGACGCCGACCTCGGAGCCGAGCACGACGAGCCCGTCGTCGGTGACCCAGTAGCGGCCGGGGCGCAGACCGTTGCGGTCGAGCACGGCGCCGACCTGGGTGCCGTCGGTGAAGCAGACGCAGGCCGGGCCGTCCCAGGGCTCCATCATCGTGGAGTGGTAGGCGTAGAACGCGCGCCGGGCCGGGTCCATGGAGTCGTGGTTCTCCCACGCCTCCGGGATCATCATCAGCACGGAGTGCGGCAGGGAGCGGCCGCCGAGGTGCAGCAGCTCCAGGACCTCGTCGAAGGAGGCGGAGTCGGAGGCGTCCGGCGTGCAGACCGGGAAGATCCGCTCCAGGCTGTCCCTGCCGCCGAAGAGGTCGGAGGCCAGCTGGGACTCGCGGGCGGCCATCCAGTTGCGGTTGCCCTTGACGGTGTTGATCTCGCCGTTGTGCGCGACGAAGCGGTAGGGGTGTGCCAGCGGCCAGCTCGGGAAGGTGTTCGTCGAGAAGCGCGAGTGGACGAGTGCGATGGCCGAGGCGAAGCGGCGGTCGGACAGGTCCGGGAAGAAGGGCTCCAGCTGGCCGGTGGTGAGCATGCCCTTGTAGACGAGGGTGCGCGCCGACAGCGACGGGAAGTAGACGCCGGCCTCGCGTTCGGCGCGCTTGCGCAGCAGGAACGCCTTGCGGTCCAGGGCGATGCCCGTGCTGGAGCCGTCGGCGACGAAGAGCTGGCGGAAGACGGGCATCGTGGAGCGGGCGGTGGCGCCGAGCAGCTCGGGGGCGACCGGCACCTCGCGCCAGCCGAGGACGGTCAGGCCCTCGTCGGTGGCGATCGTCTCGATCTGCGAGACGGCGTCGTCGGTGCCGTCCTCCGGCAGGAAGGCGATGCCGACGGCGTAGGCGCCCGCCTCGGGCAGCTCGAATCCGGCCACCTCGCGCAGGAAGGCGTCGGGCACCTGGGACAGCAGGCCCGCCCCGTCGCCGGAGTCGGGCTCGGAGCCGGTGGCGCCGCGGTGCTCCAGGTTGCGCAGCACGGTCAGCGCCTGCTCGACCAGCGCGTGGCTCGCCTCACCGGTGAGCGTGGCCACGAAGCCGACGCCGCAGGCGTCGTGCTCGTTGCGGGGGTCGTACATACCCTGCGCAGCAGGGCGAGCATCCATGAAGGACCAGTTCTGGCCATCCGTGGAGTGCTTGGACGGCTGGCGCGGCGTACGCATCGGCTCTCCCGTCGTCGTCATCTGGCGTGGAATTGCTCCCGGGCCGCCTTGGGCCCTGGTGGAGCAGGTGCCGAGGGACGACGTTGGCCCTCTGCGTGTGGCGAAATTTCGTGCAGGTTACATGATGGAGAGTTTCTCGAAAACCGGAAGACGTGTTCCAACATGCGGACACCATCCGGGCGCGGCACGGGTTGCGCGTCCGGCGGTGGAAGCTGGGGACCGGCACGGACAGATCGGTGTCCGGCGGCCCGGGAAGGCGGGGCGGGCGGTCGCGCTCGCCCCGGTGCGCGCGGCGGGCCTCATTGCTCACAGCGCTTACGGGTATTGCCCGGTGGCCACACGCTCGAAACCAGCGGGTAACACATGTCCCGTCGGCGCGTGGCGGCCACTTGTGCGGAACGACGCAGAAGTTCCGGCCACGTCATCCTACGGCCGTTCCGAACAGGGTGCCCAGGGCGTACGTCACACCGGCCGCGGCGCCGCCCAGCACGAGCTGCCGCAGACCGCTGAACCACCAGGACCGCGCCGTCACCCGGGCCACCACCGCCCCGCAGGCGAACAGGCCGAGCAGCGCGAGCAGCACGGCGGGCCACAGGGCGGCCGCGCCCAGCAGGTACGGCAGGACGGGCAGCAGCGCGCCCAGCGCGAAGGACGCGAAGGACGACACCGCGGCGACCAGCGGCGAGGGCAGGTCCCCCGGGTCGACGCCCAGCTCCTCGCGGGCGTGTATCTCCAGGGCCTGCTCGGGGTCGGCCGACAGCTGCCGGGCCACCTCGCGCGCCAGGTCCGGCTCGACGCCCCGCGCCACGTAAAGGGCGGCGAGCTCCTCCTCCTCGTCCTGCGGGTGCCGGCTCAGCTCCTTGCGCTCGACCTCGAGCTCGGCCTCGACCAGCTCGCGCTGCGAGGCGACGGAGGTGTACTCGCCGGCCGCCATCGAGAAGGCACCGGCGGCCAGGCCCGCGAGGCCGGTGAGGACGATGGTCCGGCCGCCCACCGCGCCGCCCGCGACGCCCGTGATGAGGGCGAGGTTGGAGACCAGGCCGTCCATCGCGCCGAAGACCGCCGGGCGCAGCCAGCCGCCGTTCACATCGCGGTGCGTGTGGTTGTCGCGGTGCGCCTCGTGCAGCGTCGCCTCGGTGTCGATGACGGCCATGCCGGGTCCCCCAGAGTGAGCGTGAAGGGCTTCTTGGACGAGTTCTACTTTTCGACAACACAGAACGTACGCCGGAAAATCCCCCGCCGCCAGCAAGGAAAGGCTGGGCTAACCTGCGCCTTTGCCCCCACGCGCTCATGCGTGAGGGTCCCTGCACAGACGTCGTACGGGTGATGCCGGGGCCGCTCCGGCTGCGGCGTCCGCTCCACCGGGGGATGGTTCCGCATAGGGTTCCGCGCCGTCGCCGGCGCCGTGGAGAGGAGGACCCGCCCATGGCATCGACCGCCCGCACGGCCCCGGCCCGGCCGGACGGCACCGCCGCAGCGCGCGAACGGGCGCGGGGAGCGCTGCTCGGTCTCGCCGTCGGCGACGCGCTGGGAGCGCCCGCGGAGAACCTCAAGCCCTCCGAGATCCGTGCCCGGTGGGGCCGGATCACCGGCTACGTCACCGAGCGCCCGTGCGGCACCGACGACACGGAGTACGCCATCTTCTCCGGGCTGCTGCTGGCCCGGCACGGCTCCGCGCTGACCCCGGCCCATGTCGAGGCGGCCTGGCACACGTGGATCGCGGACCGCGCCGAGGGGCCGTTCCGGGGCGCCGGCTTCAGTGAGCGGGGAACGCTGGAGAACCTCCGCCGGGGCCTGGCCGCGCCGATCTCGGCGCAGCACCGGCATGCCTGGAGCGACGGCCTCGCCATGCGGGCGGCGCCCTTCGGGGTGTTCGCCGCCGGGCGCCCGGCGGAGGCGGCCCGCCTGGTGGCGGTCGACGGCTCGGTCAGCCACGACGGCGAGGGCATCTACGGCGGCCAGGCGGTGGCGGCCGGGGTCGCCGCCGCGATGGCGGGCGCGCCGCCGGTCGCGGTGGTGACCGCAGCCCTGGCGGTCCTCCCGGACGACTCCTGGACGGCACGCTCCCTGCGCCGGGCGACGGCCGCCGCCCGGCGCGGGGAACGCGCGGTCCGATCCGCCGTGGTCGTCGGCGGCTACCCGTGGACCGACCTGGCGCCGGAGGCGGTGGCCCTCGCCTTCGGGGCGTACGCGGCCGCCGACGGCGACTTCCGGGACGCGGTCCTCACGGCCGTGAACATGGGCCGCGACGCCGACACCACGGCCGCGGTCGCGGGCGCCCTGGCCGGTGCCACGCAGGGCGTGCACGCCATCCCCGGGGAGTGGGCGGCGGCCATCGGCCCGGCACGGGGCAGCTGCCTGCCGTCGATGGCCGGCCACCACGTACTGGAGGTCGCGGACCTGCTGGTACGCGGCGAGCCGGCCCGCGCGGGACAGCCGGGCCGCGACGGGGCCCCGCGCGGACCGGGCGTGCCCCGCCTTCGGGTGGCGGGGTGCGTACCGGTGGTGCCGGGAGCGCCGGAGGTGCCGGCCGCGCCGGAGGTGCCGGTCGTGCCCGTCGTGAAAGCCGTGTCCGAGGCGCCGGTCGCGGGGGCCCTGCCCGAGGTGGCGTCGCTCGTGACAGCCCCGCCCGAGGCGCCGGTCGCGGGCGCCCTGCCCGAGGTGGCGGCCGCGCCGGTCGTGGCGGCCGTGACGGAGGTGCCGGGCGCGACAGCCCCGCCCGAGGCGCCGACCGTGTCGCTCGTGGCAGCCGTACCCGAGGTTCCGGCCGTGCCAGACCTCCCCGTCGTCACAGCCCCGCCCGACGCGCCGGGCGCGCAGGCCCTGCCCGAGGTGGCGACCGCGCCGGTCCTGACAGCCCTGACGGAGGTCCCAGGCACGGCAGCCCCGCCCGAGGCACCGACCGTGTCGCTCGTGGCAGCCGTACCCGAGGTTCCGGCCGTGCCAGACCTCCCCGTCGTCACAGCCCCGCCCGACGCGCCGGGCGCGCAGGCCCTGCCCGAGGTGGCGACCGCGCCGGTCCTGACAGCCCTGACGGAGGTCCCAGGCACGGCAGCCCCGCCCGAGGCACCGACCGCCGGCGCCCTGCCCGAGGTGCCGGTCCTGGCGGGAGTGCCCGGGGTGCCGGTCGTGCCCGTCGCGAAAGCCACGCCCGACGCGCCGGTCGCGGGTTGCCTGCCCGAGGTGCCGACCGTGCCGGCGCTGACGGCCGTGCACGACGTCCCCGTCGTGACACCCGCGCCCGAGGCGCCGGGCGCGGGCGGCCTGCCCCAAGTGCCGGCCGCGCCAATCGCGGGCGCCCTGCCCGAGGTGCCGGTCGTGCCGGTGCTGAGGGCCGTGCCCGGCGTCTGCGACGTCTCCGCCGTGCCGGCCGTGGCCCTGGGCGCCGCTCCAGAGGGCCGACCGGTGCCCAGGGCACCGGCGGACCAGGTGCCGGCGCCGGCCCCGGCGGTGGGCGCGGCGGCCCTGACGGCGGCGGCCGCGCCGGCCTTCCCGGAGCCGGCGGAGGACGTACCGGTCGCCCGGCAGGAGCCGGCGGGAGACGTGCCGGTCGCCCGGCAGGAGCCGGCGGAACCGCCGGCCGGGACACCCGTCGCCCCGGTGCTCGCCGACGAGCGGACGGCGGGGCCGTGACCCGTCGGATCGAGGGGCTGCTGCTCGGGCTGGCCGCGGGGGACGCCGCCGGGTGGCCCGCCGCGCGGCACCGGGCCGCGCGGATGCCGGAGTGGACCCGCCGCCTCACTCGCGAGCTGGACACCTTCGCGGAGCAGAACGCCACGACCACGCTGCCCGTGCCGATCGCCCTCAACCAGCCCCCCGAGCCGCTGCGCCTCGGCCCCTCCGACGACGCCGAGTGGGCGGCGTTCGCGGCCGAGGCCGTCCTGCGCGCCGGGGACGACGGGGCGCTCGGGGACCTCAGCCGGGAGCGCCGCACGCGGGCCGCGATCGATCTGACCTGGAACGCCGTGGCGGGCGAGGTCGCGGCGGCGGCCGAACGCGCGCCGGAGGTCGAGTCGGCGGTGCTGCCGCTGCGCGCCCGCATCTCCGTCCGGGCCGGCCTCGGCAACCTCGCGGCCGGTCTGCGCCCGCCCGCCAGCGGCCACGACAACCCGCACTACTTCGACGACGCGGCCTGCGTCCGCGCCTGCGTCCTGGCCGTCGCGCACCCGGGCGACCCGGACCGCGCCGCCGCCCTGGCCGAGTTCGACGCCCGCTACACCCAGGACGGCGACGGGGTGCACGGCGCACGGGCGATGGCGGCGGCCCTGGCCCTGGCGCTCGCCGGAGCGGAGGCCGACGCCTGCGTCGCGGCCGCGCTCGCCGAACTGCCCGAGGGCACCGAGATCGGCCGCAACGCCCGGCACGCGCTCGCGCTCGCCGGGGCGGCGGACAGCGCGTTCGCCCTGGTCCCGCCCCTGGAGCACGAGATCGTCGACCACGTCTACAGCTACGGCGTCGCCGCCGCGGAGACGGTCCCGGTCGCCCTCGCGCTCACGACCGCCTCCCGTGGCCGGATCGCGGAGGCGGTGCCGGCGGCGGCCTGCCTGTCCCGGGTCGCCGACTCGGCCCCGGCCCTCGCGGGCGCCCTGACCGGTGCGCTGGGCGGCGGCGCGAGCGTTCCGGCGTCCTGGCGGGACGCCTGCCGCGTGCTCTCCGGCTGCGCGCTGCCCCGGCTCACCGGGACGGACCTCGTGGAACTCGCCGAGCTCCTGGAAGCCACGCGAGCGGCCCCACCAGGAGGATGATTCGGGCATGACACCCATGGAGGAAGAAAACCGACGAACGACCGCCCGGGTGGCGGACGCGACCGCCGGCCGGACAGCGGACCGGGCCACCGGTGGCCGGACGGCGGAAACGACCGCGGGCCCGGCGGAGACCGCGACCCCCGGCCGGGCATCGCACGCAGCCGGCAGCGCGGCGGAGACCCGGGCCACCGGCCCCACCCCGGGCCGGGCCGACGACCAGGCCACCGGCCGAGGAGCGGACACGACCGACAACCGCGCGCAGACCCGGCCCACCGGCCCCACCCCGAGCCGGGCCGACGACCAGGCCACCGGCCGAGGAGCGGACCCGACCGACAACCGCGCGCAGACCCGGCCCACCGGCACCACCCCGAGCCGGGCCGACA
>NZ_JBEYXZ010000004.1:46366-96436 GCF_040645305.1 Streptomyces sp. NPDC046831 | reverse complement strand
GACCAGGCCACCGGCCGAGGAGCGGACCCGACCGACAACCGCGCGCAGACCCGGCCCACCGGCACCACCGCAGGCCGGGCCGACGACCAGGCCACCGGCCCGGCACCGCACGCGACCGGAAGCCGGGCCCCCGACGCCGCCGGCGTCCCGGCGGCAGGCCGGTCGGCGGGGCTCGACGAGCGGATCACCGGGGCCCTGGTCGGAGCGGCGGTCGGGGACGCCCTCGGCGGCCCCGTCGAGGGCTGGTCCCCCGAGCAGATCGTGCGGCGCCACGGCGGCCGCGTCCTCGGCGTCGTCGGCCCCTGGCACGGCGACGACTGGCGGACCGCCCGCCCCGTCGCGCCGTACCACAAGGGCGACGGGCACGTCACCGACGACACCTTGATGACGCACGCGCTCGTCCGGGTGTACGCCCGCGTCCGCGACCACCTCGACGCCTACGCCGTCGCCGACCACCTGGTCCCGGACCTGATGACGAACCCGCGCTGGATCCCGGAGCTCGAGGCCGAGGCGCTGCCGCTGCAGCGGATCTTCCTGGCGGAGAAGTGGCTGGTGGCGCGGCTGCACTACGGCCACGTGGACCCGCGCGAGGCCGGCGTCGGCAACATCGTCAACTGCGGCGCGGCGATGTACATGGCCCCCGTCGGCCTGGTCAACGCGGCCCACCCGGCGGCCGCGTACGCCGAGGCGCTGGACGTCGCGGGCGCCCATCAGTCGTCGTACGGCCGGGAGGCGGCGGGCGTCCATGCGGCCGCGGTGGCGGCGGCCTGCGCGCCCGGCGCCACACCGGACGCGGTGGTGGCCGCCTGCTTGTCCCTGGCGAAGGACGGCACGCGGGCGGCGATCGAGGCGGTGTGCGAGGCCGCCGCCCGCCACACGGACTTCGAGTCGGCGCTGGGCCCGCTGCGGGAGGCGGTCGCCCCCTACGACACGGTGGGCCCCGAGTACCGCAGCCCGTCGCTGGGAGCCCGCCGTCCCTCCCGGCTGCACGCCGTCGAGGAACTGCCCGTGGCGCTCGGCATGCTGGTCGTCTCCGGCGGCGACTTCCGCCACGCGGTGCTGGGTGCGGTGAACTACGGCCGCGACTGCGACTCCATCGCCACCATGGCGGGCGCGCTGGCGGGCGCGCTCGGCTCCCCGGTCCCCGGGGAGTGGGCGACGACGGTGGCGGAGGCGAGCCGGCTGGACCTGTGGGAACCGGCCCGCACGCTGGCCGGGGTGGCCCGGGAGGTCTTCGCGCGGGACGTGGCGCGGAGGCGCGCGCACGAGGAGGCGTTCGCGCGGATCGGGGGCACGGCGTGCTCCGGGTGACCTGGGTGCAGCCGGAGGACCTCCTCGGCCACGAGCTGCGCCAGGCCGCCCAGGACGGCCGCGAGCCGTCGGCCGTCGCCGCACGCTGGCGCGCCGCGGGCGGCCCGGAGGCACCCGAGCGGGCGGGCGCGTCCCCCGAGCGGCCCTCGCGCTACCTGCGGCTGCTCGCGGAGGACCTGCTGGACGAGCTGGCGGAGCTGCCGAGCCGGCTGGCCGAGGCGGAGCCGACGGACCTGCCGGAGATCAGGGCCGGCTGCCCCGCCTGGCCCGCCCGGTCCGCGGCGGGCGTCCCCGATCCGTCGCTGCGCACCCGGCTGGAGGCCGCCTGGCTCGGCCGGGCCGCCGGCTGCCTGCTCGGCAAGCCCGTCGAGAAGCTGCCGCTGACCGGCGTCCGCCTCCTCGCCCGCGCCACCGGCAACTGGCCCCTCACGACCTTCTTCACCGCCCGCGGCCTGCCCGCGGACCTGGCCGCCCGGTACCCGTGGAACCGGCGCTCCGCGGCGACCTCGCTGGCCGAGAACATCGACGGCATGCCCGAGGACGACGACCTCAACTACCCGCTGGTCGGCCTTCTGCTGCTCGCACGCCACGGCCGGGCGTTCACCACCGCCGACGTGGCCCGCCTCTGGCTCGACGTCCTCCCGGCCGGCCGCACCTTCACCGCCGAACGCGTCGCCTACCGCAACCTGCTCAGCGGCATCGAACCCCCGCACACCGCCCGGCACCGCAACCCCTTCCGGGAGTGGGTCGGCGCGCTGATCCGCGCCGACGTGCACGGCTGGACGAATCCCGGCGACCCGGCGGCCGCCGCCGAGCAGGCCCACCGCGACGCCACCCTCACCCACACCGCGAACGGCGTCTACGCGGCCATGTTCACCGCCGCCGCCGTCGCCACCGCGGCCACCGGCGGCCACGACGTCCACGCCTGCCTGGCCGCCGGCCTCACCGTCGTCCCGCCCGGCTCCCGGCTCGCCCGGGCCGTCCGGCACGCCGTGCGGCTGGCCCGCACCCACGAGGACTTCGACACCGTCGTGGACGAACTGCACGCCACCCACTCCCCCGCCCACCACTGGGTCCACGCCGTCCCCAACACCGCCCTGACCGCCGCCGCCCTCACCCACGCCGACGGCGACTTCACGGGCTCCATCTGCCGTGCCGTCTCCGGTGGCTGGGACACCGACTCCAACGGCGCCACGGCCGGCAGCATCGCCGGCCTGCTCGCCGGGGATCCCGCCGCCCTGCCCGAGCGCTGGACGGGTCCGCTGAAGAACCGGCTCGCCACCTCCGTCGGCGACTTCGACGGCACCGGCTTCGACCACCTGGCCCACCTCACCTTCCTGGAGGCGTCCCGCCCATGACCGACCGCGACGCGTCGCCGACGACGCCGTGCCACCGCACCGACACCGAAACGGGGCGCCCGTCATGACCGCCCCCCGCCCCGCGCCCGGTCCCGCCGCCGGGCAACCCGCCGCCCCTTCCGCCGGCAGCCCCCGGCCCGCCGCTGCGGCACCGCCCGGTGACCCGCGGCCCGCCGCCGCACCGGCCGCTTCCCCGCAGCCCGCCGGCCCGCTGTCCAGCCTGCGTGTCCTCGATCTCGCCACCCTCTTCGCCGGCCCGATCGCCGCCACCATGTTCGGCGACTTCGGCGCCGACGTGGTCAAGGTCGAGCACCCCGCGAAACCGGACCCCTCCCGCGGCCACGGCCCGTCGAAGGACGGCGTCGGCCTGTGGTGGAAACTGCTCGGCCGCAACAAGCGCCCGATCACCCTGGACCTGTCCCGGCCGGGCGGCCGCGCCACCCTGCTCCGCCTCGCCGCCACCGCCGACGTGATCGTCGAGAACTTCCGGCCCGGCACCCTGGAGAGGTGGGACCTCGGCTGGCCGGAGCTGTCCGCCGTCAACCCCCGGCTGGTCCTCGCCCGGGTCACCGGCTTCGGCCAGTTCGGTCCCTACGCCCACCGCCCCGGCTTCGGCACGCTCGCGGAGGCGATGAGCGGCTTCGCCGCGATCACCGGCGAACCGGACGCGCCGCCGACGCTCCCGCCGTTCGGCCTCGCCGACTCGATCGCCGGTCTGGCCACCGCGTACGCGGTGATGACCGCGCTGGCGGCGCGGGAGCATACGGGCGAGGGACAGGTCGTGGACATGGCGATCATCGAGCCGATCCTGACGGTCCTCGGGCCGCAGCCCCTCTGGTACGACCAGCTCGGCCACGTCCAGCCCCGCACCGGCAACCGCACCCAGAACAACGCGCCCCGCAACACCTACCGCACGGCCGACGGCACCTGGGTCGCCGTGTCCACCTCGGCCCAGTCGGTGGCCGAACGGGTGATGCACCTGGTGGGCCGCCCGGAGCTGGTCGGCGAACCGTGGTTCGCCACCGGCGAGGGCCGGGCCCGCCACGCCGACGTCCTGGACACGGCGGTCGGCGGCTGGATCGCCCGGCACACCCGCGCCGACGTGCTCGCCGCCTTCGAGAAGGCGGAGGCGGCGATCGCGCCGGTCCAGGACGTCCGGGACGTGATGGCCGATCCGCAGTACCAGGCCCTGGGCACCATCACCACGGTCGACGACCCCGAGCTCGGCGCGCTGCGCATGCAGAACGTCCTGTTCCGGCTCTCCGCCACCCCGGGCGCGATCCGCTGGGCGGGCCGCCCGCACGGCGCGGACACCGAGGCGGTGCTCACCGAGCTGGGCCTCACCCCGGCCGAGCTGGCGGCGCTGCGGGCGGAGGGCGCCCTGTGACGCCCGCCGTCCGCTTCCCCCTGACCTGGCTGTACGCCCCCGGTGACCGCCCGCACGTCGTCGCCAAGGCGCTCAAGTCCGGCGCCGACATCGTCGTCGTCGACCTGGAGGACGCGGTCGCCCCGGACCGCAAGGACTACGCCCGCGACGCCACCGCCGAACTCCTGACCGAGCCACCGCCCGTCCCGATCCACGTCCGCGTCAACGCCGTCGACGGGCCGCTGGCGGCGGCCGACCTCGACGCCATCGCGGGCCTCCCCGGCCTCGCCGGACTGCGGCTGCCGAAGGTGAGCCGCGCCGGGCAGGTGGCGCGGGTCGCCGAGCGCACCGCGGCGATGGTGCGGGGAGGGGAGTCCACGGACGGCGAGAAGGGGTGCGCGCCCGCCGGCGGGACGGGGCTGCCGCTCTACGCCCTGCTCGAATCGGCCCTCGCCATCGAGCACGCCTTCGCCATCGCCTCGTCCCACGGGTCGCTGTGCGGCGTCTCGATCGGCGAGGCGGACCTGCGGGCCGACCTCGGGGTGCCGGCCGACGCGGGCCTGGACTGGTCCCGCGCCCGCGTGGTCGTCGCCGCGCGGGCGGCCGGGCTCGCGCCGCCCACCCAGTGCGTGCACCCCGACATCCGGGACCTGGAGGGGCTGGCGGCGTCCTGCGCGCACGGCCGGCGGCTGGGCTTCCTCGGCCGTGCGGCCATCCATCCACGCCAGCTGCCGATCATCGAGCGGGCCTATCTTCCGACCGAGCGGGAGCTGGAGGAGGCCGAGACGATCGTCAAAGCGGCCACGACCCAGCGGGGTGCCCAGGCGCTGCCGGACGGCCGCTTCGTCGACGCGGCGGTGGTGGCGGCGGCGCAGCGGACGCTGTCCCTGGCCCACAGGTGCTGACGCCCCACCCGCCGCAGCCCCACCGCCGCCCGCCCGGTGCACGGCGAGGGCGCCCGGAAAGCTCCGGGCGCCCTCGTCCTCGTCACACGGAAGGGGCCGTCAGCCCTTCTTCGCCGTCGCCGGTCCGGCCTCGTCCTTGACACCGGACGACGCGGCCTCCGCCTTCCCGTCCGCGGGAGCGGTACCGTCCTTCCCGCTCGACGGCGCGGCCTCGTCCTCCGCCGCTGCGGCGGCGCCGGCACCGGGCTCGCCGTCCGTCCCGGTCTTCTGGACGGCGGCGGTCTTCCCGGCGTCGTCGGCGCCGGCCTCGACCGCGGCGCCGGAGTCACCGTCCACGGGCTCGGCGCCCGGTTCCACCACGGCCTCCCGGCCCGGCCGCTTCTTCGCCGAGATCACGATGTACAGCACGGCCAGCACGAACACGCTGAGCGCCGTCCAGTCGTTCAGCCGGACGCCCAGGATGTGGTGGGCGTCGTCGACCCGCATGTACTCGATCCAGGCGCGGCCGACGCAGTACGCGGCGACGTACAGGGCGAACGCCCGGCCGTGGCCCAGCCGGAAGCGGCGGTCGGCCCAGATGACCAGGAGCCCGACCCCCAGGCACCACAGGGACTCGTACAGGAACGTCGGGTGGTAGTACCCGGGCACGCGGCCGTCGGCCGAGGAGGTGATCTCCAGCGCCCACGGAACGTGCGTCTCGCGCCCGTACAGCTCCTGGTTGAACCAGTTGCCCCAGCGGCCGATCGCCTGGGCGAAGGCGATGCCCGGCGCGACGGCGTCGGCGTAGGAGGGCAGCGTGATGCCACGGCGGCGGCAGCCGATCCACGCGCCCAGTGCGCCGAGCGCGATCGCGCCCCAGATGCCGAGACCGCCCTCCCAGACCTTGAAGGCGTCCACCCAGTCTCGGCCCTCGCTGAAGTACAGCTCGTAGTCCGTGACGACGTGGTAGAGCCGGCCGCCGACCAGGCCGAACGGGACGGCCCAGACAGCGATGTCGGCCACCGTGCCGCTGCGCCCGCCCCGGGCGATCCAGCGCCTGTTGCCGAGCCAGACGGCAACGAAGACACCGATGATGATGCAGAACGCGTAGCCGCGCAGCGGGATCGGGCCGAGGTACAGCACTCCGCGCGACGGGCTGGGGATGTAGGCAAGTTCCATGGCAGGGTCGACGCTACCGCAGCCGGACGGGCCGCACGGCCGGCCGCCCGGCTACGGGTCCATAACGGGCGGTGCGCGGCAAGGCCGCCGGCCTGGGCCCCGGCCCTCACCCCTTGTTGGCGTCCTCCACCATCTTCTTCAGCTTCGCCGGGGTCATCGTCCGGTCCTCGTAGATGTTCTTGCCGTTCAGCAGGACGGCCGGAGTGCCCGGGAACCTGCCGGCCTCGAACGCCTTCTGCGACTTCTGCACCCAGCTGTCGTGTCTGCCGTCGTTGACGCAGCTGCGGAAGGCCGGGGTGTCCAGGCCCTCCACCTTGCCGGCGAGCTCGATCAGCTTGTCGTTGCTCGCGAAGGCGTCGTCGGTCTCCTTGGGCTGGTTCTCGTACAGCACGTCGTGGTACGTCGAGAACTTGCCGGCGTCCTGGGCGCAGGCGGCGGCGTTGGCCGCGCGCAGGGAGCCGCTGCCGCCGAGGTTGCCGTCGATGAGGGTGACCAGGTGGTACTCGGCCCTCAGGCTGCCCGCGCCGGTCAGCTGGTGGACGGTCGAGCGGTAGGCCGACTCGAAGCCCTGGCAGGCCGGACAGCGGAAGTCCTCCCACACGGTGAGCGTCGACTTCGCGCTGTCCTTGCCGACCGGGATCGCCAGGCTGTCCTTGCCCTGTGCGCCCGAGGGCGCCACCACCGGTCCCGCGGTTCTCTTCTCGTCCTTGCCGGAGTTCGCGGCCACGATGCCGATGACCGCCGCCAGGGCCAGGACGCAGACGACGCTCGCGCCCACGATCAGCGTCCGCCGCCGCTTCTCCGCGGACTTCTGCTTCTCCCGCTCGACCGCCAGCCGATCGCGGGCGGTCCGCTTTCCGTCACGGTTCTTCTCGCTCACACCACCTGAACGAACCGGGGAGGCGCAGCGCGCCTCCCCGGTCCGAGGTCCACCCGTTCGAGTGACCGAAGGGTCCGTTGTGCCGAGTGCCCCTCGCGGCGTCCGTCCCGCACGGGATCACCGGGGCGTCCCGCTCGCCGACGCGCGCCCCGGAAGCCCCTGAAGCCGTTGAAGCCCCTGAAGCCCTGAGGAGACACCTCCCCGGGAAGCACCCCTTCGGGACCCGCCGCTCAGCACCGGCTCCCGGCCGCTACGCCCGCCCGCGCACGCCCTGCGCCAGCTCGCCGGCGAGCCGGCGGACGGCCTCGACACCGGCCGGACCGTCCGGTGCGTCCAGGATCCGCTTGACGAAGGCCGAGCCGACGATCACGCCGTCGGCGAAGCCGGCGACCTCGGCCGCCTGGGCCCGATCGGAGACGCCGAGCCCGACGCAGACCGGCAGGCCGGTGCCGGTGGCGCGGGTGCGCCGCACCAGGTCCTGGGCCTGCGTGCCCACCGACTCGCGGGTGCCGGTGACGCCCATGAGGGAGGCGGCGTAGACGAAGCCGGAGCCGGCCGCGGTGATCTCGGCCAGCCGCTCGTCCCGGCTGCTGGGCGCCACGACGAAGACCGTCGCCAGGCCGTGCTTCTCGGCGTGCTCGCGCCACAGCGCCGACTCCTGGACGGGCAGGTCGGGCAGGATGCAGCCGGCCCCGCCGGCCTCGGCGAGCTCCGCGGTGAACCGCTCGACGCCGTAGCGGTCGATCGGGTTCCAGTACGTCATGACGAGCACCGGCTTGCCGGTGGCCTCGTGGGCCTCCTTGACGGTGCGCATCACGTCCTTGATCTTGACGCCGCCGCGCAGGGCGATGTCGTCGGCGGTCTGGATGACCGGCCCGTCGAGGACGGGGTCGCTGTGCGGCAGCCCGACCTCCACGACGTCGGCGCCGGCGTCGAGGACGGCCTTGATCGCCTCGATGCCGCCGTCGACGGTGGGGAAGCCCGCCGGGAGGTAGGCGATGAGCGCCGAGCGGCCCTCCGCCTTCGCGGCGGCGAGGGTGTCGGTCAGCAGCTGGAGGTTCCCGCTCACTTGGCGTCCTCCTCGATCTCGGCGGTGCCGGCGTCGGCGTCCGCGGCCACGGTGGCGTCGGTGTCGTACAGGCCGAAGTAGCGGGCGGCGGTGTCCATGTCCTTGTCGCCGCGGCCGGAGAGGTTGACCACGATCAGCCCGTCCCTGCCCAGCTCGCGGCCCACCTCCAGGGCACCGGCCAGCGCGTGGGCGCTCTCGATGGCCGGGATGATGCCCTCGGTGCGCGACAGCAGGCGCAGTGCCTGCATGGCCGCGTCGTCCGTGACCGCGCGGTACTCGCCCCGGCCGGAGTCCTTGAGGTAGGCGTGCTCCGGGCCGATGCCGGGGTAGTCCAGCCCGGCGGAGATGGAGTACGGCTCGGTGATCTGGCCCTCCTCGTCCTGCAGGACGTAGGAGCGGGAGCCGTGCAGGATGCCCGGCTCGCCGGCGGTCAGGGTGGCCGCGTGCTCGCCGGTCTCGACGCCGTGTCCCGCGGGCTCGCAGCCGATCAGGCGGACGCCCTCGTCGGGGATGAAGGCGTGGAAGAGGCCGATGGCGTTGGAACCGCCGCCGACGCAGGCGACGGCGGCGTCGGGGAGGCGGCCGGTGCGCTCCAGGAGCTGGCGTCGGGCCTCGACGCCGATGACGCGGTGGAAGTCGCGGACCATGGCCGGGAAGGGGTGGGGCCCGGCGACGGTGCCGAAGAGGTAGTGGGTGTGGTCGACGTTGGCGACCCAGTCCCGGAACGCCTCGTTGATGGCGTCCTTCAGGGTGCGGCTGCCGGACTTCACCGCGACGACCTCGGCGCCGAGCATCCGCATCCGGGCGACGTTCAGGGCCTGGCGGCGGGTGTCGATCTCGCCCATGTAGATGGTGCAGTCGAGGCCGAACAGGGCACAGGCGGTGGCGGTGGCGACGCCGTGCTGGCCGGCGCCGGTCTCGGCGATGACGCGGGTCTTGCCCATGCGCTGGGTGAGCAGGGCCTGGCCCAGCACGTTATTGATCTTGTGCGAGCCGGTGTGGTTGAGGTCCTCGCGCTTGAGGAAGACGCGGGCGCCGCCGGCGTGCTCGGCGAAGCGCGGGACCTCGGTGAGGGCGCTGGGGCGGCCGGTGTAGTGGACGAGCAGGTCGTCGAGCTCGCGGGCGAACTCGGGGTCGGCCTTGGCCTTGTCGTACTCGACGGCGACCTCGTCCACGGCGGCGACGAGGGCCTCCGGGATGAACTTGCCGCCGAACGCGCCGAAGTAGCCCTCGGCGCTGGGGACCCGGCCCTCCGGGTCGGGGATGAAGAACTCGCTGGGCATGCGGTTACCTCGCAGGGGCGTCGGCCCCGGGGTCGGTCGGAACTGGGTCCTGTCGTCACGCCCCCGTCGTCCGCCCGGGAGGCCGGGCGGGCGGGGGTGGAGGCGGGCAGGGCCCAAGGGTCACGGTAGTCGTGTGCGCGCTGTTCCGGGGCGGGCTGCTCCGCGTCCGCCGGGCAGGGGCACGGCGGCCTGTCCCAGGGCGGTGTCCTGGACGCAGGCGGTCGCGAACCGGGGCCTGTCGCCGCCGGCAACAGGCTCCTCCCCGCGGAGGGGAAACTCCAAGGGCACGGAGTGCCCGGCAAGGACCTCACCGGCCCGGTCGGCCGCGCCGCGTGGCGGCGGGGTCGGCCGGGTGGGCCATCGGCCCGATGCCGTCGGCCGTCGAAGGGTGAACCTCACGGCGACATGGACCGGCCTCGCCGGCCGGCGGGCGTGCCAGGGACACGACGCGGGCTGGATCACCGGGCGATCACCTGGAGGAGGCGGTTCAGCTCGCCGCGGACGCACGCGCACGCGGGCGGCGCCATCGCATCCCGTTCACCTGGCCCGGCTCGTCACCGATGACGTACCGCACCCGCCGCCCGTGCACGCGGCGCGCCGGCGCGCGGCAGCCCCGGGGCCGGCAGCCCCGCGCGAGGCGGGCGTACGGGTCCCTGCTGGGCTCGGTGATCGGAAGCGTCATCACGGCACACTCTACCGGCGGCCGGCCGTCCGGATGACCTGCACCGGTCAGGCCCGTCCGTGCCGCAGCGCCGGGTGCGCCCCGGCGGCCACCAGGTCGGCGACGGCCGTCCTCGGGTCGCGTCCGGTGACGAGGGACTCGCCGACCAGGACCGCGTCGGCACCGGCGTTGGCGTAGGCGATGAGGTCGTGCGGGCCGCGGACACCGGACTCGGCGACCTTGACGATGCCGTCCGGGATCTCCGGCGCGACCCGCTCGAACGTCCCGCGGTCGACCTCCAGGGTCCTGAGGTTGCGGGCGTTGACGCCGATCACCTTGGCGCCCGCGTCCACCGCGCGGTCGGCCTCGTCCTCGTCGTGCACCTCGACCAGCGGGGTGAGGCCGATGGACTCGGCGCGCTCGATCAGCGACTCCAGCGCCGACTGCTCCAGGGCCGCGACGATCAGCAGGGCGAGGTCGGCGCCGTACGCGCGCGCCTCCCAGAGCTGGTACGACGTGACGATGAAGTCCTTGCGCAGCACCGGGATGTCGACCCGGGCGCGCACGGCCTCCAGGTCGGCCAGCGAGCCGCCGAAGCGGCGCTGTTCGGTGAGGACGGAGATGACGGCCGCGCCGCCCGCCTCGTAGTCCGCGGCGAGCGCGGCCGGGTCGGCGATCGCGGCCAGCGCGCCCTTCGACGGGCTGGAGCGCTTGACCTCACAGATCACCTTGACGCCGTCGCCGCGCAGGGCGGCCACTCCGTCCTTCGCCGGTGACGCCTTGGCCGCGCGCTCCTTGAGCTCGTCGAGGCTGACGCGCGCCTGCCGCTCCGCGAGGTCGGCACGGACTCCGTCGATGATCTCGTCGAGCACACTCACGCGAGCGGCCCCCTTCCAGACGGTTGACTGTTCAAGCGGGTCGAGCTGCCGCCGGCGGCCCGCCTCGGCAGACGAAACCGGTGGTCACTGCGATGGTATCCGGAGCGGGGCGGTGGCCTCGCATCCGGCCCTCGGCGGTCCCATTACCTGGACATCCGCCAGTTGATCAAGGGTGGAGCCAGCCACCGAAGGGCAGGTTCCGGACAACGGTGAACGCCAGCAGCGCCGCGCCCAGGCTCCACAGGAGCACCGGGTGGGGATCGATCCGCAGGGGCCGCCCGCGCGCCGCGTGGATCACCCAGACGGTCCACAGGACGGCGAAGGCGAGGTAGCCGGCGACCGCCGGGGCGTTGTCCCGCAGAGCGGCGAGGACGTCCCCGTGGACGACGGCGTGGGCGCTGCGCAGTCCGCCGCAGCCGGGGCAGTACAGGCCGGTGTGGCGCAGGAGCGGGCAGGCGGGGTAGTGGCCGGGCTCGTTGGGGTCGACGGTGCCGACGTAGGCGAAGGCCCCGGCGACGGCCGCCAGCACCGCCGCGGGGACGGCCAGCCGCCGCAGCGCGCCCCCGGCACGGTCGGGCACGGCGGCGTGGTCCTGGGTGGCCCTCGGACGGGGGATCGGCGTCCCCCGGCCCGTCACCCTCCGGCTGTCGGCGTTCACGCCTCGCATTCTGCCCCGCGGGCCGCACGCGCGCGCGGCGGGCGGCCGGTCCGGCCCGCGGGCCGGCCGCCGGGCGGGGCCGGCGCCGTCCCGAAGGCACGCGCGAGGGGCGGCACTCCGCGCCTGCCGGCGCCGGGTCCGCCCCTCGACGTAGGTGGTACGGATCCGCCGTACGGACCGTCAGTTCCCGGCGTGCGCCTCGCTCTTGGGGCCGACCTGGTGCACCGGGTGCTCGTTCTTCTGGCCCAGGCCCATCATGCGCATGATGCCGCCGACGACACCGCCGAGCAGCACGATCGCCATGCCGGCCCAGAAGCCGGCCGGCTGAGCCATCACCATGAAGGCGCCCGCGGCGCAGAAACCGATGAAGGCGATGATGACACCGGTCCAGGCGGCCGGGGTGTGACCGTGGCTGCTGCCCGCCATGACTTGCTCCTCGTTGCTGTGTACGTGTCCGAGCCGGACGCTTCCCGCTCATTGTCCCGTACGCGCGCGGCCGGTGTGAGCGGGGGTGGGTCATCGCCAGGCCGCGTTCCGCCGCCGCCGGACGGCGGCCGTGGGGGCCGGCGGTCAGGCCGGTCCGGCGCCCGTGGGGTCCTCGCCGCGGTCGAGGGCCTTCCACAGGTCCTCGGGGCGGTCGGGGTCGACGGGGCGCACCGCCCGCGCGCGGGGCGCACCCGAGCGCTCGTAGCGGCCGGACATCGCCGGCCACCGTCCGCCGAAGCGCAGGGCGAGCAGACCGGCGAGGAGGATCAGGGCACCGCCGGCGGCCGCGACGTACGGCCAGCCGGTGTGGGTCAGCGCGGCCGCGGTCGCCGCGGTGTCGCCGGAGGCCTGCGCGGCCTTCTCGTCGAGCGCGGACGCGTCGTGCGCGCCGGTCAGGGCTGCCGCCACGGTGCCCGCGCCGGACAGGGCGAGCAGGGCGGCCACGAGGACGCGGCCGGCGCGGCGGACGGCGAAGACGGCCACGAGGGCGGCGAGGCCCACTACCGCGAGCGCCGCGGGCACGCCCGTGATGTCGCTGCCCTTCGCGGTCAGGGGGAAGGCGCCGCCGGCCACCGTCGCGGTGCCCTCCGCCCAGCGCTGCCGGGTGGCCAGCAGGGCCACGGCCGCGCCGAGGGCGCCGCAGAGCAGGGCGACGGCGAGGCTGCGGCGGGCGGGACGGGCGGGACGGGCGGAGGCGGCGGTGTCGGGACGGGGGTGGGGTACAGCAGTCACGTACTCCACTATCGCCTGAACCCCGGGCGAACCGTCACCCGGCCCCCTTACCGCCCGGTCGGAGCGCGTACTGCGCCGGCCGGGCCGGCCGGTTCGCGCGGGGTGCGCCGCCCCGGCCGGCCCCGCCGTGCGCGCTCCTACCGCCCCAGCCGGTTGGCGGTGTGCACCGCCCGCAGCACGGCGGCCGCCTTGTTGCGGCACTCGGTGTCCTCGGCGACGGGGTCGGAGTCGGCCACGACCCCCGCTCCGGCCTGGACGTAGGCCGTGCCGCCGCGCAGCAGCGCCGTGCGGATGGCGATGGCGGTGTCGGAGTCGCCCGCGAAGTCGAGGTAGCCGACGCAGCCGCCGTACAGCCCGCGCCGGGACGGTTCGAGTTCGTCGATGATCCGCATCGCGCGCGGCTTCGGCGCCCCGGAGAGGGTGCCCGCGGGGAAGCAGGCCGTCAGCACGTCGAAGGCGGTGCGGCCCGGGGCGACCCGGCCGGTGACGGTGGAGACGATGTGCATGACGTGCGAGTACCGCTCGATGGACATGAAGTCGACGACCTCCACCGAGCCGGGCTCGCAGACCCGGCCGAGGTCGTTGCGTCCGAGGTCGACGAGCATCAGGTGCTCGGCGCGCTCCTTGGGGTCGGCCAGCAGCTCCTCGGCGAGGGCCTGGTCCTCCTGCGGGGTGGCGCCGCGCGGCCGGGTGCCCGCGATGGGGTGCACCATGGCCCGCCCGTCCTCGACCTTCACCAGCGCCTCGGGGGACGAGCCGACCACGTCGAACGCCTCGCCGTCCCCGCGGGGGAACCGGAACAGGTACATGTACGGCGACGGGTTGGTCGCCCGCAGCACCCGGTAGACGTCCAGCGCGCTCGCCGTGCACGGCGTCTCGAACCGCTGCGAGGGCACCACCTGGAAGGCCTCGCCCGCGCGGATGCGCTCCTTGACGTCCTCCACGGCGTCCTGGAAGTCCTCGCCGCCCCACCGGGCGGTGTACTCGGGCAGTTCGGAGGGCGGCAGGACGGCCGGCGGCTGGGCGACCGGCCGGGTCAGGTCCGCCTCCATGGCGTCCAGACGGGCGACGGCGTCGGCCCAGGCCTGGTCGACGCCGGTGTCGAGGTCGTTGTGGTTGATCGCGTTGGCGATCAGCAGGACGGTGCCGTCCCAGTGGTCGAGGACGGCGAGGTCCGAGGTGAGCAGCATCGTCAGCTCCGGCAGCCGCAGGTCGTCCCGCTCACCGGGGCCGATCTTCTCCAGGCGGCGCACGATGTCGTAGCCGAGGTAGCCGACCATGCCGCCGGTGAAGGGCGGCAGGCCCAGGTCGTCGGCGAGGTCGCGGGGCGTGTGCAGGGCCTCCACGGTGGCCCGCAGGGCGGCCAGCGGGTCACCCCCGGCGGGGACGCCGGCCGGCGGGGTGCCGAGCCAGTGGGCCTGCCCGTCCCGCTCGGTGAGGGTGGCGGCGCTGCGGACACCGACGAAGGAGTACCGAGACCAGGTGCGCCCGTTCTCCGCGGACTCCAGCAGGAAGGTGCCGGGGCGCTCGGCGGCGAGCTTGCGGTAGAGGGCGACCGGGGTGTCGCCGTCGGCGAGGAGCTTGCGCGTGACCGGGATGACCCGGCGGTCGGTGGCCAGCTTGCGGAAGGTCTCGAGGTCCATGGCGGCCGACCCTACTGATCCGCGGCCGGCGCGCCGGAACCGGTGTCCGGCAGCAGGACGTCGGCGTCGAAGCAGGTGCGGTCGCCGGTGTGGCAGGCGGCGCCGACCTGGTCGACCTTGACCAGCAGGGTGTCGGCGTCGCAGTCCAGGGCGACGGACCTGACGTGCTGGACGTGCCCCGAGGTGTCGCCCTTGACCCAGTACTCCTGGCGGCTGCGCGACCAGTAGGTGCAGCGGCCGGTCGTCAGCGTGCGGTGGAGCGCCTCGTCGTCCATCCAGCCGAGCATCAGCACCTCACCGGTGTCGTACTGCTGGGCGATCGCGGGGAGGAGCCCGTCGGCGCTGCGCTTGAGGCGCGCGGCGATCCCGGGGTCGAGACTGCTGGGCGGAGGCGTGCTGGTCATGGGTGCCATTGTGCCGCGCCGGGCGGGGCGCCCCGCGCCGCCGTCCACCGGCTGAACACGGCCACCGCCGGCGGCCGTGTCGCGGCGACGGGTGGGCGCAGCCCGCGCGTGGTCGTAGGCTGACCCGCATGTCGACCTTCGCCAAGCGTGAACGGCTCCTGCTCGCCGACCTCTTGGAGACCACCGGTCCGGACGCCCCGACCCTCTGCGAGGGCTGGCGGACCCGTGATCTGGCGGCGCACCTGGTGGTGCGCGAGCGACGTCCCGACGTGGCCGGGGGCGCGCTGATCAAGCAGCTCGCACCCCGTCGCGACAAGGTCCTGGAGGAGTACGCGGCCAAGCCCTACGACGAGCTCATCCGGCTCATCCGCACCGGCCCGCCGCGCTTCTCGCCCTTCCAGCTCAAGCAGATCGACGAGGCGGCCAACACCGTCGAGTTCTACGTCCACACCGAGGACGTCCGCCGCGCGCAGCCCGACTGGACCCCGCGCGAGCTCGACACCGTCTTCCAGGACACCCTGTGGTCCCGCCTGGAGCGGGTCGCGAGGCTGCTGGGCCGGGGTGTGCCGACGGGCGTGGTGCTGCGCCGTCCCGACGGGCAGACGGTCGTCGCGCGCCGGGGCACGCCGGTCGTGACCGTGACCGGCGAGCCGTCGGAGCTGCTGCTGTTCGCCTTCGGCCGCCAGGACACGGCCCGGGTGGAGCTGGACGGGGACAAGGACGCGATCGCCGCACTGCGGGAGACGAAGCAGCTCGGCTTCTGAGGCCGGTGGGGCGGTCCGGTCCGGCCACCGGGCGGCGGCGCGGCCGGCGCCCGGTGGTTCAGCCGGGCAGTTCGGCGCGGCGCAGGTCGCGGACGGCCAGGGCGACCACCCCGCCGAGGCCGCAGACGACCGCGCCGGCGACGAACACCGGGCCGGTCCCCCACGCCCCGATGGCCGCGGCGGACAGCGGCATGCCGAGCGGCGCGAGGCCTAGGCTGACCAGGCCGGCGACGGCGGTGACCCGGCCCAGGTAGGCGGGGTCGGTGAGGGTCTGCAGCAGCGCGCCGCACAGGGCGCCGCTCAGTCCGGTCAGCAGGCCGACGAGCAGCGCCACGCCGACGGCTGCGAGGACGCCGGGGACGTAGGCGAGGGCGCCGATCGCCACGGAGCCCGCCAGGACGGTGCAGGCGATGACCCGCCCCGCGTGCGGCACCCGTCCGCGCACGGCCAGCAGCAGCGAGGCGGCCCCGGCCCCCACGCCGAAGCCGGCCAGCACCCAGCCCATGCCCGGCGCTCCCCAGCCCCGTTCGTCGGCGAGCAGGGTCAGGCCCACGTTGAGCGGGCCGACGAAGCCGAGGTCGCCCAGCGCGATGGTCAGCAGCAGCGGCGCCAGGACGCGGTGCCGGCGGATGTGGCGCAGACCGGCCACCAGGTCCCGCCGGGCGGTGCCGCCGGCGGTCGCGGAGCCGTCCGCAGGCAGTTCGCGCACCCGCACGCCCAGGAGCAGGGGCACGGACAGGGCGATCAGCAGCCCGGCGAGGCCGAAGGCGGCCGCCGCGCCGCCGAGCGCGACGCCGAGGCCGCCGAGCGGGGCGCCGGTGACGCCCGCGAACCGGATCGCCATGCCCCGCATGCCGTGCACGCGCGCCAGCTGGTCCGTCCGGGTGATCCGCGCCGGCAGGGCGCCCACGGCGGGCATGAACACCGCGTCGACGGTCCCGAACACCAGGGCGAGAGCGGTCAGCGGCCACAGTCCGGGGCTGGTGAGGTGGAGCAGCGCCGCCGCCCCGAGCACGGCCGCGCAGCGCACGGCGTCGCTGCCGATGACGATCCGGCGCGGGCCGAACCGGTCGGCGACCACTCCCCCGGCCAGCATCAGCAGGGCCCGGGGCAGGGCGCTGACGGCTGTCACGAGCCCGGCCTGCGCGGGCGTCCCGGACTGGACCGCGGCCCAGGACAGGGTGATCCAGTAGACGTTGTCGCCGACCATCGACGCCGTGTAGGCGGCGAGCCAGCGCAGCACGTTGCCGTCGCGGTGGGCCGGACGCGCGGCGGTCGGCACCGCCGCGGGTGTCACGGAGGAGGTGGTCACGGCGGCCCCTCTCAGACGCGGAAGGGGAAGGCGTACGTGTGCACGGCGACGTTCTCGCGCCCCTCGCCGTCCCCGGCCGCGTCCGCGGCCCGGCCCCGCTCCTCGTAACCGCGGACGAGCGCGAGCATGTCCCTGACCAGGCCGGACAGTTCGTCCGCGGTCAGCCGCAGAACGGTTTCGGAGGACTCGGCGGCGGCGTTCCACTCGGGGCCCCACTGCGGCCGTTCGTCCAGGAAGCGCCGGTACATCTCGGTGCGCTGCTCGCTGAAGAGGCGGCCGGCCGCCGTGTGCGCGGCCGCCTTCTCCGGGGCGTCGCGGAAGTCCTCGTCGCGGATGCTCAGTCCGTCGGACGCGGGCTCCCACCAGCGCTCCCGGCTGTCCGCGCTGCGCGGCTCGGCCGGCTGGATCAGTCCGTACTCGGCGAGCTTGCGCAGGTGGTAGCTGACCAGGGAGACAGCCTCACCGGCCTGCGCGGCGAGCTGGGAGGCGGTCGCGGCGCGCGCGACGGTCAGCCCCCGGTAGAGCTTCATGCGCAGCGGGTGCGCGAGCGCCTTCAGCGTGTCCAGATCGGTGATGCGGCGGTCCCGCTCCCTGTCGCTCATCCCCCGAGGCTAGAAACGAAAGAAACATTGCGCAACATCGTGTGCGCAATATTTCCTGCACTTCTCGCGCGGAGAGGCCCCGGCCGCTCCCTGGCGACCGGGGCCTTGAGCCCGGACGGTGTCAGCGCACCGGTGCGCCTGCCTCACGCAGCGTCTGCTTGACCTGGCCGATGCGCAGGTCGCCGAAGTGGAACACCGACGCGGCCAGCACCGCGTCCGCACCCGCGGCGACCGCCGGCGGGAAGTCGGCGAGCTTGCCCGCGCCGCCCGAGGCGATCACCGGGACGGTCACGTGCTTGCGGACCGCCGCGATCATCTCCAGGTCGTAGCCGTCCTTCGTGCCGTCGGCGTCCATGGAGTTCAGCAGGATCTCGCCGGCGCCCAGTTCGGCCGCCCGGTGCGCCCACTCCACCGCGTCGATGCCGGTGCCGCGGCGGCCGCCGTGCGTGGTCACCTCGAAGCTCCCGGACTCCGTGCGCCGCGCGTCCACCGACAGCACCAGCACCTGCCGGCCGAAGCGCTCGGCGATCTCCCGGATCAGGTCGGGGCGGGCGATGGCGGCCGTGTTCACGCCCACCTTGTCGGCGCCCGCCCGCAGCAGCCTGTCCACGTCCTCGGCCGTGCGGACGCCGCCGCCCACCGTCAGCGGGATGAACACCTGCTCGGCGGTGCGGCGCACCACGTCGTACGTGGTCTCGCGGTTGCCGGCGGAGGCGGTGATGTCCAGGAACGTCAGCTCGTCGGCGCCCTCGGTGTCGTACACCTTGGCCATCTCGACCGGGTCGCCCGCGTCGCGCAGGTTCTGGAAGTTCACGCCCTTGACGACCCGGCCGTTGTCCACGTCCAGGCAGGGGATGACTCGGACCGCCAGGGTCATGAGGTCCACGGCTCCTTACGAAACGGAATGACTTCTAGCCTCTGTAGGCTTCCAGCTCCACCGACACCAGCACGCGCGGGTCGACGAAGCCCTCGACGACCAGCAGGGTCGTCACCGGGCGCACGGAGTCGAAGAGCTCCTTGTGGGCCCGGGCCGCCTCCTCGAAATCCCGGGGGTGCGCCAGGTGCATCCGGGTCCTGATCACCGACTCGGGCCCGAGCCCGAACTCGGCGATCGCCTCCAGGGCGCTGGTGAAGGCCACCTTGGCCTGCTCGTAGGGGTCGCCCTCCCCGTAGAGCACGCTGCCCTTGAAGGACGTCGTGCCCGCCACCAGCACCAGGTCGCCCGCCGCCACGGCGCGCGCGAAACCGAAACTCTCTTCCCAGGGATTTCCGCTCTGCACGCGCCGCACGGCATCGGACGTCATGACGACACAGCCTCCAAGGCCTCTTCCAGGGTGAACGCCTTCGCGTAGAGCGCTTTCCCGACGATGGCGCCCTCGACACCGAGCGGGACCAGCCCGGCGATGGCCCGCAGGTCGTCCAGCGACGACACGCCGCCGGAGGCGACCACGGGGCGGTCCGTCGCCGCGCAGACGTTCCTCAGCAGCTCCAGGTTCGGTCCCTGCAGGGTGCCGTCCTTGGCGATGTCGGTCACGACGTAGCGCGCGCAGCCCTCCTTGTCGAGACGGGCCAGCGTCTCGTAGAGGTCGCCGCCGTCCCTGGTCCAGCCGCGGCCGCGCAGCGTGGTGCCGCGCACGTCGAGCCCGACCGCGATCCGGTCGCCGTGCTCGGCGATGACCTTGGCGACCCACTCGGGGGACTCCAGGGCGGCGGTCCCGAGGTTCACCCGGGTGCAGCCGGTGGCCAGGGCGGCGGCGAGGGTGTCGTCGTCGCGGATGCCGCCGGACAGTTCCACCTTGAGGTGCGTCTCGGTCATGCGCTCGGCCACCTCGCGGATCAGCGCGCGGTTGTCGCCGGTGCCGAACGCGGCGTCGAGGTCGACCAGGTGCAGCCACTCGGCGCCCGCGCGCTGCCAGGCGAGGGCGGCCTCCAGCGGGGAGCCGTAGGAGGTCTCCGTGCCGGACTCGCCGTGCACGAGGCGGACGGCCTGGCCGTCCCGGACGTCGACGGCGGGGAGGAGTTCGAGCTTGGCCATGTCTCTACAGGGTTCCGATCCAGTTGGTGAGCAGCTGCGCGCCGGCGTCGCCGGACTTCTCGGGGTGGAACTGCGTCGCCCACAGGGCGCCGTTCTCCACGGCCGCCACGAACGGCTTGCCGTGCGTGGCCCAGGTGACCTTCGGGACGTGCAGCGCCGGGTTGTGCGTCTCCATCCGCCAGTCGTGGACGGCGTAGGAGTGCACGAAGTAGAACCGCGCGTCCGCGTCCAGGCCCGCGAACAGCTCGGAGTCGGCCGGCGCCTCGACGGTGTTCCAGCCCATGTGCGGCACGACGTCGGCCTCGAGCGGGCCGACCGTGCCGGGCCACTCGTCGAGGCCCTCGGCCTCGACGCCGTGCTCGACGCCGCGGGCGAACAGGATCTGCATGCCCACGCAGATGCCCATCACCGGGCGCCCGCCGGACAGCCGGCGGTCGATGACCCAGTCGCCGCGCGCCTCCCTGAGGCCCTTCATGCAGGCGGCGAAGGCGCCGACGCCCGGCACCAGCAGGCCGTCGGCGTTCATCGCCGTGTCGAAGTCACGGGTGATCTCTACGTCGGCGCCCGCGCGCGCGAGGGCGCGCTCGGCGGAACGGACGTTGCCGAAGCCGTAGTCGAAGACCACGACCTTCTTGGATGCTCCCGCGGTGCTCAATTCCACACCTCCAGCCGGGCGACGCCCGCGACGAGGCACATCGCCGCTCCGATGGAGAGGAGGACGACGAGGCTCGTGGGCATCTTCTGCTTGACGAACGAGATGATCCCGCCGACGAGGAAGAGGCCGACGACGATCAGGACGGTCGAAGTGCCGTTCATGGGGTTACAGCGCGCCCTTCGTCGACGGGAGGATGCCGGCCGCGCGCGGGTCGCGCTCGCTGGCGTAGCGCAGCGCCCGCGCCAGCGCCTTGAACTGGCACTCCACGATGTGGTGCGCGTTGCGTCCGTAGGGCACGTGCACGTGCAGCGCGACCTGGGCCTGCGCGACGAAGGACTCCAGGATGTGCCGGGTCATCGTGGTGTCGTACTCGCCGATCATCGGCGCCATGTTCTCGGGCTCGGCGTGCACGAGGTAGGGGCGCCCGGAGAGGTCGACGGTGACCTGGGCGAGCGACTCGTCCAGCGGCACCGTGCAGTTGCCGAAGCGGTAGATTCCCACCTTGTCGCCGAGGGCCTGCCGGAAGGCGGCGCCCAGCGCGAGGGCGGTGTCCTCGATGGTGTGGTGGGAGTCGATGTGCAGGTCGCCGTCGGTCTTCACGGTCAGGTCGAACAGACCGTGCCGGCCGAGCTGGTCGAGCATGTGGTCGTAGAAACCGACGCCGGTGGCGATGTCGGTCCTGCCGGTGCCGTCGAGGTCGATCTCGACGAGGACCGAGGTCTCCTTGGTGGTGCGCTCCACGCGCCCAACGCGGCTCATGCGCTCTGCTCCTTCGGGGGTGTGGGGGTGCCTGCCAGAAGGCCCTGCAGGTCACGGACCGCGTCGAGGAACGCGTCGTTCTCGGCCGGGGTGCCCGCGGTGACCCGCAGCCGGCCGGGCACACCGTTGTCGCGGACGAGGACGCCCCGGTCCAGGATCTCCCGCCAGGCGGTGTGGGAGTCCTCGAACCGTCCGAACTGGACGAAGTTCGCGTCCGACTCGGTCACCTCGTACCCGAGGGCGCGGAGCTCGCCGACCAGCCGGTCCCGCTCGGACTTCAGCTGCTCGACGTACTTCAGCAGCGTGTCGGTGTGCTCCAGGGCGGCCAGCGCGGTGGCCTGCGTCACCGCCGACAGGTGGTACGGCAGCCGGACGAGCTGGACGGCGTCCACGACGGCCGGGTGCGCGGCGAGGTAGCCGAGGCGGAGGCCGGCGGCCCCGAACGCCTTCGACATCGTGCGGGAGACGACCAGGTTCGGCCGGCCCTCCAGCAGCGGCAGCAGCGAGTCGCCGTGGCTGAACTCGATGTACGCCTCGTCGAGGATCACCATGGACGGCTTCGCCGCCTGCGCGGCCTCGTACAGCGCGAGGACCGTCCGGGGCGGGACCGCGGTGCCGGTGGGGTTGTTGGGGGTGGTGACGAAGACGACGTCCGGCCGGTGCTCGGCGATGGCCTTCTCGGCCGCCGGGAGGTCGATCGTGAAGTCCTCGCCCCGCGGACCGGAGATCCACCCGGTGCCGGTGCCGCGCGCGATGAGCGCGTGCATCGAGTACGACGGCTCGAAGCCGAGCGCCGTGCGGCCCGGCCCGCCGAAGGTCTGCAGGAGCTGCTGGATGACCTCGTTGGAGCCGTTGGCGGCCCAGACGTTCTCCGGGCCGACGGGGTGGCCGCCGGTCTTCGCCAGGTACTCGGCGAGCCGCGTGCGCAGCTCGACGGCGTCCCGGTCCGGGTAGCGGTTGAGGCCGCGGGCGGCCTCGCGCACCCGCTCGGTGATCCGCTCGACCAGCGGCTCGGGCAGCGGGTAGGGGTTCTCGTTCGTGTTCAGCCGCACCGGGACGTCCAGCTGGGGGGCGCCGTAGGGCGACTTGCCGCGCAGCTCGTCCCGCACGGGGAGATCGTCGATGGAGAAGCTCACTTGCTCGCCGGTACCTTCCACCCGAACCGTGCCTTGATCGCCGCGCCGTGCGCGGGCAGGTCCTCCGCCTCCGCCAGCGTCACCACGTGGTGGGCGACCTCGGCGAGCGCCTCCTTCGTGTAGTCCACGATGTGGATGCCGCGCAGGAAGGACTGGACGGACAGACCCGAGGAGTGGCAGGCGCAGCCGCCGGTCGGGAGCACGTGGTTGGAGCCGGCCGCGTAGTCGCCGAGGGAGACCGGCGCCCACGGGCCGATGAAGATCGCGCCGGCGTTGCGCACGCGGTCGGCGACCGCGGCGGCGTCGGCCGTCTGGATCTCCAGGTGCTCGGCGCCGTAGGCGTCGACCACCCGGAGGCCCTCGTCGAGGCCGTCGACGAGCACGATCGCGGACTGCCGGCCGGCCAGGGCCGGGCGGATCCGGTCCTCGACGTGCTTGGTCGCCGCGACCTGCGGCTCCAGCTCCTTCTCCACCGCCTCGGCGAGCTCGGCGGATTCGGTGACGAGGACGGCGGCCGCGAGCGGGTCGTGCTCCGCCTGGCTGATCAGGTCGGAGGCGACGTGCACCGGGTCGGCCGTCGCGTCCGCGAGGATCGCGATCTCGGTCGGGCCGGCCTCCGCGTCGATGCCGATCCGGCCGGTGAAGTAGCGCTTGGCGGCGGCGACCCAGATGTTGCCGGGGCCGGTGACCATGTTCGCGGGCGGGCAGGACTCCGTGCCGTGCGCGAACATGGCGACGGCCTGGGCGCCGCCGGCCGCGTAGACCTCGTCGACGCCGAGCAGTGCGCAGGCGGCGAGGATGGTCGGGTGCGGCAGGCCGCCGAACTCGGCCTGCGGCGGGGAGGCGAGCGCGATCGACTCGACGCCGGCCTCCTGCGCGGGCACGGCGTTCATGACGACGGACGACGGGTAGACCGACCGGCCGCCGGGGGCGTACAGGCCGACCCGCTCGACCGGGACCCACTTCTCGGTGACCGAGCCGCCGGGCACGACCTGGGTGGTGTGGGTGCTGCGGCGCTGCTCGCGGTGGACGAGGCGGGCGCGGCGGATGGACTCCTCCAGGGCCGCGCGCACGGCCGGGTCCAGCTCGGCCAGGGCGTCCTTGAGGGCCTCGGCCGGGACACGGACGGATTCCAGACGCACGCCGTCGAACTTCTCGGCGAAGTCGATCAGTGCCGCGTCGCCCCGATGATGCACGGCCTCGCAGATCGGACGCACCTTCTCCAGGGCGGCCTGAACGTCGAAGTCGGCTCGGGGCAGCAGGTCACGCAGGGCGGGGCCCTCGGGGAGGGCGTCGCCGCGCAGATCGATTCGGGAGATCACAGGTCCAATTCTCTCAGACCGGCGTCCGCCACCGTTCGCCCGTATCAACGGCTGATACAAACCCCCTCCGTCCGTGGTACGGCTCCGCACCGTCACCGCGTGGATTCCCGCCACCCGACTGTCACTCGGAGTGTTCAGACCGTCACTCAGCGGGCATGAACGGCAGTACGAAACCCGCGAGTAGCCGAGGAGGGAGGGACGGACCGTGACCGAGGGGGCCCGTACGCGCCACGGGGACCCGCCAGGGGACCTCACCGCCGTCGAGGCCGGCATGTGGCAGGCCTTCCGCAACGGCAGCGTCTACGACCTGCGCGGCGGGGACGCGGTCGTGGACGATCCGCACGGCCCGCACCCCTGGGGGCCCGAGCGGAGCGTGCGAGCGCGTGTCGTGTGCTGGCTGCTGCTGGACGGACCGCCGCCGCTGGCCGGGCGGGTGGCCTCCCTGAAGCTCGTCGGCGTGCGGATCACGGGGGCGCTCGACCTGGCGGGCGGCACGGTCGAGCCGTACCTGGAGATGACCGGCTGCCGGTTCGAGGAGGAGATCCGGCTGCCGGAGGCCCGGTTCACCACCGTGCGGCTGGTCGACTGCTCGGTGCCGCGCCTGGAGGCCGCCCGGGTGCACACCGAGGGCGACCTGCACCTGCCCCGCTGCCGCTTCCAGGGCGGAGTGCGGCTCACGGACGCCCGGATCGGCACGGACCTGCTGCTGAACCAGGCGATCGTGCACCGGGACCGCGGCGGCCGGTCGATCGCCGCCGACGGCCTGAGCGTCGGCCAGGACCTCCAGGCGGAGATGCTCGAGTCGCACGGCGAGCTGAGCCTGCGCAGCGCGACGGTCGGCGTGTCGCTGAGTCTGCGGGGGGCGAAGCTCACCAACCCCGCCGCGCGGCTCGCGCTGAACGCGCCGCAGCTGTCCGTCGAGCGCACCCTCTACCTGACTCCGGCGGGTGTCGGGAACCCCCTCCTGAGCGGCGTCACCCCGGCGCGCGGCACGCGGGTGCAGTACTTCGAGTGCCAGGGCGGGATACGGCTGGACGACGGGCGGTTCGGGGACGCGGTCGACTTCGAGCGGGCCCGGTTCGCCTTCACCGACGAGCAGGAGCTGTCACTGCGCCGGGTGCAGGCGCCGGAGCTGCGCTTCCTCGGGGAGCGGCCGCTGCGGGGGCGGGTCGTGCTGTCCGGCGCGCGGATCGTGAACCTGGTCGACCGGGCGGCGAGCTGGCCCGGCCCCGGCCGGCTGCACATGGGCGGCTTCGCCTACGAGAACCTGGTGCCGCAGGGTCCGTTCCCGCTGGCGGAGCGCCTGGAGTGGGTGGCGGCGGCGACCGCCGAGTACAACCCGGAGCCGTACGAGCGGCTCGCCGCGGTGCTGCGCGGTGCGGGCGAGGACGAGGACGCGCGCGAGGTGCTGCTCGCCAAGCAGCGGCGGCGCCGCGAGACGCTGCCGCTCGCGGCCAAGCTCTGGGGCTACCTGCAGGACTGGACGGTCGCCTACGGGTACCGGCCGGGCCGGGCCGCGGTGTGGATGGCGGTGCTGTGGGCGGCGGGCTCGCTCGCGTTCGCACGCGCCGACCACCCGCCGGCCGATCCGGGGCGGCACGGGGAGTGGAATCCGGCGCTGTTCGCTCTCGACCTGCTGCTTCCGGTGGTGGACTTCGGCCAGGTGAGCCAGTGGCAGCTGGGGGGCGGATGGCAGTGGCTGGCGGCTGCGATGGTCCTGCTGGGCTGGACCCTGGCCACGACGGTGGCGGCGGGGGCGACTCGGTTGCTGCGGCGGGGGTGAGGGGGCGACGGCTCGCCGGAAGCGGGCGCTGCACAACGGCCCGCAGCCGCCCACGCACGGAAGGGGCCGTGCCGGGGAGTGCCCGCCCGCAGCGGCCGGCGCGTCCACGCAAGCCGCGTCGCTGAGAAACTCGCACCAGTCCCCGCACAGACGCCCCCCACCCACCGCACGCGGGAACGCAGCCCCACGCACCCCACACGGAGAACAACGCGCCCGCAGCCGCCCACGCACGGAAGGGGCCGTGCCGGGGGGTGCCCGCCCGCAGCGGCCGGCGCGTCGACGCCGGGTACTTCGCTGAGAAACCTCACTCGCGCCGGTCCGAGGACGGGCACCCCCCGGCGCGGCCCCGCCCCACCCACGCACCGGACGCGGGGACCGCACCGCACACGGGGACCGCACCGCACACGGGGACCGCACCGCACACGGGGACCGCACCGCACGCGGGCACCGCACCGCACGCGGCGACCGCGCACCACCCCCGCCGCGCCGCGTGGCTCCCGTCTCGGCCCCTGCGCGGGTGCGCGCTTGGCGCCGCGCGGTGCAGCCAGCTTTTACCGGGGCTTGACCAGGGCGCGTACAACTTTCGTCCGGTTCCGTGTTGGCCCTGGCGCGTCCGCCACCTGCGGTCTTTCAATGGTCGACACCATGGCTCTGCTGCCCCCTTTCATCCGTACGACCCGGGCGCGCCCCACCGCGGACCGGCCCGCCGTCCACGACGAGGTGCTCCTCGACGCGCCCGACGCGCGTCTGGCGCCCGTGCTGGTCGCGGCCGCCCACGGCGCGTACGCCCCGGCCGCCGTCCTGCTCGCCGAGACCCGGGCGGCTGCCGCGTGGGAGGACCGCGACCGGTACGCCACCCGGCTGGCCGCGTTCGCGCGCTCGCGCTCCGAGTGGCTGGACGCCTGGCGCGCGGCCGCCCCGCACGACCCGGACGCGCTGCTGGTGGCCGCCCAGCTCGCCGTGGACCGGGCCTGGCCGTCGCCCGCACGCGCCGAGCTGCTGCGCGCGGTGAGCCCTCTCATCACGGAGGCCGCACGCGGCGACGACCGGGACCCGGTGCCGTGGCGCGTCGCCCTGGACCACGCGCGCGGCTCGCGTGCCGGGCACCGGTACTTCGAGGAGCTGTGGGAGGCGGCGGTCCGCCGCGCCCCGCACCACTACGGCTGCCACGTCGCCGCCCTGCGCTACCTGGCCGCCTCCTGGCACGGCTCCCACCGCGAGTGCTTCGACTTCTCCGACCGCGCCGCGCAGGACGCTCCCCCGGACTCGCTCGTCCAGGCCCTGCCGGTCCGGGCGGCCTTCGCCTACCTGACCGACGGCTGCGGGCCGGAGGTGCCGCGCGAGCGGCTGGACGCCGCGGCCGACCGCGCCGTCGCCCTGTCCGCCCGGTTCCCGGCGGCCGACCCCTGGCCGGCGGAGATGCGCAACCTGCTGGCCTACGTCCTGATCCGGCTGGAGCGCCGCGCCGACGCCTCGGCCCAGCTGCGCCTCATCGGCCCGTACGCCACGTCGTTCCCCTGGGACCGGGTCTCCGACGACCCGCTGGGTCTCTTCCTGACCCTGCGCGACGACGTCCGGGCGGCACCGCTCCCACGGCCCGCTCTGCACGCCCCCGACGGGCGCGGCGGACACGCGCGCCGTGACGGCCACTAGGCTTTTGCGCCGTGACCACCCTCCGGCTCCCGCTCTTCCCCCTGAACACGGTGCTGTTCCCGGGGCTGGTGCTTCCTCTGAACGTCTTCGAGGAGCGCTACCGCGCCATGATGCGCACGCTGCTGAAGACGCCCGAGGACGAACCGCGCCGGTTCGCCGTCGTGGCGATCCGCGACGGCCACGAGGTGGCCCCGAGCGCACCGGGCATGCCCGATCCCACGGCCGTGCCCGAGCGCGGGCCCGCGGCCGGCTTCGGCGCCGATCCGGCCAGGGCGTTCCACGGCGTGGGCTGCGTCGCGGACGCGGCGACCGTCCGGGAACAGGCGGACGGCACCTTCGAGGTGCTGGCGACGGGCACGACCCGGGTACGGCTGCTGTCCGTGGACGCCTCGGGTCCGTTCCTCACCGCCGAGCTGGAGGAACTGCCCGAGGAGCCCGGTGACGAGGCCGCCGAGCTGGCGGAGCGGGTGCTGCGGTCCTTCCGGCAGTACCAGAAGCGGCTGGCGGGCGCGCAGGAGCGGTCGCTGTCGGCCGGCGCGGACCTGCCGGACCAGCCGAGCGTGGTGTCGTACCTGGTGGCGGCGGCGACGGCGCTGGACATCCCGACGAAGCAGCGTCTGCTCCAGGCGCCCGACACCTCCTCGCGCCTGCGGGACGAGCTGAAACTGCTTCGCTCGGAGACGGCCATCATCCGTAGTCTGCCGTCGTTGCCCGCGTCGGACCTGACGCGGAGCCCGACGAGTCTCAACTGACGCACGACCTCTTGGGGAACGGCCCGGATGGCGAAGAAGGCGAAGAAGCAGCCCGGGGGCACACCGGCGACGGTGGCCCTGACGGCGGCGGGGGTGGACTACACCGTCCACGCCTACGACCACGACCCCGCGCACCCCTCGTACGGCGAGGAGGCCGCCGAGGCGATGGGCGTCTCCCCGGACCGGGTCTTCAAGACCCTGGTGGCGGACGTCGACGGCGCCCTGACGGTGGCCGTGGTGCCGGTGGCGGGCTCGCTGGACCTGAAAGCCCTGGCGGCTGCCGTGGGCGGCAAGCGGGCGGCGATGGCGGACCCGGCGCTGGCCGAGCGGACCACCGGGTACGTGCGCGGCGGCATCTCACCGCTGGGCCAGCGCAAGAAGCTGCCGACCGTCCTGGACGACTCGGCGACGGCGCACGGCACGATCTGCGTCTCGGCCGGCCGCCGGGGCCTGGAGGTCGAGCTGGCCCCCGGTGACCTGGCCAGGCTGACGGACGCGGTCCTGGCCCCCGTCGGACGGGGCTGACGGACGCGCCGCCGGCCCCCGTCGGACGGCGCTGACGGGCCGGGAAGGCCCGGGCGGAAAGCAGCGACCCCGGGAGGCCCGGCCGTCCACGGCCGCGTCGCAGGGGCAGGGGGAAGCGCGCCCGTACGGGGCGCGCCTCGTCCTAGGCGGACTCCCCGTACGGTCCCTCGGCGTACGGGTCGGGGTCGCGGGGGCCGAACATCGCGGTCAGGCCCAGGTGCACCACCAGCGCGGCCAGCGGCCAGGCCAGCAGCGCTCCCCACGCGCCCAGCTTCAGCGGCGCCGAGAAGGTGACCCCCTCGCCCACGGCCTTCGCGTGCGCGATCACGTCGGCGTCGGGCCCGAGCCAGACCCCGAGGCGCCACGCCAGCAGCGACCCGAGCAGTCCGCCGGCCGTCAGCGCCACCACCAGCGGCACGCCCCCGCGCCGGCGCAGCAGGAAGACGACGACCGCGCTCACCGCGCCGAAGGCCAGGGCCAGGAGCGTGAACGTTCCGTCGACGCCGATCGCCTGCTCGCCCTCGGTGTCCTTGAGGTAGACGACCCAGCTGTTGCCGGTGACGTTCCCGACGAGCGGCACGTGCGGCGCCAACCGCCACCACAGCAGTCCCAGCAGCGCCCCGGCGAGCGTCAGCGCCACCGTGGCCAGCGCGGCCTCGCGGATCTCGGTCCACAGTCCGGGGCCGTCCTGTCCGTACGCGGTCGCCCCGTGCCCGAACCCGGCGGGAGGCGCCTGCCGGGACCGGCCGTGCGGGTCCTGCAGGGGCCGGGAGTCCGGCCCGGGCCGCGAGGAGTGCCAGGGGCGCCGGTTCGGCGGCGGAGGAGGAGTCAACGGAGCGGTCACCCTGCCATCGTGCCAGTCGTTCGAGCCGGCCGCGTCACCGGACGGCCGCCCTGCGGTAGGCCCAGGTGGCCGCGGCCAGCGAGACCACCCCGACCGCGGCGCACACGGCCAGGTCGGCGGCGACGACGGCCCAGTCGGGGTGCGCCGCGAAGGTGCGCGTGTACGCCTCGACGCCGTAGGTCGACGGCAGCAGGTCGCGCGCGAGCCGGACCGGCTCCGGCATCCGGTCGGCGGGCAGCACGCCCAGCAGCAGCGCCGCCGACATGCCCAGCTGCCCGAGCAGCGTGGCCAGTTCCGGCCGCGGCGCGAGCAGTCCGAAGGCGGCGCCGAGCCCGGAGAGGGCGGCGCCGGCGAGCGGGATCACCGCGAGCAGCACCCACAGGTTCCCCAGCGGCAGCCCGAACAGCGCGCATCCGAACACCGCGGTCACGACCGTCCCCGGCACGGTGAAGGACGCGTAGGCCCCGGCCGCGCCCAGCACCACGGCGGCGGGCGGCACCGGCAGCGTCGCGTAGTGGTCGAGCCCGCCGCCGGCCCGCAGCTGCCCGAAGTACTGCGCGAGCAGGTTGAGCGCGACGTAGGCGACGACCAGGACCGAGGACCCGGCCACCACGGCCCGGGCTCCGCCGTCGCCGGTCACCACGCCCCGCATCATGACCACGATGCCGACGGACTGGAAGGTGGCCACGAACAGCAGCGGGATCCGCGCCACCCGGACCCGGGACAGCTGCGCCCGGTACACGGCCGCGAGCGACGGCCACAGCCGTGCCCGCGGTGCGAGGACGGCGGCCTGCCGGGCCTCGCCCTCGGCCACCGCCGTCACGCCGGGCAGGACGCCGGCGGGTACGACACTCACGTCGAACTGCTCCTCTTCCTCACGGCGGCCCCGCTTGCCGCGGCCGTCGCGTTCCCTGCGGCGCGCGCGGCCCCGACGGCGGACGCGTGCCGAGCCGTGGGCCGCGGGCGCGTCCCGTGCTTCCGTACGGATCCGGCGCGCCGGGCGTTCGCCCCGTCGCCGGCGGGTGCGCCCGGGGAACCGGCGGTCCGCGCGCGTACGGCGTCGCCGTGCCCGGTGGTCATGCCTTCACCAGCCCCTGCCGTGCGGCGCCGCCCAGGGCCAGGTACACGTCCTCCAGGCTGGGCGTGGCGAGGGTGAAGTCGTCCAGCGCGGTGAACGCGGCCCCGCCGGTGACGGTGGCGACGGCCGCCCGGGCCTCCTCGGGTGCGAGCCGCAGCGTCCAGCGGCGCCCCGACTCCGCGGCCCGTTCGTGCAGCGCGGCGACCTCCGGCACCTCGAGGGGTGCCCGGTCCCGCCACACCAGCTCCACGCGGACCTCGCCGGAGACCCGTTCCTTGAGCCCGGCCGGGGTGTCGCAGGCGATCACGCGCCCCCGGTCGAGGACGGCGACCCGGTCCAGCACGGTCTCGGCCTCGATGACGTTGTGGGTGACCAGCACGACCGTCGTGCCGCGCTCGGCCCGGCGCCGGTCGACGGCGGACCACACCGCCCGGCGCGCCACCGGGTCCATGCCGGTGGTCGGCTCGTCCAGCACGAGCAGCGGCCGTTCGCCGACCAGCGCGGCGGCGAAGCAGGCGAGGCGCCGCTGGCCGCCGGACAGCTTCTTCAGCGGGCGTCCGGCGATCGGCGCGAGGCCCAGCTCGTCGAGGACGGCGTCGCGCTCCGCGCGGGCCGCGCGCGCGTCCAGGCCGCGCAGCCGTCCGGTGGTCTCGGCGGCGAGCGAGACGGTCAGCTCGTCGAGGGCGGTGGACTCCTGCCCGAGGTAGGCGAGGAGGCGTGCGGCGCGCTCGGGGTGGCGGACGATGTCGTGGCCGAGGATGTCGACGGTGCCGCCGTCCGGCCGCATCAGGCCGGTGAGCTGGCGGACGAGGGTGGACTTGCCGGCGCCGTTCGGTCCGAGCAGCCCGAAGATCTCACCGCGGCGGACGTCCAGCTCCACGCCGTCGGTGGCCCGTACCTCGGGCGCGCCGGGCGTGCCGCGCCGGCCGCGGACCGCGGGATAGGTCTTGGTCAGTCCGCGCACCGCGCACACGACGTCGTCCCCGTGCCGAAGTGCCTGTGCCGCGCGCGTACTCACAAGGGACGAGACTACGGGGTCCGCCCCCTTTACTCACCCTTGGGGCGACTCCGGGGGATCCCCCGGAGTCGCCCGGCGGCCTCCGCCCGCGGATCGGGAGGGGCTCCGCGTGCGGATCCGGGGGTGTCCGGTCGCGGCGTCCGGTGCCCCTGGGCCGTGTCCGCAACGTCCCGCCTGCCCCGCGACGCCTGGCACGCTTCCCCAAGCTCCCGGCTCCGCTCGAGCAGGGGGTGCCCCCACTCGCCGCACCGGGCGAAGTCCCGAGTACATCCCGTACGAGGGTCTCCGCCCGGCACACCGAGAGCACGCACCGGACGCCGCAGGGCCCGCCCTCCGGGCGGACGACGGGACTTCGCGGACACGGACTAGTCGGTCACGGGGGCGTGCTCCGCGCCGGTCCTCACGTCGATCTCGCGCCAGAACCCGGCCCGGATGGCGTAACGGTCGTGCTCGTCGATCTGGTCGTCCTTGTGGGCGAGCAGCCCGAAGCGGGCGGCGTAGCGCAGCAGCTCCCCGTCGATGCGGTGCGGGATGCGCGGGTACATCGACGACAGTCTCTGCAGGTGCCCCTGGTCGCTCAGCCGCTCCACCCACCGCCGGGCGAAGACCTGACCCACCTCGAAGGGGTCGCCGCCGACGGTCGTGATGTCCTCCTCCCGGTCCGCCCAGCGCTGCTCGGCCGTGGTCAGCTGCGCGAGCGTCGGCATCGAGGCGGCCTCGGGCGGCTCGGTGACGACGCCGGGGCGGTCCACCCAGCCCTTGTCGGAGGACCAGCGCAGGGTCGCGGTGGCCGGGTGCGGGGCGGGCTGCGGGCCGTGGGCGCGCAGCGCGGCGAGGTCCTTGGGGGTGGGCACGCCCTTGGCGGCGGGCACCCGCTCCTCGGTGCCGTCGCGGGGGGCCTCCGTCCTGGTGTGCCCCGTCTCCTCGGCGGGCTGCTCGGCGGTGGCGGACAGGGACGACTCGGGCAGCGGGGCGGACAGGATCGCGGCGATCTCGGGCCGGGGCTCGGGCGGCGGCGCGCAGACGCCGGTCAGCTCCTTGGCGCGGACGGCCTTGGTGATCCAGGTGCGGTCCAGCACCCGCCGCTCGTCGGCCTCGGCGACCAGGTCCTCGGACTGGTTGTAGTCGCCGTCGGCGGCCTGGACGGCCCACAGGTGGACGGCGACGCCGTGCTCCTTGGCGGCCATCATGCCGGGCAGCAGGTCGCCGTCGCCGGTGACGAGGACGACGTCGGAGCAGGCCCGGTTGCGGGCGAGCTCGGTCAGCTCGGCGTGCATGGCGGCGTCGACGCCCTTCTGGGCCCAGCGCCCGTCGCTGCGCGTCAGCGCGCCCAGCCGGACGGTGACCCGGGGCATCACGCGCAGCCGGCGGTGCTCGGGCTGCGGGACGCGGTCGGGGGCGCCGTCGAACCAGTAGATCCGCAGCAGCGGCCGCTCCGTGTCCGACTCGGCCTGCTCCCGCAGCCCCTGGACGAGGGCGGTGTGGTCGACGGTGATGCGGGACCGCGACGGTTCCCCGGCGAGGAGACTGGCCGCGGCCCCCAGCAGATACCCGGCGTCCACCAGGACGATGCAGCGGTCCACGCGATCCACCCTCTTTCCGGGAGGTTTGCTTCGGGCTTGCTTCGAGTCTGCCCGACCCGGCGGGGGTTCACGGCCCGAACTGGATCTTCGGCGTGGCGTTTCGGGGGTACGACGCCCGACACCCCAGTCACAGAAGGTAATTATCCGACATGCGTTCATTCTCAGCGTATGTGAATCTGATCCCGGCCCTGGCCCCTAGACCCCCAACAGGAGGCAGATCACCATGGCCAAGAACCGGAAGCAGGACCGCAGCAGGCAGAAGGCGCCGGTGTCCGCGCAGGGCGCCCAGGAGCCGCAGCCGTCCGCGCGGGAGCCGCGGACCGAGCACCACGTCCCGCAGATGAGTCCCTCCGACGTGGGCCGCAAGGGCCGTCAGAAGCGCTTCGGCCACAACTGAGGCCGCCGACCGGGCCGTTGGGCCCTGCGTGAGTGACGGCGAGGGGCGTGCACGGTCTTGACGGGCACGCCCCTCGTACCGTTGCCGCCGCCTGGCGGGCGGTGCGTGTCAGCCCGCCAGGCAGGACGGCCCGAGCAGCACCTTCAGGTCGCCGAACAGCGCCGGGTCCGGCTTCACCCGGTGCCGGTCCAGGCGCAGCACCGTCGTCTTGCGCGGCCCCTGGAGCTTGATCCGCACCTCGCTGTCGCCCTTGTGGTGGCTGAGGATCTCGCCGAGCCGGCTGACCATGGGCGGGGTGATCTTCAGGGCGGGGATGGTGAGCACCACCGGCGCGTTGGTGCCGGCGTTCGACAGGTCGGGGACCATGAGCTCCATCGCGACCAGGCGCGGCACGTCCTCCCGCTTGTCGAGGCGGCCCTTGACGAACACCACGGCGTCCTCGACGAGTTGCGTCGACACCAGTTGGTAGGTGGCGGGGAAGAACATGCACTCGAGGGAGCCGGCGAGGTCCTCGACGGTGGCGATCGCCCAGGCGTTGCCCTGCTTGGTCATCTTGCGCTGCAGGCCGGAGATGATGCCGCCGATCGTGACGACCGCGCCGTCGGCGTGCTCCCCGCCGGTGAGCTGGGCGATGCCCGCGTCGGCCTTGTCGGACAGGACGTGCTCCAGGCCGAAGAGCGGGTGGTCGGAGACGTACAGGCCGAGCATCTCCCGCTCCTGCGCGAGCAGGTAGGTCTTGTCCCACTCCTCGTCGCTGAAGGTGACGTCGAGCCCGAACCCGGGCTCGCTGCTCTGCTCCTCGCCCATGCCGCCGAAGAGGTCGAACTGGCCCTCGGCCTCCTTGCGCTTCACCGCGACCACGTTGTCGATCATCGGCTCGTACTGCGCCGTCAGGCCCTTGCGGGTGTGACCCATGGTGTCGAAGGCGCCGGCCTTGATCAGCGACTCCGTGGTCCGCTTGTTGCAGACCACCGCCTCGACCTTGTCGAGGTAGTCCGGGAAGGAGGTGTACTTCCCCTTGGCCTTGCGGCACTTGATGATCGACTCGACGACGTTCGTGCCGACGTTGCGGACGGCGGACAGGCCGAAGAGGATCACGTCGTCGCCCTGCGCGGCGAAGTTCGCCTCGGACTCGTTGACGTTCGGCGGGAGCACCCGGATGCCCATGCGACGGCACTCGTTGAGGTAGACGGCCGACTTGTCCTTGTCGTCCTTGACCGAGGTCAGCAGCGCGGCCATGTACTCGGCGGGGTGGTTGGCCTTCAGGTAGGCGGTCCAGTACGACACCAGGCCGTACGCGGCGGAGTGGGCCTTGTTGAAGGCGTAGCCGGCGAACGGGACCAGCACGTCCCACAGTGCCTGGATGGCCTCGTCGCTGTAGCCGTTCTTGCGGGCGCCGGCCTGGAAGATGGTGAAGTTCTTGGCCAGTTCGTCGGGCTTCTTCTTGCCCATCACGCGGCGGAGGATGTCGGCCTCGCCGAGCGAGTAGCCCGCGATGATCTGGGCGGCCTTCTGCACCTGCTCCTGGTAGACGATCAGGCCGTAGGTGACGTCCAGGACCTCCTTGAGCGGCTCCTCCAGCTCCGGGTGGATCGGCGTGATCTCCTGCTGCTTGTTCTTGCGCAGCGCGTAGTTGATGTGGGAGTTCATGCCCATCGGGCCGGGCCGGTACAGGGCCGAGACGGCGGAGATGTCCTCGAAGTTGTCGGGCTTCATCATGCGCAGCAGGGAGCGCATGGGGCCGCCGTCGAACTGGAAGACGCCGAGGGTGTCGCCGCGCTGGAGCAGGTCGAAGGTCGTGGGGTCGTCGAGCGGGAGGGCCAGGAGGTCGATGTCGATCCCCTTGTTGGCCTTCACCATCTTGACGGCGTCGTCCATGATCGTGAGGTTGCGCAGGCCCAGGAAGTCCATCTTCAGCAGGCCGAGCGACTCACAGCTCGGGTAGTCCCACTGCGTGATGGTCACGCCGTCGGTGTGCCTCACCCAGACCGGGACGTGCTCGGTGATGGTCTCGCTGGACATGATCACGCCGGCGGCGTGCACGCCCATCTGCCGGACCAGGCCCTCCACGCCCTTGGCGGTGTCGATGACCTTCTTCACGTCCGGCTCGTTCTCGTACATCGCCCGGACCTCGCCCGCCTCCGAGTAGCGGGGGTGGCCGGGGTCGGTGATGCCGGACAGCGGGATGCCCTTGCCGAGGACGTCGGCGGGCATCGCCTTGGTGATGCGGTCGCCCATCGCGTACGGGTAGCCCAGGACGCGCGCGGAGTCCTTGATCGCGTTCTTGGCCTTGATGGTGCCGTAGGTGCCGATCATGGCGACCTTGTCGGCGCCGTACTTCTCCGTCACGTACCGGATGACCTCGACGCGCCTGCGCTCGTCGAAGTCGATGTCGACGTCGGGCATGGAGATGCGCTCGGGGTTGAGGAACCGCTCGAAGATCAGGCCGTGCGGGATCGGGTCGAGGTCGGTGATGCCGAGGGCGTAGGCGACGATCGAGCCGGCCGCGGAGCCTCGGCCGGGGCCCACGGCGATGCCCTGGCGCTTGGCCCACATGATGAAGTCGGCGACCACGAGGAAGTAGCCCGGGAACCCCATCTGGATGATGACGTCCATCTCGTACTCGGCCTGCTTCTGGCGGTCCTCGGGGACGCCGCCCGGGTAGCGGCGCTCCATGCCGCGGCGGACCTCCTCCTGGAACCAGGTGACCTCGGTGTAGCCCTCGGGGATGTCGAACTTGGGCATGAGGTCGCGCTTCTCGAACATGCCGGTGGTGTCGACCATCTCGGCGACGAGGAGCGTGTTGGCGCAGCCCTCCTGCCAGGCGTCCGAGGAGTCGATGGCGTACATCTCGTCGGTCGACTTCAGGTAGTAGCCGGTGCCGTCGAACTTGAAGCGGTCCGGGTCGGAGAGGTTCTTGCCGGTCTGGATGCACAGCAGGGCGTCGTGGGCGCTCGCCTCGTGCGCGTACGTGTAGTGCGAGTCGTTGGTGACCAGCGGCGGGATGCCCAGCTTCCTGCCGATCTCCAGCAGGCCGTCGCGGACCCGGCGCTCGATGTCGATGCCGTGGTCCATCAGCTCCAGGAAGTACCGGTCCTTGCCGAAGATGTCCTGGTAGTCGGCGGCCGCCTTCAGGGCCTCGTCGAAGTGGCCGAGACGCAGCCGGGTCTGCACCTCGCCGGAGGGGCAGCCGGTGGAGGCGACGATGCCCTCGGACCACTGCGCGATCGTCTCCTTGTCCATGCGCGGCCACTTCTGCAGCCAGCCCTCGGCGTAGGCGTCCGAGGAGAGGCGGAAGAGGTTGTGCAGGCCCGTGCTGTTCACCGCCCACATCGTCTTGTGGGTGTAACCGCCGGAGCCGGAGACGTCGTCCTTCTTCTGGTGCGGCTGGCCCCACTGGATCTTGCGCTTGTTGCGCCGGGACTCCGGGGCGACGTACGCCTCGATGCCGATGATCGGGGTGATCCCGGCCTTCTTCGCGGAGTGGAAGAAGTCGTACGCCCCGTGGAGGTTGCCGTGGTCGGACATGGCGATGTGCGTCATGCCCATCTCGTTGCAGGCGTTGAACATGTCCTTCAGCCGCGCGGCACCGTCCAGCAGCGAGTACTGGGTGTGGACGTGCAGGTGCGTGAACGGCGGCTTCGACACGGTTCGGCCTCCAAAGATCAGGTGCTGCGGCGCCCGCGCCCCGGCCGGCGGTGGTGGCGGCCGGAGGGGTGGGCGACGGGCTGCGGACGGTCCGGGGGACAGCGTCGAAGTCTATGCCCCGGCACCGACACCCGGACGGATACTGTGGCGCGAGGCGCCCCGGCGAGGGGCGGCGGCCGGACGGCGGGAGAGCGGTCCTCCCCGCCCGCCTTCGGGCGGGGCGAGGGCGGGCACTCGTCCGCCCCGCCGGGCGTTGGCGTGAGGGGGATCCCGCGGGATCCGCCCAGCACGTCCTGTACACGTCAGATTCACGTCTCGTACCAGGAGGCACCCAGCGATGTCGGTCCCCCAGCTCAGCGACGAGCAGCGCGGTGAGGAGATCCTCACCGTCTTCGACACCGCCTTCGGCGAGCTCCTGGCCGCCGACCCGGCCGCGTTCCGCGTGAAGTTCCGGAAGATGGCCGCCTCGGCCTTCGCCTTCTACCGGGGGACGGCGTGCCTCTTCTACCACGACCTGGAGGCGGAGCACGCCGGGCGGGCCGCCGGGGGGATACACAGCGGACCGTACCTGGACGACCGCACCTCGCGCGTATGGATCCACGGCGACCTGCACGCCGAGAACTTCGGCACGTACATGGACTCCAACGGCCGGCTGGTCTTCAACGTCAACGACTTCGACGAGGCGTACGTCGGCCCCTTCACCTGGGACGTCAAGCGCTTCGCCGCCTCCGTGGCCCTGATCGGCTACGCCAAGGCGCTCAGCGACGAGCAGATCACCGAGCTGGTGACGATCTACGCGGCCGCCTACCGCGAGCGCGTCCACGCCCTGGCCACCGGCGCCAAGAGCGACGAGGTGCCCCCGTTCACCCTGGACACCGCCCAGGGGCCGCTGCTGGACGCCCTGCGCGTCGCCCGCTCGCTGACCCGGTTCGGCCTGCTGGACTCGATGACGGAGATCCGCGACTTCGAGCGCCGCTTCGCGCCCGGCGGCGGCTCCGTCGAGCTCGACGCGGCCACCCGCTACAAGGTGCTCGCGGCCTTCGACGGCTACCTGGAGACGCTGCCGGACGCGTCCCTGGCCCGCCCGGACTCCTACCGCGTGAAGGACGTCGTCGGCCGCCGCGGCATCGGCATCGGCTCGGCCGGCCTGCCGTCGTACAACATCCTGCTGGAGGGGCACAGCGACGCCCTGGAGAACGACGTCGTCATCTACATCAAGCAGGCCCAGACCCCGGCGGTCTCCCGGCACGTCACGGACCGGTCGATCCGCGACTACTTCCAGCACGAGGGCCACCGCACGGTGATCTCCCAGCGCGCCCTCCAGGCGCACGCCGACCCGTGGCTGGGCTGGACGGAGCTGGACGGCGCCGGCCAGCTGGTGGCGGAGGTCTCGCCGTACGCCGTCGACCTGGACTGGGGCGACATCGACGATCCGGAGGAGATCGCGCAGGTCGTCGCCGACCTCGGCCGGGCCACGGCGACGATGCACGCCGCGGCCGACGACCAGTCCGGCGAGTCGCTGGTGCCGTTCTCCACCGAGCGGGCCATCGACGCGGCGATCGCGGCCGACGAGGAGGGCTTCGCGCCGCTGCTGGTGGACTTCGCGCACACCTACGGGGCACGCGCGCGCGCCGACCACCAGATCTTCGTGGACCTCTTCCGCAACGGGCGGATTCCGGGTCTGTGACGGCCGGGACGCCCACAGGGACCCTTTAGGGCTCTCTTACCGGTGTCCGTGACACACTCCCTTTCGCTATGGACATATCCGGGACCCAGCTCAGAGCCGTTCGCGCGGCGCTGTTCACGGCCGTGACCGTGACACTCAGCACCGCGTCGCACGTGCTGCTGTCCAGGGTCCCGCTGCCGCTGAACACGGTGGCCGCCGTCGCGGCCGCCGTGTTCGTGCCCGCGTTCCTGCTTGCGGGCCGCGAGCGCGGCTTCGGGCGGATCGCCGCCCTGCTCGTGCCGCTGGAGCTGGCCGCCGACACGGTCTTCACCACCGGCCAGCACGTCTGCTACGGCCGCGCGGGCGGCCCGGTGGCCGGCCCGCTGCGCTCCGTCGGCTTCGACCTGCTGTGCGGCGGCGGCACCGACGTCGGCATCCCGCTCGCCCGCCTGAGCGGCGGCGGCGCTCAGCACCTGCACGGGGGGTGGTGGCCGGGCGGCGCTGACGCCGGCCGGCTCGCCGGCCTGCTCGCCCAGTCCGGCCCGGCGACCGCCTGGCTGCTGCTCGGGGCGCACGTCGGGGTCGGTCTCCTCGCGGCCGCCTGGCTGCGCCGCGGTGAGCGGGCCCTCGCCCAGCTGCTGCGCGCGGTGGCCGCCACCACCTTCCGGCCGCTGCTGCTCGCGGTCGCCGCGGGGGCCGTACGGCCGGCCCCGGACGCCGGCCGCCCGGCGCGCCCCGCGCCGCGGGCCACCGCCCCGCGCACCCGTCTGTTCGTGCACTCCCTGGGACGGCGCGGACCGCCCTGCCCGGCCGCCCTCGCCTGAGCGGCCGCCCGGCCGCTCCCCGTGCGCCCGCCCGGCGCCCCGGCCCGAGACGGCACCCCGGTCGCCACGTCCGGACGGCCCCGGCCGTCGCCCCGGCCAGACGGCACCCCGGGCGCGAGCAGCCCCCACACGTCCACCGCGCAGCCACCCTGCGCGTCCCACAGGGAGAACACCACCATGAGCAAGCGCAACGCCCAGGAGGCGAAGACGGCGGCCCGCGAGAGGCTGCGCGCCGAACGCGAGCGCGAGGCCAAGCGGTCCAAGGCCAAGCGGCAGATCGTCGTCGGCCTGTCGGTCGTCGCCGTCCTGGCGGCGGCCGGCGGCATAGGTTACGCGGTCGTCCAGTCGAACAAGCCGGGCCACTGGGAGGCCGTGAAGGACGAGAAGCTCGTCAAGCCGGCCAACAGCAGCGGCACCGACGGCACGACCGTCGTCATCGGCAAGGCCACCGCCAAGAAGACCCTCGTGATGTACGAGGACCCGCGGTGCCCGGTCTGCGCCCAGTTCGAGCAGACCGTGGGCCCGACCCTCAAGAAGGACGTCGACGCCGGCAAGTACAAGGTCCAGTTCGTCGGCGCGAGCTTCCTCGACACCAACCTCCCCGGGGAGGGTTCCCGCAACGGGCTGAGCGCGCTGGGCGCCGCCCTGAACGTGAGCCCCGAGGCCTTCCTCGAGTACAAGGCGGCCCTCTACTCGGCCAAGTACCACCCCGAGGAGACGGACGACAAGTTCAAGGACGACGCGTACCTGATCAAGGTGGCGAACACCGTCGACGCCCTGAAGAACAACAAGAAGTTCCAGGACGACGTGAAGAACGGCACCTTCGACAAGTGGGCGCTGGTGATGAGCGAGAAGTTCGACGCGGACGGCAAGAAGTACGGCTTCCAGGGCACGCCGTCCCTCGTCATGGACGGCAAGAAGGTCACCGGCAGCGACGGCCAGAGCGCTCCCATGACGACCGCCGAGTTCGGCACCGCCATCCAGAAGGCGCTCACCTCGTAGCCGCGCGGCCTCCGCACGGCCGGCGACCGGCAGGCGCGGTGCCCCGGACCCGCAGCGGGTCCGGGGCACTTCGGTGCGCACGGGCGCGCACCGCGGCCGCGTCGTACGGCATGTGACTGTCCGTCCGGTGCGTGGTCCACGGCACCGCGTCGCGGCCCCGAGGCTGCACGCGCACGCCGAGGGGTCGCGGGCTCCGCCCCCGGCCGCCCGCCCCAGGCGGGGTGGCCGGGCGTAACAAACGGTGAATGTTCGGCAGTTGACTCGTCGCGGCCGGTACCGGTCAGTAGCCTGATCGTCCGTGACCAGTCGATACAGACCCTCCGAGCGTGCGACGACGACGTCGGAGCTCGCCAACTCCCTTTCCCCGCGCCGCCGTACGGTCGTCAAGGCCGCGGCGGCCACTGCTGTGCTGGCCGGCCCGCTCGCCGCCGCGCTGCCCGCCCGCGCGGCCACCGGGACGCCCGCCTTCCTGCACGGCGTCGCCTCCGGTGATCCGCTGCCGGACGGCGTCCTGCTGTGGACCCGCGTGACCCCCACCGCCGAGGCCATACCCGGCTCCGGGCTCGGCCCGGACACCGAGGTGAGCTGGGTGGTGGCGAAGGACAGGTCGTTCCAGACCGTCGTCGCCCGGGGTTCCACCACCGCCACCGCCGCCTCCGACCACACCGTCAAGGCCGACATCCGCGGTCTGGAGCCGGCCACCGACTACTTCTTCCGCTTCTCGTCCGGCGGCACCGACTCCCCCGTCGCCCGCACCCGCACCGCGCCCGCCCGTGACGCCGCCGTCCAGGGCCTGCGCTTCGGCGTGGTGTCCTGCGCCAACTGGGAGGCCGGCTACTTCGCCGCCTACCGCCACCTCGCGGCCCGCAGCGACCTGGACGCCTGGCTGCACCTCGGCGACTACATCTACGAGTACGCCTCCGGCGAGTACGGCACCCGCGGCACCGTCGTCCGTCCGCACACGCCGGCGAACGAGATCCTCACCCTCGCCGACTACCGCACCCGGCACGCCACGTACAAGACGGACCCCGACCTGCAGGCCCTGCACCACAGGGCGCCGGTCATCGCCATCTGGGACGACCACGAGTTCGCCGACAACGCCTGGCCGGGCGGCGCGGTCAACCACACCGAGGGCGCTGAGGGCGCCTGGAGCGCGCGTCAGGCGGCCGCGAAGCAGGCCTACTTCGAGTGGATGCCGGTCCGCCCGGCGGTGGAGGGCACCACGTACCGCCGGCTGCGCTTCGGCAAGCTGGCCGACCTGTCCCTGCTGGACCTGCGCTCCTTCCGCTCGCAGCAGGCGTCCACGGGCAGCGGCTCGGTCGACGACCCGGACCGCACCCTCACCGGACGCGCCCAGCTCGACTGGCTGAAGGCCGGACTGGCGTCCTCCGACACCACCTGGCGCCTGGTCGGCAACTCGGTGATGATCTCGCCGTTCGCCGTCGGGTCGCTCTCCGCGGACCTGCTCAGGCCGCTCGCGAAGCTGCTGGGGCTGCCGCAGGAGGGCCTCGCCGTCAACACCGACCAGTGGGACGGCTACACGGACGACCGCCGGGAGCTGCTGGCCCACCTGCGCTCGCACGCCGTCCGCAACACCGTGTTCCTCACCGGCGACATCCACATGGCGTGGGCCAACGACGTCCCGGTGGACGCCGGTACGTATCCGCTGTCCGCGTCGGCCGCCACGGAGTTCGTGGTCACCTCGGTGACGTCCGACAACCTCGACGACATCGTCAAGGTCCCCGAGGGCACGGTCTCGGCCGTGGCCGCGCCGGTGATCCGCGCCGCCAACCGGCACGTGCACTGGGTCGACACCGACCGCCACGGCTACGGCGTCCTGGACATCACCGCGGAGCGCGCGCAGATGGACTACTACGTCCTGTCCGACCGCGCGGACCCGGACGCCGCCTCGCGGTGGACCCGCTCGTACCGCACCCGCAGCGGCACGCAGAAGGTCGAGCGGACGTACGACCCGGTGTAGCCGCCGGGCAGCGTCCCGGGGCCTGCCCAGGCCATCCGCCGCTGCGGGCGGGCGCCCGGGCACGGTACGGGTCCGGTCACAGGCTGTCGAGGAAGCCGAGCGCCACCCGCCAGGTGGCCTCGGCCGCCTCCTCGTCGTAGTCGGGCAGGTCCGGGTCGGTGTAGAGGTGCCCGGCGCCGGCGTACCGGTAGATCTCCACGTCGGCACCGGTCCGGCCCATCTGCAGGTACCAGGCGCTCAGCCAGTCGTCCGTCTCGAACCGGTCGGGTTCGGCCACGTGCAGCTGGACGGGCAGGCCGTCCACCGCGGCGTTGGGGGCGATGTCCGAGGTGCCCTGCAGCAGGAGCAGGCCGCGCGCCTTGTCGTCGCCGAGCGCGAGGGTCTGCGCGATCGAGGCGCCGAGCGAGAACCCGGCGTAGACCAGCCCGCGCTCCGAGTAGGGCGCGGCGGCCAGCACGGCCCGCTTGAGCAGTTCGTCCTTGCCGATCTCGTCCTTGAACGCGATGCCCTCCTCCACCGTGCCGAAGGTCCGGCCCGCGAACAGGTCCGGCGTCCACACCTGGTGTCCGGCGGCGCGCAGCCGGTCCGCGGCCCGGCGCACCGCGGGTCGCAGGCCGTAGGTCGAGTGGAAGAGCATGATGTCCATGGGGCCATGGTGCCAGCCGGGAACGGCGGCGCCCGACCCCGGCCGCCGCCCTCCCCGCCGGCCACCCACGCTCCCGCCGGCCGGCCGGCCCGGCGCCTGCTGCCGGGCCGGCCGGGCTGCCGGACCGGTCGTCCGGCTCCCGGCTCCCGGCTCCCGGCTCCCGGCTCCCGGCTCCCGGCGAGAGCCTCGCCACACCGCGCCGCGCCCTACCCGCAATCAGGGTGAAGACACATGTTCATGCCCGCACGCTGCCGGTTAGGTTCGCTGGCATGGAGAACGTACTCCGCCCGCTGATCGTGGTCGGGGGCTCGGTCGTCCTTACTCTGGTGATCGGCTGGGCCACCGACATGCTGCTGTGCAAGGCCGACGGAAGGCACCACGAGACACCCTTGTGGGGCCTGCTGCGCCGTGCCCGCATCCCCTACCAGCTGGTGCTCTGCGCCGCCCTGCTCAGAGGGTCGTACGACCAGCTCGAGCTGCTGGAGCCGCACCGGGTGGGCATCGGCCGGACGCTGACCCTGGTACTCATCGGCTCGGCCGCCTGGCTGGTCATCCGGATCGCGGGGGCCGTCGTCGAGACGTCCTACTCCAGTTACGCCAGCGCCCGCGCCCACCGGGACCCCGCCAAGGTGCGCCGGGTGCGCACGCAGGTCGAGCTGATCATGCGTGTCGTCTCGGCGATCGTCATCGTGGTGGCGGCCGCCTCGATGCTGCTGACCTTCCCGGCGATGCGCGCGGCCGGTGCCTCGCTGCTGGCCTCGGCCGGCATCCTCGGCATCGTCGCGGGTGTCGCCGCGCAGTCGACGCTCGGCAACCTGTTCGCCGGGCTGCAGATCGCCTTCGGGGACATGGTGCGGATCGGCGACACGGTCGTCGTCGACGGCGAGTGGGGCACCGTCGAGGAGATCACGCTCACCTTCCTGACGGTGCGGACCTGGGACGAGCGCCGGATCACCATGCCGGTGTCGTACTTCACGTCCAAGCCGTTCGAGAACTGGTCCCGCGGCACCCCGCAGATGACCGGCATCGTCTACTGGCACCTCGACCACAGCGCCCCGATCGAGGCGATGCGGGACAAGCTGCGCGACATCCTGCGCGAGTGCCCGGCCTGGGACGGCCGCGCCTACGGACTGCAGGTCACGGACTCCACGCCGACCACCGTCGAGGTGCGCGCCCTGGTGACGGCGAAGGACGCGGACGACATCTGGACCGTACGGGTGACCGTGCGCGAGGAGATGATCCGCTGGCTGAGCGAGCAGCACCCGTACGCGCTGCCCCGCGTCAACACCGCCGCGGCCGTGCCGCCGCCGGGCCGCCCGGCCGACGGGCGCCGGCCGGTCCGCGACAGTGCCGCCTGGCGCTCCTTCGAGAAGCCCGCGACGGGCCGCCGCTGAGCCTCGCCGGGCGGGGCCGGCACCGGACTCCTGGTCCGGTGCCCCGGCTCCGCCGGCCGCTCAGTGGCCGCGTTCGGCGCCTCCGTTGACCTGGATGATCTGCGAGGTGATGTGCGCGGCGCCCGGGGAGGCGAGCCAGTGCAGCGTCGCGGCCACGTCCCCGGGCGTTCCGGCCCGGCCGGTGGAGGTCTCCGCGATGCGCCGGGCGCGCCGCTCCTCGGTCATGGCGTCGCCGAAGAAGCCGGTGTCCTCGACGTACCCGGGCGCCACCACGTTCACGGTGATCCCGCGCGGGCCCAGCTGCCGGGCCAGGTCGTGGGCGTACGGGTGCAGGGCGGCCTTGGACGCCGCGTAGGCGCCGCTCCCGGAGCCCCGGTACGCGGCGATGGAGCTGAGGAACAGCACCCGGCCGCCCGGCTCCGCGAGCCGGGCCTTCAGCGCCTCGGTGAGCAGGACGGCGGTCAAGGTGTTGAGCCGGAAGTTCAGCTCCCAGTTGTCGGCGACCAGGTCGAGCGGGTCGTCGCGCTCCACCCGGGGTTCCAGCTGCCCGGACCCCCCGGCGCTGTGGATGAGCACGTCCACCGCGCCGAGCTCCCCGGCCACGAACTCGGCGACGCCCCGCACGCCGGCGACGTCGGCCACATCGGCGGCGTAGGTGAGCGCGCCCGGCACCGCCGCCTTCTCCAGCACGTCGCCCCGCCGCCCGAGCAGCAGGACCCGGTCCCCGTCGGCCGCGAAGGCCCGGGCCGCGGCGAGCCCGATCCCCGTGCCGCCACCACTGATCACGACGTTGCGAGTCATGACCCGAGCCTATAGAGACACCGGGGTCCGGCGAAGCAACTCCGGCCCTCCGGCGCCGGGCCGACCGGGTGGGCCCGGACGGGTGGGCCCGGACGGGTGCGCGGCCGGACGGGTGGGGCGGGCGGGGGCCGGGCAGCCCGGTCGGGTGGGTCCGCGGCCGTGACGCCCGGCGCTTCCGCGCCGGTGTCCGCGGGCGCCGCTCGACGAAGGCGCCGTCGTCCTCGGCCTCGTCGTGCAGCGCGCCGACCCAGAAGCCGTCCTGCGTGTGCGGGGCGGCGGCGCCGACGACGCGTTTCCGATGCAGCGGCGTGCACCCGGCCCGGCGGCAGGCCGCCGGGCCCGTGCGGCGGCCGTACGGCCGGCGTACGGCGGCCCCACGGCGAGGTCAGCGCAGGCTGCGCACGTCGAGGTGCCGCAGCACCCGGTCCACGATCTCCGGGTTCGCTCCCGGCTCGCTCCGCGCCGCCAGCACCTCGTGCCGCGCGGCACTCAGCATCTCGCCCTGGATCCGCCGCACCCGCTTGAGCCTGCGCACCCGGTGCTGGTGCGCCTCCCGGCGCTCGTCGTCGCCGATGTCCGGGCTGATCCGCACCCCGATCTCGAAGGCCCCCCGCAGCATCTGCTCGGACAACTCCTCCGGCAGGTCCTCGACCTCCTCGATCTCCTTCAGCCTCCGCTTGGCGGCCTTCGCCGCCCGCACCGCCAGCTGCTTCTCGAACTCCTTCTCCCGCTCCGTGTCGGCCCGCACGTTCAGCCGCCTCACCAGCCACGGCAGCGTCAGTCCCTGCAGCACCAGGGTCGCCAGGATGACCCCGAACGCGATGAAGATGATCTCGTCCCGGTTGGGGAACGGTGCGCCGCTGTCCGTCTTCAGCGGAATGGCCAGGGCGAGCGCCACGGACGCCACCCCGCGCATCCCCGACCACCACATGACGACGGTCTCCCGCCACGTCGTCGGGATCTCCTCGTCGGAGTCGCGCCACGCGTGCAGCCGTTTGGTGAGCCAGGTCGCCGGCAGCAGCCACATGAGCCTGACCATCACCACGACGGCCACGATGATCGCCGCCCAGCCGAGCAGCTCGCCCCACCGCCCGGAGGCCGTCCGGATGGCGTTGTGCAGTTCCAGGCCGATCAACCCGAACGCGATGCCGGTGACCAGCGTGTCGACGACGTCCCAGAACGTGTGACCGGCCAGGCGCGTCATCACGTCGTCGGCGTCGGTGGCGTACTCGGCGAGGAAGAGCGCGGTGGTGAGCACGGCGAGGACACCCGAGCCGTGCAGTTCCTCGGCCAGCACGTACGACGCGTACGGCACCAGCAGCGTCAGCCCGACCTGGAGGGTGGCGTCCTCCAGCAGGTCCATCAGCTTGTTCGCGCCCCAGCCGAGCACCAGCCCGACGGCCACCGCCACCACGGCGGACAGCACCAGGTCCAGTCCGGCCTTCCAGGGCGAGAACGTCCCGCTGATCACGGCGGCGACCGCGACGTGGTAGAGCACGATGGCCGTGACGTCGTTGAACAGTCCCTCGCCCTCCAGGATGGACACCAGGCGGCGCGGGAGCCCGAGCTGCCCGGCGACCGCGGTCGCGGCGACCGGGTCGGGCGGGGCGATCAGCGCGCCCAGGACGAAGGCCGCGGCGATCGGCATGCCGGGCACGATCGCGTGGGCGACGGTGGCCACGCACGCCGTGGTCACGAACACCAGGGCCACGGCGAGCAGGAAGATGGGGCGTTTGTTCGCGGTGAACTGGCGCCACGACGTGCGCCGCGCGGCGGCGTAGAGCAGCGGCGGCAGCAGGGCGGGCAGGATGAGGTCGGGCGGGATGTCGACGTTCGGGACGAATTCGAGCAGGGCGAGCGCGATTCCGAGCAGCGTCATCAGGACCGGCGACGGCAGCCCGAACCGGGCCCCGACCGGGACGCTCACCACGGCCCCCAGCAACAGCACGAACAACAGGGCCAACTGATCCACGGTCAGCGCTCCGGTGGTGCGGACGTTCCCGGACGTTCCCAGGCGCCCCTGGGCAGGAGACATGCCCCTGGCAGACCCCGAGCCTGCCACTTCACAGTTCCCACCTGCGGCTCCCGCACACCGCCCGATGCGGTGCCGGTGTGACCGGCGGTGCGGGTGGTGGGGCGACCCGGGACGGGCCGGCGGGGCGCCGCGCCGCTGTGGTCGGGTTCCGCGGCGGGGCGGGGCCCGGTGGCCCGGCGCCGTGCCGGGGGGGCCGGCGGATCACCGGGGCGCGGCGCTTCGACGCCTGCCGAGGTGCGCGCCGCATGCCGCGGTGCGTGATGGCCCGGCGTCGGCTGGGGCGGGCCCGGGTCGGCCTTGGGCGCGGTGGCCCGGAGGCACCAGGGGGCGGTGGCCGCGCGTCGGCTACAGCGGGCGCCGCATCGCCCGGTGCGGGATGCCCGCGTCCTGGAACTCGGGGCCGTAGGCCGCGTAGCCCAGGCGTTCGTAGAAGCCCAGCGCATGCGTCTGCGCGTGCAGGTCCACCGCCGTGAGCCCCCGCGCGCGGGCCGCGTCCTCGATGGCCCGCACCAGTGCCACGCCGACGCCCAGCCCGCGGGCCTCCTTGGCGACGGCGAGCCGGCCGAGCGATCCCACGGACGCGTCACCGCCCGTCTTCGCCGCGGCGGCCTCGCCGTGCAGGAGCCGTCCGGTGCCGAGCGGCGTCCCGTCCTCCCGGACGGCGAGCACGTGCACGGCGACGGCGTCGTAGGCGTCGTACTCGATGTCCTCGGGCACGCCCTGCTCGGCCACGAAGACCTGCTTGCGCACCGCGAAGCAGGCCTCGCGGTCGGCGAGGTCCTCGGCCACCCGCACCACGGCGGACGTGCTCATGCGTAGGTCTCCTCCCGGACCTGGTCCAGCGCCCGCTGCAGGTCCTCGGGGTAGTCGCTGGTGAACTCCACCCACTGGCCGTCCCCGGGGTGCTCGAAGCCCAGGCGCACGGCGTGCAGCCACTGGCGGGTCAGTCGGAGCCGCTTGGCGAGCGTCGGGTCGGCGCCGTACGTCAGGTCGCCGACGCAGGGGTGGCGGTGGGCGGCCATGTGGACGCGGATCTGGTGGGTGCGCCCGGTCTCCAGCTTCACATCGAGCAGGGAGGCCGCGCGGAACGCCTCGATCAGGTCGTAGTGGGTCACCGAGGGCTTGCCGTCGGCGGTGACCGCCCACTTGTAGTCGTGCTGGGGGTGGCGGCCGATGGGTGCGTCGATCGTGCCGCTGGTCGGATCGGGGTGGCCCTGGACGAGCGTGTGGTACCGCTTGTCGACCGTGCGCTCCTTGAACTGGCGCTTCAGCGACGTGTACGCGTACTCGGACTTGGCGACCACCATGAGGCCGGAGGTGCCGACGTCGAGGCGGTGCACGATGCCCTGGCGCTCGGCGGCGCCCGAGGTGGAGATCCGGTAGCCGGCGGCGGCGAGTCCGCCGATCACCGTGGGACCGGTCCAGCCCGGGGACGGGTGCGCGGCCACCCCGACCGGCTTGACGATCACCACGACGTCGTCGTCGTCGTGCACGATCTCCATGCCCTCGACCGGCTCGGCGACCACCTGCACCGGCGCGGGCGCCTGCGGCATCTCGACCTCTAGCCAGGCCCCGCCGCGCACGCGCTCGGACTTGCCGACGACCGCGCCGTCGACCTGCACCTTTCCCGCGGTGGCCAGCTCGGCGGCCTTGGTGCGGGAGAAGCCGAACATGCGGGAGATGGCGGCGTCGACGCGCTCGCCCTCCAGGCCGTCGGGCACGGGCAGGGTACGGATCTCGGGAATCGTGCTCACCCGTCGAGTATGCCGGACGGGTCGGACGGTCCCGTACGAGAGGCCCGGAGGGCGGGCTGCGCCCGGACGGCTCAGTCCTTGTGGACCGTGCCGTCCGGGTCCAGACCGCGGAAGGACAGCAGCACGATCAGGATGCCGCCGCAGACGATCGCCGAGTCGGCCAGGTTGAAGACGGCGAAGTGCTTCGGGGCGATGAAGTCGACCACCGCGCCCTCGAAGACGCCCGGCGAGCGGAAGATCCTGTCGGTGAGGTTGCCCAGCGCGCCGCCCAGCAGCAGGCCGAGGGCGATCGCCCAGGGCAGGCTGTAGAGCTTGCGGGCGAGGCGGGCGATGACGACGATCACGGCCGCGGCGATCACGGTGAAGATGACGGTGAAGGCCTCGCCGAAGCCGAAGGCGGCGCCGGCGTTGCGGATCGCCTCGAACTTCAGCCAGTCACCGACGATCTCGATCGGCGCGTGGTGTTCCAGCTTGGCGACCACGAGCATCTTGCTGGCCAGGTCGAGCACGTACGCGAAGGCCGCGACGGCGAACAGGACGGCGATCCGGCGCCTGCCCCTGGGCCGCTCGGCAGGGGCCGGGGTCCCGGCTGCTCCGGCCGCCGCCGGGTCCGATGCGCCGGCCGGGGGCTGTCCGCCTTCGGTACCGGGACGCTCGCCGGGGGGTTCCTGCCCGGCCCGTGCCGCGTCCGGGGTGTCCGGCGTACCGATGATGCGCTCCGCCTCTGCCACGTGAGTCCCTCAACCTAGGTACCTGACTGAGGACGAGACTACGGCACGCCTCCGGGGATCAATGTGCCCAGGAGGGCAGCCGGTGTGCTGGGCGTGGCGGGTCGCCGGCCCGGGGGGCGGGGTAGTTCGCCGGCCTGGCGGTTCGGGCGTCCCGCGGTGTGCGGTGCGTGGGTGGGGTGGGGGCGCGTTTCCGCGTTCCGGCGTGCGGTGCGGGGTCGCTGCGTGCGGTGCGTGGTCGCCGCGTGCGGTGCGTGGGTGGGGCGGGGCCGCGCCGGGGGGTGCCCGTCCTCGGACCGGCGCGAGTGCGGTTTCTTCAGGAGCGCATCCCGCGTGGACGCGCCGGCCGCTGCGGGCGGGCACCCCCCGGCACGGCCCCTTCCGTCCGTGGGCCGCTGCGGGCGCGTTGTTCTCCGCGTGCGGTACGTGCGTGCCCGCGCGCGGTGACTCGGGGACGTCCGTCCTGGGGCCGGCGTGAGTTCCTCAGCGCCGGCCGCTGCGGGCGGGCACCCCCCGGCACGGCCCCTTCCGTCCGTGGGCCGCTGCGGGCGCGTTGTTCTCCGCGTGCGGTACGTGCGTGC